>NZ_JBHWEL010000017.1:11171-134839 GCF_042734135.1 Streptomyces sp. NPDC059668 | reverse complement strand
GGTCGGGTCGGGTCGGGTCGGGTCGGGTCGGGTCGGGTCGGGTCGGGTCGGGTCGGGTCGGGTCGGGTCGGGTCGGGTCGGGTCGGGTCGGGTCGGGTCGAGTCTGGTCGAGTCTGGGCGGGTCGAGTCTGGGCGGGTCGGATCGGGCGGATCGGGCAGCGGGATGACGAGTCGGGCCCGGGGGCTCGTACACGTCACGACGGAGATGCCGCGTCCGACGGAATCCCCTCGCGCGGCCCAACCGTTCCGAGGGCCGTCCTTACCCGATCGTGTGAAACTCCCCCGCTGTGCCTGCGGCAGGAACCCGCTCCGGGTGATCGTTCTCCGGGGGCGTGACGGGCCCGCCGTGCACGGTCCGTGAGCGAAGGGTGTGACGGTGGCGGTCGACGGGGTGCGCGAGTCCGCGCGGGCGGGTCGGGTGGTGCTGTGGGAGGAGTCTCCGCGGGACGGGGCGCAGGCCAAAACCCTGATGACGGCCGACTTCCGGGTGCGTCTGGCCTGTGCCCAGGGGCGGATCTTCGGGGCGGACGGCCCCCGGCACGTGGTGTTCGCCGCCGGGTTCCCCGCCGTGTGCGCGGAGGAGTTCGAAGCCGTCCGGCAGGTGGCGGTGGAGGCCGGGGGGACGGTGAGCGTGTCCGCGGTGTGCCGGGGCACCGCCGGTGACGTACGCCAGGCCCTGGCCGCGGTCCGGGGCAGCGCGCACGCCAGGATCATGGTCATCGTGCCCGCGTCCGAGGCCATGGCCCAGGTGATGACCCACGGCTCCGCCGAGCGGGCGTTGACCGCCGGCGCTTCGCTGGTCGCGCAGGCCAGGGACACCGACGACGAGGTGGCCGTCGATGTGTGTCTGGCCGACGCCTCCCGGGCCGATCACGCCCTGACCGGCGAGCACGCCGCGCGGATGACCGAGGCCGGCGCCGGGGTGGTGGTGCTGGCGGACACGGTCGGCGACCAACTGCCGCAGGACGCGGCGGCCATGTTCACCGCCGTACGCCGCCGTGCGGGCGACGACGTGGTGCTGGCCTCGCACCTGCACAACGACCTCGGCCTCGCTCTGGCCAACACCCTTCAGGCGCTGCGGGCCGGCGTCCGGATCCTGTCCTCGTCCTGGCTGGGCATCGCCGAGCGCAGCGGTATGGTCGCCACCGAACAGCTCCTGTTCCTGCTCGCCTACCGCCCCGACCGCACCCGTGAACTCCTGGGCGACGGCCGCGCCCCGTGGTGGACCGCGCCCGACCTGACCCTGCTGCCCGGCATCGCCCGCATGGTGGCCGCGGAGACCGGCGCGCCGCTGGGTGTGACCACACCGATCGTGGGGGACGGCGTCGGCACCATCTCCACCGGCACCCCGTTCGTCCATCCCCGTCTGTTCGAGCCCTACGACCCCCGCGCGCTCCTCGGCATCGAGCCCCGCGTGGTCCTCACCCATCTCGCGAGCGCCCGGGTGATCACGGCCGTCGCCGCGCGGCTGGGACACCGGCTAGACCCGGACCGGACACGCACCGCGCTCGCCTGGGTGAAGTCACACGCCTATCGGCAGGGACACGCGGTGATCGACGAGGGGGACTTCAGCGACCACCTAGCCGGCCTGACCGTCCCCACCGCCCGAACCCCGCGATGACCGCGCCGCGGAACGCCGACGTCGACGCCGTACGCGCGAGCCTGTCCCTGGGCCGGGCCGCCGTACTGCCCAATCCCGCACCCCTGACCTTCGTCGTCGCCGCGACCACGGCGCACGCGGTCAACCGGGCCAAGGGCCGGCCCGTCGACCAGCCCGTCGCCCTGTGGACCCATCACCCGCGCACCACCGACCTCGTCCTGCGGGCACTCGACCTGGCACCGCACGCGGCCGCGGCCGCCCGCCGGCTGCTGGCCGACGAACGTGTCACGGTGCTGGCCCCGCTGCGCCACGACCACACGCCACCCGGCTGGCTGGACCCGGCCACCCAGGACGGCTGGACCCTGCTGTTCGGCGCCCGCTGGAGCCCCCTGCGGGCGGTCCTGGACGAGCACCCCGTCCTGTACGTCAGCAGCGCCAACCGCACCGGCCGGCCACCGGCGCCGACCGCGGTCCAGGCTCGCGCCATGTTCCCCGAGGGTGTTCCCGTCCTCGACCCGGCCGCGCTTGCCGGCACCACCCCGGACATCCCGGGCTCCCCGCCTCGCGCGGCGACCACCACCCTCCGTCTGCACCCGGACGGCCGCCTGGAACTGCACCGCTCCGGCGCGCAGGACGCGAAGCACCCCGACCCCGCCGCCTACCTGCGCCACCTGCGCGCCACCGACCGAGGTGGGCACAGGGCGCCTTGACGCGTGCCCGTGGACAGCCGACGGCGGTGACCGGGTACGGGCCGGCCGCGACGGCCCGTGGCGGCGCGCCTGTGCCGGTCAGCTACAGGTGAGGACCCACAGGAAGACGTCGACCGCCCGCAGCAGGTCTTCCGTCTCCTCGGTCTGGATCCGCAACGCGTCCGGTACGTGGGCCAGTTCCCAGGAGGACGGGTCCGCGGGCTCCCGCGGGCCGGCCGCCCACAGTCGCCCCAGCTCGTCCGCGCTCGTCCGCAGTGCGTCGCACGCACGGGCCGTGGTCACGAGCACCTGTGCCAGCGGGCCGGGGCCTCCGTGGCTGTCGCGCGGGAGTGTGTCGGCGTCGGTGGACAGCGCGTCGGCGAGGGCGACCAGGCGTGCGGCCCGCGTCAGGAGGCCCGACACCCGGCCTCCGGGGGCGGCGCGTTCGTCGTCCGGTTTCCGGTCCGGACCGACGCGCGCCCAGGTGGACCGCTCACGGGCGGTGGGCTGCCACGCCCCCCGCTCCCGGAGGTCGTCCGCCCGCCCCATGGCCTGACGTGCCAGGACGAGGGCCGCAGACCAGTCGCCCCGGTCCCAGTCGGGTGTCGCCAGCACTTCCCGGACCCGGTAGCCGAGCGTCAACCGCACTCCGGCGGCGCGGGGTCCGGGGAGTTCGGCCTCGATGTGTGCCCGCAGTACGTGCCCGACCCCGGCCACCGCCTCGGCGCTGCCGACCCCGACGCCGCCCTTCCTGGCGGCGTCGGGCAGGGGGCCGGCCGCCAGGGGCACGGCCGCGGGGTCGCAATGACGCAGGGTGTCGGCCAGGAGAACCTCGTCGACCAGGATCCCGGCGTCGTGGGCGGTCCGCCAGAGCAACAGGGCCACGGTGTGCGGGCCGCTTCCCCAGGGCCACTTGGCACGCGGACCGAGAGGCGCGCGGAACCCCCGGGATGCCGGGGCGCCGAAGCCGCGCTCCTGCTCCTCGTGCCAGGCGACCAGCACGCCCCCCTGATGGCAGGCCCGCTCCCACGCCCCGCAGCCGTACGCGGCCCGGTGCCCCGACTCCCACCCGTCCACGTCAGCGTCCATGTTCACGTTCACGTTCACCGGACGAACCGTACCGGGGCCCGCCGGCCCCGGAGGCCGATCGCGGATCCGCGCCGCTGCCCGCCGGCGTGCCCCGGGAACGGGGTGAACCGAACGCCGCCGAAGTGGAGTTGGCCCGGCCCTGCCGCCAGGCGGGGCGCCCCGCTTTACTGTCCGGTGTGGCCGTGGGCCCGGATCACGGGGCAGACGCACCCACCGGGGGACGCGGGCCGGTGGCGAGCGGCGGACGGGGGCATGCGATACGGCGGGAGCGGGTGCCGGCGCTCATCGGCGTGGTCTCCGTACGGGCCCGCGTGGGCGCTCGCCCGCGCGGTGGGCCCGCTGCTGAACCGCCCGGAGGATCACGTCGACCCGGCGCCCCTCTGGCACGCGGCGGCGGAGGCCGCCGACGCCCTCGACGACGACCCGCGCCGGGTCCGGGCTGTTGCAGGTGTCGTACGCGTGCCGCAACTCCGGAGCGGTGACGGCGGCCCTGGACCCGGCGACGCGGGCCCTCGCGGTCGCACAGCGGCCGGGCGGCCGGCCCGCGCTCGCCGAGGCCCTGCTGTGTCACGGCGAGGCGCCGCGGGATCTGTACCGCTTCGACGAGGCGGCGCGTGCGCTCACCCGGGCGGTGGGTGGTGGAGAGCACGGCGGTCCGGCGCCTCGGGCGTCACCGGTTCGCCCCGGGTGACACCCGCGTGCCGTCCCCCGTGCGTCGGTCCGGTGTGTCAGACATCCTGTGCGGCGAAGCCGTACCGCCACGACGTGCGCTCGGGTTCCCATCCCATCGAGCGGGCCCGTTCGTTGGAGGCGCCCCTCGCTCCGTTCTGCCGTCCTGTCCGCGTCTCGGGTGCGGGCACGCCGAGGGCGGCGGCCAGGACCGGCAGCCAGTGACGGCCCTCCGCAGGCTCGTCGTCCACGATGTTGACCGGCCCGGACGGCCAGTCGAGGGCGGCCACGGTGGCCCTTGCGGCGTCGGCGACGTGCACGAACGAGGTCACCGAGCGATCCGCCTCCAGGTTGGCGAGAAGACGCGCGTCCGGGTCGCCGGCCAGGGCCGCGGCCACGGCGCCACCCGGTGCGTACCAGGTGCCGGGGCCGTACAGGATGCCGTAGCGCAGTGCCACTCCGGTCCCCATCTCGGCCACGGTCTCCTCCAGTGCCCGGATGCCGTCCACCATCCCTCCTCGGGGCTCGGCCGCGCCGATGTCCAGCGGTTCGGTCTCGTCGGCCGGGGTCTCTCCCGGTACGTACGCCCAGGAGATCGACTGGGCGACGATCCGTTCCACTCCGGCGGCCCTGGCCGCGTCCACGAGATTGCGCGTGCCCTCGCGGCGCAGCCGGTTGGTCGTCTCCCCGTCGGCGTCCGACAGGGCGGTGAGCTGGTGGATCACCGCGTCCGGGGCGGTCGCGGCCATCACCCGTCGCAGGCCGTCCCTGTCGAACGCGTCCGCCTGGACGGCGGACGCGCCCTGCCGTCGTACTCGCTCGGCCCCTTCGGGGGTGCGGGAGACTCCCGTGACCTGATGTCCTTCTTTCAGCAGCAGGGGGACGAGAAGTCGGCCCACCGCGCCGGTCGCACCGGCTACGAGGATGTTCATGGACGAATCAGTCCTTTCGGTCGTCAGGGTTTTCATCTTGTACGGACACGGTTGAGGCGGGGACGGTCGCCCGGTCCGACACGCGCAGGGCGGCGTGCCTCTCCATGGCGAGGGCGGGGACACCGTCCTCGTTCGACGGGTCGGTGCTCGCCGCCACCCGCGTCGCACCTGCCGGAAGCCGGGACCGGAGCCCGAGCCGGACCCGGAGCCTGCCGAGGAGGCGGTCGAGCCAGGCGCCCAGCGCGGCTCCCAGGACCGGTGCCACCAGATAGATCCACAGGTCCTCCGTCCGGCCGGCGAGTACGGCGGGCCCGAACTGGCGGGCCGGGTTGGCCGAGCCCCCGCTGCGGGTGCCGAGGAGTGTGATCACCAGCGCGACGGACAGTCCGATGGCGTACGGCAGAAGACGCGCGAGGCGGGTGTGGGCCAGGAGGAACCCGACCACGAGGACGATGGCCGCCATGCCTCCCGCCTCGGCGAGAAAGACGGACGAGGACGGCCAGCCGGGCGCGGGCCGGATCGCGGCGTAGTCCACCGACGGGAGGGTGACCGGACGCCCCCACACGAGACGTGCGAGCCCTGTCCCCGCGGCGGAACCGGCGAGCTGGGCCAGCACGTAGGGCAGGACGCCGCGTCCCGGGAAGGCGCCCATCAGCCACAGGGAGACCGTCACGGCGGGATTCATGTGTCCCCCGCTGCGCCTGCCCTGCGGGGTCAGGATGAGCAGGGTGAGGACGGTCCCGCTGAAGGCACCGATGACGGTGATCGCGGTGTCGAGGTCGGCGACGCAGAACGCGGAACCCGGGTCGCGCAGCCACCGTACGGCCGTCACCGCGACGAAGAGCAGGACGGTGGCGAGCACGAACTCGTCGACGGCACGGGCCGGCGGGAGCCGCCGCGCGAGGGAGGGATCGGTACTCATCATGATCTCCTTCACGCGTACCGTTTTCACGGATCGCCACGTTTGTTTCGATTGATGTGGTTCTCATGCGTTTCGTTCGTGTTCACGACTGCAACGCTAGCCCTCCAATGGCACTGGAGTAGGGTCCATTCCCGTGACTGATTCCCAGACCAATTCGGGGCCCGGCTCGCCCTCCGGACCCGGCGCGGACCCCGGCACCGACCTCCATCTGGATCTGGAACCGCGCGGCCGCGGACTGCGCGCCGGTCTCACGAACGCGCTCCGTGAAGCCGTGCGTACGGGGCGGCTGGCGCCCGGCACCCGGCTGCCACCGACCCGCTCGCTCGCCGCCGATCTCGGTGTCTCCCGCAACACCGTCACCGACGCCTACGCCGAACTCGTCGCGGAGGGCTGGCTCACCGCCCGGCAAGGCTCCGGGACCCGGGTGGCGGAGCGGGCCGAGCCGAGCCGCGCCGAGACCGCCGCCCCTCGCGCGCGACCGGCCCGGAAGGGTCCTGCGTACGGCCTGCGTCCCGGGTCGCCGGACCTCGCCAACTTCCCCCGCGCGCAGTGGCTCACCGCCGCCCGCCGCGCCCTGACCGCGGCACCGCACGACGCCTTCGGCTACGGCGACGCCCTCGGCCAGATCCGTCTGCGCACCGCCCTCGCGGACTATCTGGCGCGGGCCCGCGGGGTGTTCGCCGATCCGGAGAGGATCGTCGTCTGCTCCGGCTTCCACCACGGCCTCGCGCTGATGGCACGCGCGCTCGGGGCACGGCGGGTACGGGCGGTGGCCGTCGAGTCGTACGGACTCGACCTCTATCGCGACCTGCTGACCGAGGCCGGCCTGCGCACGCCGTCCCTCCTCGTCGACGAACACGGCGCGCTGACCGACGACTTGGAGCGGATGGAGGGCATCGGCGCGGTCCTGATGACCCCCGCCCACCAGTACCCGACGGGGGTCGCGCTGCGACCGGACCGGCGCACGGCGGCTGTCGAGTGGGCGCGGCGCACGGGCGGGCTGATCCTGGAGGACGACTACGACGGGGAGTTCAGATACGACCGTCAACCGGTGGGCGCCCTCCAGGGCCTCGGCCCGGACCGGGTGGTGTACTTCGGCTCGGTGAGCAAGTCACTGGCGCCCGGGGTGCGGTTGGGCTGGATGGTCCTGCCGCCGGAACTGGTCCCGGAGATCGTCGCGGCCAAGGGGTACGGCGACTACATGTCGAGCGCGCTCGAACAGCTCACGCTCGCCGAGTTCCTGACGTCGGGCGCCTACGACCGTCATGTGCGCGCGATGCGTCTGCACTACCGGCGCCGCCGCGAGCAACTGGTCACGGCCCTGGCCCACAGGGCCCCCCACGTCCACGTGCGGGGCATGGCCGCCGGGCTGCAGGCGGTCGTCGAACTCCCCAGCGGAACGGAGCAGTCGGTGACGCGGGAGGCGGCGCGGCGGGGCCTCGCGGTCAGCGGGCTCGCCGAGTTCCGCTACGAGACACCGGAGTCCGGCCGGCGGCTGCCCCGCCAGGACGCGCTCGTCGTGAACTACGCGGCGCCCCCGGACAGCGCGTGGAAGGGCGCGCTGGACATCCTGTGCGGGGTGATGCCCTAGACCTGTCGCGACGCGTCTCCACGCGTGCACGACGCATCTTCACGTGTCGCGCGTACGGCGACGCGATGCGGTCCATCGCCGGGCAGTGCCATGGATGACCGTGAACGGCCCTGAACGGCCTTGACCGACCTCGTCGTTGGGTGGACTGCCGCGGGCCGCCCCGAGCGGTCGGGGTCCGCGGGCCGGGCCGTCACCGTCGCCGTCCCCGTCCCCGTCCCCGTCCCCGTCGCCGTCCCCGTCGCCGTCCCCGTCGCCGTCGCCGTCGCCGTCTGCTCATCGTCGCGCGACGACGGATTCCTCCAGGTGGGCGAAGACGTCGGCGGCCGCGTCGGCGACAAGGAGCAAAGCGCTCAGGGGCACCGGCAGGAATCCCTCCTTCTCCATCCGGCGGAGCTGGAGCGTCAGACCGTCGTAGAACCCGGCCGTGTTCATCAGCACCACGGGCTTGTCGTGCAGGCCGTGCTTCCTCAGCTCCAGGACCTCGGTCACCTCGTCCAGGGTGCCCAGGCCGCCCGCCATCACGACCACCGCGTCCGCGCGGGCCAGCAGCAGGGCCTTGCGTTCGGCGAGATCGTCGGCGAACACCATCTCGTCGGCGTCCCGCCGGGCCCACTCGCGCAGGAAGGCGACCGACACCCCCACCAGCCGCCCTCCGGTCTCCCGCACGCCGTCGGCGACGACCTTCATCAGGCCGGTGTCGGAGCCGCCCCACACCAGGGTGTGACCGCCCTTGCCGAGCAGTTCCGCCAGCTCGCGGGCCGGCCGGGTGTAGCGCTCGTCGAGGTCCGCGGCGGAGAGGAAGACACAGACGTTCATCGTGGTGGGAGCTGCTGCCGTCATGGCCCTGACCCTATGCACCGGACGCCCCGGCGATGGGGCCAATTCCCGGGTGACGGACGGGACCAATCCGCTGTCGGGTCCGCCGCGGCAGGGCGGTGCGACGGGGTGCGCGCGGCCGTCCGGGCGCCGCGGTGGCCTGCGGACCGGCGGCTTCCCGGGTGCGCGGGCCGGCTCCCGCACCCCCGCTTGCATGCTTCACACAGGTTTCTCATAAGGTTAGGCTCGCCTAATAATTCGCACGTGCATCACAGCTAGGAGCCCGTCACATGTCTCTTCGGCGCCGCGGCACAGCCGCAGTCGCTCTCGCCGTCGCCGCCGCGCTGTCGCTCGCGGCGTGCGGCGGTGACTCCTCCGGGAACGGGAACGGCAGCGCCTCCGCGCGGGCCGGGTCGGGCGCGAAGGACTCCAAGTCGGTGGCGAAGGGCGGCAAGGACTTCGCGGACGCGGCGGAGAAGACGGCCGCCCTGGGCACGGACGCCAAGGCGGGCCAGTGGCCGCGCACGGTCAAGCACGCGATGGGCAGCACCGAGATCAAGGCGCGCCCCGAGCGCGTGGTCGTGCTCGACGTCGGCGAGCTCGATAACGTTGTCTCCCTCGGTGTGAAGCCGGTCGGCCTGGCCCCGACCGAAGGCTCGCCGGAGCTGCCGTCGTACCTGAAGAAGGACGCGGGCGACCCGAAGAACATCGGCACCATCAACAGCCTCAACCTGGAGGCGATCGCGGCGCTCAAGCCGGACCTGATCCTGGGCAGCCAGCTGCGCGCGGCCTCCTCCTACGACGAGCTGTCGAAGATCGCGCCGACCGTCTTCTCGATCCGCCCCGGCTTCACGTGGAAGCAGAACTACCTCCTCAACGCGGCCGCGCTGGACAGGACGGCGCGGGCCGAGGCGAACCTCGCCGCGTACGAGAAGCGTGCGAAGGCCCTCGGCGACAAGCTCGGCACCCACAAGCCGACCGTGTCGATGGTCCGTTACCTGCCCGACGGCGTCATCCGGCTCTACGCCAACGACTCCTTCATCGGCACGATCCTCAAGGACACCGGCATCCCCCGCCCGAAGAACCAGGACATCGCGGACCTGGCGGCGGAGATCAGCCCGGAGAACATCGACCAGGCCGACGCCGACTGGATCTTCACCGGCGTCTACGGCGACGCCAAGGCCACGGACAAGAGCAAGGCGCAAGCCAACCCGCTGTGGAAGAACCTGAAGGCGGTCAAGGACGGCCACGCCCACGACGTGCCCGACGAGACCTGGTACCTGGGGCTCGGCGTCACCGCCGCGAACGCGGTGCTCGACGACCTCCAGAAGTACCTGACGGCCTGAGAACAGAGTCCGAGAACAGAGAGCGAGCGCGGCGCATGTCGCCACCCGATCCCACCCGCCGCCGGACCGCCCTGCTGCTGGCCTGTACGGCGATGCTGCTGGCCGCCGTCCTGCTGAGCCTCGCCGTGGGCAGCCGTCAGATCGCACCGGGCGAGGTGGTGCGGGCGCTGCTGCACGGCGGCACCGGCGACGACGCCCAGGTGGTGCGGTCGTTGCGGGTGCCGCGCACCGTCATCGGCGTGCTGGCGGGCGCCGCGCTCGCGCTCGCCGGGACGGTGATGCAGGGCGTCACCCGCAACCCCATCGCGGAACCGGGCATCCTCGGTGTCAGCCAGGGCGCGTCGGTGGGCGTGGTGTGCGCGATCGCGTTCTGCGGCGTGCACACGCTCGACGGCTACGTGTGGTTCGCGTTCGCGGGCGCGGCGCTGGCGGCGGTCGGTGTGTACGCCGTCGCCAGCGGCGGCCGGGGCGGCGCCTCACCGGTCAAGCTCGCGCTCGCGGGCGCGGCCATGAACGCCTTCCTCGCCTCGCTCGTGTCCGGGATCGCCACCACCGACGCCCGTGCCCTGGACGAGTTCCGCTTCTGGCAGGTCGGTTCCCTCAGCGGGCGCGGCACCGAGGTCATCGGCCAGATCTGGCCGTTCCTGCTGGGTGGTCTTGTCCTGGTCGCGGCGACGGCCCGGGGACTCGACGCCCTCGCGCTCGGCGACGACGCCGCCAAGGGCCTCGGCCACAACGTCGGTCTGCTGCGCGTGCTCGGCGCGCTGGGGGCGACCGTGCTGACGGGAGCGGCGGTGGCCGCCGTCGGCCCGATCGCCTTCACCGGCCTCGCCGTTCCGCACATCGCCCGCGCCCTGGTCGGCACCGCGCACCGCTGGGTGCTGCCGGTGGCCGGGCTCCTCGGGCCGGTGATGATCCTCGGTTCGGACGTGCTCGGCCGTATCGTCTTCCCGCCCTCGGAGGTACCGGTGGCCGTCATGACCGCCCTGATCGGCGTGCCGTTCCTGATCGCGCTGGTGCGGCGCCGCGCGGTGGTGCCCGCGTGAGCCCCGCGGACCGGGCACACCCCATGAGCCCCGTGAAGCGCACCGGGACCGTCGGAGGCCGGGCGGCCGTACGTCCCGCCGGGTACGCCGTCCTGCGCGGGGGACGCGCCAGCTTCCTCGTGCACCGCAGGGCGGTCGTGGTCGCGACGGCGCTCGCGGCACTGCTCGCCTGCGCGGTGGTGGCCTACCTGTGCGTCGGCGAGTCCTTCGTCGCACCGGAGGAGGTCGTCCGCGTGCTGTTGGGACGGCCGAGCCCCGACGAGCTGGTGGTGGGCACCCTGCGCCTGCCGCGACTGGTCGTCGGGCTGCTGGCGGGGGCCGCGTTCGGCGTGGCGGGCGCGCTGGTGCAGACCGTCGCGCGCAATCCGCTGGCCAGTCCCGACGTCATCGGCGTCACGCACGGCGCGGGCGCGGCGACCGTCGCCGCGATGAGCTTCGGCGCCGTCGGCCAGGGCGCGCTGCCGTACGTCTCCGTCGCCGGCGGTGTCGCGGCGGCCCTGCTGGTGTACGCCTTCGCGTGGCGGGGCGGGCTCAACTCCTCACGCTTCGTGCTGGTCGGCATCGGCGTGTCGGTCGCGCTCGGCTCGCTGACGCAGCTGTTCCTCACCAAGGGCGACTATCTGGTGGCCCAGCAGGCCAAGGTGTGGCTGACCGGGTCCCTCAACGGCCGCGGCTACGAGGAGGCGCGCCCCCTCGCGCTCGTGCTGCTGATCGGCGTCCCGGTGGCGCTGTGGGCGGCGCGCGCCCAGCGCGGCGCGTCCTTCGACGACGACACGGCCACCGCCCTCGGTGTGCGTCTGGACCGGGTCCGTCTCGGTCTGACCGCGTTCGGCGTCGTCCTCGCGTCGGTGGCGACCGGCGCCGCGGGACCGGTCGACTTCGTCGCGCTGCTCGCCCCGCAGATCGCGCGCCGGCTCACGCGCACGGCGCAGATCCCGCTGCTGTCCTCGGCGTTGGCCGGCGCGCTGGTCGTCGTGGTCGCGGACCTGCTGGCCCGCCGTCTGTTCTCCCCGATCGAGCTGCCCGTCGGCGTTCTCACCGCCGCGGTGGGCGCCCCGTACCTGATGTGGCTCATCGTCCGTACCCGCAGCCGTACCGGAGGCATCTCCTCATGAGCCGTCCGCCCGTCAGCCGCCTGTCGGCCCACGACCTGACCCTGGCCTACGAGGACCGCACCGTCGTCGAGGGGCTGGACCTGGAGATACCCGACGGCCGGGTCACGGTCGTCGTCGGTCCGAACGCCTGCGGCAAGTCCACGGTCCTGCGGGCGCTGGGCCGCCTCCTGAAACCGCGCGGGGGTGCCGTCCTGCTGGACGGCGCCGAGCTCGCCCGGGTCCCCGCCCGCCAGATCGCGCGGACCATCGGGGTCCTGCCGCAGTCCCCCACCCCGCCGGACGGCATCACCGTCGCCGACCTCGTCGCCCGCGGCCGCCAGCCGCACCAGAGGTGGTGGCAGCAGTGGTCGGAGGCCGACGAGCGGGCCGTCACCGACGCGCTGGAACGCACCGACACGGCCGACCTCCACGACCGGCCGGTGGACGAACTGTCCGGGGGCCAGCGGCAGCGGGTGTGGATCGCCCTGGCCCTGGCCCAGGACACGGATCTGCTGCTCCTCGACGAGCCGACGACGTACCTGGACATCGCGCACCAGGTGGAGGTCCTCGACCTCGTCCGCAGGCTCAACCACGAGCGCGGCCGCACCGTCGTCGCCGTCCTCCACGACCTCAACCAGGCCGCCCGCTACGCCGATCACCTCGTGGCCATGAAAGCGGGCCGCGTCGTCGCCCAGGGCCCGCCGGCCGAGGTCGTCACCGCCGAACTGGTCCAGGACGTCTTCGGTCTCTCCTGTGTCGTCGTCCCCGACCCGGTCACCGGCGGGCCGCTCGTGGTCCCCGCCCGGGTGTGGGAGGCGCGGGCGCGCTGACCAACGGACCGGCCGCGCGGCGGGGGCACGGCCGCTGCCGCCGTCAGCCAACGCGCCGTCCGGCGGACGCCGGCCCGTCGTGCCCGAGGACACGGAACGGCAACTCCCCCGCGAGCGGCCCGTTTTTCGTCCCGCCGGGGGTACACGGGCGCCGAACACCACTGGAGAGCGGCGTCAGGAGTGCCATGCGTGTCAAGGTCGGATACTTCAGGACCAGGTCACTCAGGCGACGCCTGCGCCGCTGCGCCCGTGAGGTGTTCGGCTGGGAGAGCCTGCGTCCGTCGCAACTCGACGCCATGACAGCCGTGATGGCGGGGCGCGACACCATCGTGGTGATGCCGACGGGTGCGGGGAAGTCGGCCGTGTACCAGGTGCCGGGTGTGCTGCTGGAGGGGCCGATCGTCGTGGTCTCGCCCCTGATCGCGCTCCAGCGGGACCAGGTCGCCCATCTCGCCCGTATCGAGGGGTCCGGCGCCTTCGCCGTCAACTCCGCGCAGCGCGCACGGGACAACGAGGCCGTCTGGGAGCGCGTACGCGAAGGCGGCCTGGACTTCCTGTTCGTCTCGCCCGAGCAGCTCGCGAAGGACGAGGTGGTGGAGCAGATCGCCGCGGCCGCTCCCGCGCTGATGGTGGTCGACGAGGCGCACTGCGTGTCCTCGTGGGGATACGACTTCCGGCCCGACTACCTCTCCCTGGGCCATGTCCGCGAACGCATCGGCCGGCCCCCGCTCCTCGCCCTCACCGCGAGCGCGGCGGCCCCCGTACGGGCGGACATCGTGGAGCGGCTCGGCATGCGCGACGCGTACGAGGTGGTCGCGGGGTTCGACCGCCGCAACATCACGCTGGAGGTCGTACGGCACCGGGAGAACGCGGGGAAGCGGCGGTGGGTGGTGGAACGGGCGGCGGCCGAGGCCAAACCGGGCATCGTCTACGCGGGAACGCGGCGGGAGGCCGAGGAGTACGCGCAGGAACTGTCGGCGCTCGGATTCGACAGCGCCGCCTACCACGCGGGGCTGCCGGCGGCTGAGCGCTCCCGGACCCATGACCGCTTCCAGGAGGGCGGACTCGACGTGGTCGTCGCCACTTCCGCGTTCGGGATGGGCATCGACAAGCCGGACATCCGCTTCGTGCTGCACGCGTCGGTGCCGGGTTCCCTCGACACCTACTACCAGGAGATCGGACGGGCGGGCCGCGACGGAAAACCGTCGAAGGCGATCCTCGCGTACCGGCCCGAGGACCTAGGCGTGCAGCGGTTCCGGACGGGCGCGCACCCCGACCCGGAGGCGCTGGGCGGGCTGATCGACGCGGTGCGCGAGCATCCGGAACCGGTCACGGCGACCGGGCTGCGCGAACGTACCGGGCTGTCCCAGACGCCGCTGACGTCGATGCTGCACCTGCTGGAGGAGGCCGGAGCCGTGACGACGCGCAAACGCGGCGGCGTTCGGGCGGTGCCCGGGGCGCGGCGGGACGTCTGCGTCCGCGAGGCGATGCGGATCGCCGCCTCCCGTGTCGATCTGGAGCGTTCCCGGGTGGAGATGATGCGGGCGTACGCGGAGACGAACGGCTGTCGCCGGCGCCACATGCTCGGGTACTTCGGCGAGGCACTGGCAGAGGGCGGCTGCGCGGGCTGCGACACGTGCGCCCGTACACAGGAGGTGAAGGAGGCCCCCGTCCGGACCGGAGACATCCTTTCCGGTACCGGCCCCGCCCCGCTCGGACCCGTGGCGGCCGACGGCGCCTATCCGCCCGGAACGCGGGTGGGACACACCGCGTGGGGCGAGGGCGAGGTGATGAGCGAGGAGGGGAACAGGATCACGGTGCTGTTCGAGAGCGTGGGTTATCGCACCCTGTCCCTCCCCGCCGTCCGGGCACGAGGTCTGCTGACGCCGGTGCCGTCCGCCGAGCCGAGGAGCTGACGCCGTCCCGGTGTCGTCGAAGGTCATGTGAACCGGGCGGGATCACCTGGTGCTTCGCGCCGTCGCCGGAGACCCTCACCGAGGGGACCGGCCTGCTCGCGCCGCGTACCCCGCCGCCGGCCTCCGGCGCCGTCCGGGGCCGCCCGGAGGTCTGCGTCCCGCCCCGGACGGCCGCGGCGCGGGATGCGCGCCACGAAGGTGCCGCGGCGTTCCGGCACCAGGTGCCCGCCCGCTCTCCGGACCCGCGTCGTGCCGGAAGCCGGTGGTGACCGCCTCGCGCGGCCACCACCCCCACATCGAAGGGCGTTCGGCGTCCGGCGGACGACGTGTCTACCGGGCCGTGTACACGTCCTCGACGTAACGCCCCTGGGTGATCAGGCCGTCGAGCCAGCGTTCCGCGTCCTCGCCGGGGGCCCGCTCCGCGTACAGGGCCCGGAAGGCGCTCCGCACGCCCGGTGCCATGCGTGAGCCGTCGCCGCACACGTACACCCGGGCCCCGGACTCCAGCAGGTCCCACACCTCGTCCGCCTCGGCGGCGATCCGGTGCTGCACGAAGCCGGCGCCCCCGGCGGGGGCCGTGCTGAAGGCCGGGCGCAGGGAGACCGCTCCGGCGGCCTCGGCGGCCCGGAGCTCCCCGGCGTGCAGATAGTCGGCGTCCGGGGCGTCGCAGCCGAAGTAGCAGAGCGCGGGCGGAAGCTGTTCGCCCGCCCCCAGCCGGGCGAGGCGGTCGGCGACGGCCGCACGGAACGGGGCGAGTCCGGTGCCCGCCGCGATCATGACGGCCGGTGCCGAGCCGTCGATCCGGAAGGCCTCCCGGCACGGCTGGACACGGGCGAGCACGGTGTCGCCGGGCTTGACGGCGTTCAGGTAGCCGGAGCCGACCCCTGTGTACGTGCCCCCGCCCGAGCGTGCCGGCGCCTCCAGCAGGGAGACCATCAGGTCGGCATGGGCCGGATCCGTGACCGGCGAGGAGGAGACCGAGTAGGAGCGGGGGCGCAGCGGGGTGAGGAGGTCGAGCAGCGCGGGCCAGCCGAGCGCGCCGCGCAGGGCGGGGTGTGCCTCGATCACCTCGGTCAGGGTCCGGGGGTCGGCCGCCGGTGTCCCGGAGGCCGCGGCGAGGGCCGCGAGAGCGGCGCGTTCCGGCGGGCACGGGTTGGCCGCGGCGAGGGCGGACAGCTGGCGGGCGGTCGGACGCGTCTGCAACTCGACCTGGTGGGTGAGGAGATGACGGGCCGTCACGGGACGGTCCACCACCGGGCCGTCGCGGTGGGTGCGGCCGGCCCGGATGTCGAGGAGCGTGTCCAGGTCGAGGCCGAGGGCGGTGGCGGTCCGCGCGACGAGGACCGGGTCGTTGACGGGGAGCACCGTGAGGTGGTCTCCGCTGCGGTAGGAGGTGCCCTCCGGCAGGGCCAGGCGGACGAAGCGCTTGGTGCGCGGGTACCCGGGCGCGGTGAGGTCGTACGCGTCGGTGACGGTCATGGGGACCAGGCCGTGGCGTGCGGCGAGGGCGTCCAGCGGGCCGCCGGTCAAGGCGCGGACCTCGTACGCCGTCGTGGGCTCCGCCGCGTCCGTGGGGGGTGTGGCGCGCGGGTCGCCGTGGCGCTCCAGGAGGGCGGTGCGCAGCCGGGCGGTGAAGGCGCGGACCGTGCCGGTGAGGTCGCCCGAGGCGTCGGCCGCCGTGCGCTCCAGGAGCCGGGTGCCGCCGCGTTCCGCGAGGCGTTCGTCGATGCGTGTGGGAACGTGCTGGTAGGTGGCGGCCCAGTTGCGGTCGCCGACACCGAGGACGGCGTACGTCACTCCGGCGGCCTGCGGATCCGCCTGGAGCCAGGCCTCGAAGGCGGTGGCGTCGTCGGTGGGCCGGCCGTTGTAGGACGCGGCGGTGATGACGACGGCCCGGTCGGTGGGCAGGCCGCCGGCGTACGCGTCCAGGGGTGCCACCTCGGTCGCGCAGCCGATCGCGGCGGCCTCCTCGGCGAGCGAGGCGGCGAACTCGCGGCAGGTGCCGTAGTTGCTGCCGTGCAGGAAGAGAACGCGGGTGCCGGGGTGCACCCGGGCGGGCAGGGACCGTGCGTCGGCCGGGGTCCGTCCGGGGGTCGGGATGACGCCGGGCAGTGGCGGGTGGACGCGGTCCGCTGCGGTGCGCGGGGTGAGGGCGAGGGTGAATCCGTCGGGCTTGAGGGTGAGCGTCTCCTTGACCGTCAGCGCGTAGTCGGCGTGGTCGTGCAGCCGGTAACGGTGGACGAGCATGGCCAGCAGCATGGTCGCCTCGTGCAGCGCGAACTGCCGCCCGATGCAGGCGCGTTCACCGGTGCCGAACGGCTTGAAGGCGTGCGGTGGGCGCGTGGCCTCCGCCTCCGGGGTGAACCGGTCGGGGTCGAACAGCTCGGGGTTGTCGCCCCACACCGGTTGACGGTGCAGCATCGGCGCCAACACGGTGACCGGCTGACCGGCCCGCACCGGGATGCGGCCGCCGAGCAGCGTGTCCTCGCGGGCGTGCCGGCTGAACGCGGCGGCGGTCGGCCACAGCCGCAGCGCCTCGTTCAGGACCTGTCGGGTGTAGGTGAGGCGCCCGATCTCGTCGAACGTGGGCTCGGGGTCCGCCGTGTCGCCCCAGAGCGCGTCGGCCTCACGTTGTACGAGGTGGAGCACGGCGGGGTGCTTGGTCAGG
Source organism: Streptomyces sp. NPDC059668 (assembly GCF_042734135.1). NCBI lineage: Bacteria > Bacillati > Actinomycetota > Actinomycetes > Kitasatosporales > Streptomycetaceae > Streptomyces > Streptomyces sp. NPDC059668. Next base: position 117,631 of record NZ_JBHWEL010000017.1, on the reverse strand, counting down.
TGGTGGAGCGCGAAGGACATCGCGCCGGAGGTGGTCTCGTGTCCGGCGATCAGGAAGGTGATCACCTGGTTGCGGATGTTGGCGGTGTCGAGCGTGGTGCCGTCGGCCGGGTGCTCGGCGGTGAGCATCAGCCCGAGGAGATCGTCGGCCTCGTCGCGCCCGGTCGTGCCCCGTCCGGCGGCGACCCGGGCGGCGATCACGTCGTCGACGACCCGCGCGAGGTGGTCCGCGTCCGTGCGGAACGCCGCGTCCGCCGCCGCGTGGTCGCTGCCCGGTGTCCTGCTCAGCCGGTTCATGCTCCACTCCAGACAGCGGACCATGGACTCCACGAAGGGGTGCGGTTCGTCGCGGCCGAAGGAGCCGAAGTCGTAGCCGAACCCGGCGAGTCCGATGGTGTCGAGCGTCATCCGGGTCATGTCGTCGGGGACGTTCACGGGCCGCCCGTCGCGGGCTCCGCGGTCCCAGGACTCGATCAGCCGGCGTGCCACGCGCAGCATCACGGGGTGGTAGGTGCGCATCGAGCCGAGCGCGAAGGCGGGCATCAGGATGTCGTGCGCCTTGGCCCAGTTCGGCTCGTCGTTGTACGCGGTGAAGAGGCCGTCGGCGGCGAACTCCCGGACGTTCTCCAGCGCGGGCCCGACCGCCTTGGCGAAGCGCGTCTCGTCCGCCAGGTCGGTGACCAGGTCCAGGTCGCTCACGAACAGCGCGTCCCGGCCGTGCAACCGCCGTACGAGCACGGGACCATGACGGCGCATCAGGCCCATCATCTGCTGGAGCGGGGTACGGCCGGGGCCGAACTCGGAGATGTCGACGACCGGTACGCCGGAGGGGGAATCCGTGGGCCACAGGTCGGCGGCCTGCCGGTCGGTGGGCTGCGGCTCGGTGGGCTGCGGGTGCGCGGTGGGGGGCATGGCGCGACAACTGCCTTTCGCGGTACGGAGGTCCTGCCCGTCCAGCTTGGTCCCGGCACCCGGCGCGACCGCACCGGATCACTGCATGATTGTGTAGTCACCGGGGCCGCGAGGTGCTTGCCACGGCCCGACCGGGATGGCAGGAGGCGCGGATGGACGCGGTGGTGTGGCGCAACCGGGCGATGACCCTGTTCGACCGCATCCCGATGCCGGTCGCGGTCTGCGACGTGTACGGGGCCATCGTCCTGGCCAATCCCGCGATGGCGACGGAGTGGGGCCCTACGCCGAGCGGTCTGCGGGGACGAGACGTGCTGGAACTCTTCCGCCCGCAGGAGCCCCTCCAGATCGAGCGGATCGCGCAGGCACTGCGACTGCGCCATCGCTCGCGCTATCCGGTGGCGGTGCGCTGGGACGCGGCCGACGGCACCCGGCGCGCCGGTGAACTGACCGCGGACCCGGTCAGCGACTCCACGGAGGCGAGCACCGCGCTGCTGGTGACGGTACGGGTGCTCGGCGAGTGCCCCGACGCACGGCGGCCGCCCGGGCGGTGGGCCTCCACGGCCGAGGCGCGTGTGCTGGAACTGCTCGCGGGGGGCGCGACCACGGCGCGGGCCGCCCGGGACACGGGCCTGACCGTGGACGGCGTCAACTACCACCTGCGGCGCCTGTCCGAGCGCTGGGGAGCCGCCAACCGTACGGAACTGGTCGCCCGCGCCTACGTGCTCGGCGTGCTGGCGCCGGGGGTGTGGCCCCCCACCGCCGTCCCCGTGCCCTGAGGTGTGCGGCGCGGGGAGCTGCCGCCCGGCCCCACCGCCCCTGGACCGGATCGTCCCGCCTCCGCCCGCACCGGCCGGTGCGGGAGCGGACTTGCCGCTCCCGCACGGCTCCGTAGAGCCGGACGGGTCGGCATGGATGAAGCAACGGGATGAAGCCCGGACCCGTTCGGACGCGCTTCGGCACGTCCGCTCGCTCGGTCGGACCGCTTTGGCTTGTGTGAGTCCCGACATTCCGGTAGGCCCCACGACGCCCTCCCAGGGTGCGCGGCGGTGTGCTCCGGACACCCGTTCCCGCAGGAGGTTTGGTGAGATCGTCACATTGGTGTGCGAGTCTGGCGGCGGTGGGAGGCCTGGCCGGTTCCCTGGTGATGGGCGCCTCCGTCTCGTCGTCCGCGGTGCCCGCGGACAGGGACGGCGGCCGTCCCGGTGCCGGCACGCACGCCTGGCCCGTCAACCCGGCGCCCGCGTCGGCGGGTTCCTCCGCCCAGCGGAAGGCCGTACTCGGCGGGTCGGTCCAGCCGCGGGTGTGCAGGGGGCTGGTGCCCGCTCCCCTCGTACCCGCGCTGCGCCCGTACTTCTTCTGCGGTGACTGGCGGCTGGGCCCCCGTTGGCTGCCGACCCAGGGAGCCCTGGGACACATCCTGTACAGGTACGACCGGCTCGGCGGCCTCACGGCCGTGCGCTTCCTGGACCGGTGGTGGGACCCCTCCGCCGACTCGGGCCAGGGCGACTGGCGTTACCCGCCGGACGACGGTTACACGCACAGGAACCAGACGGTGCTCGCCGCTCCCTACAAGCTCCGCGTGGGCCAGAAGGTGGACCGTTTCGGCGCCGAGGCGGGCCGGTTCCTCGCCCCCGTGGGCACCAAGTACGGGAAGCGGTCGATCCCGCCGTCGAGCCTCAACACCATGGACCCGCGCTACCCGTACGACTACCACGTGTACAAGGTGCGCAAGAGCGTGACGGTGTGCGCGGGGAAGACCGCCCCCGGGTTCGAGCAGCCGGGCCTCGGCGTCCAGTACGTGACGTCGAGCCAGTTCTGTCCCGGCATCCCGCGGACCACGGTGGGCGACCTGGTGCGCAACGGCACCCTGGCACGGGTCAACAGGTACTAGTCCCGCCCTCGGGCCACCACGCAGGATCCCGCCGAAGCCGGGCCCGGTCGTCTCCGGGCCGGGCTTCGGCCCTGATGAAGGACTTGACGCCATGGACCGGTTCGAGCTGTGCCAGGCCCTGCGTGCGGCCGGGGTCCCCTCCGCGTACTACGAGATCCCGGACTGCCCCGGCGAGCATCGCGCGGCGGACCGCTACTTCCTCGAAGAACGTGACGGGGAGTGGCTGGTGGGCGTCCACGAGCGGGGACGGCGAGAGGTCTTCGAACGGTTCACCGACGAGGCCCGGGCGTGCGCCTGGCTCTACGAGCGGCTCGCCGACCAGGGACCGGCCCCCGGATCCGGTCAGCCGCACGGTACGGCGGGATGAGCCGAGTCCGCACGCCGGCCTCGGGCCGCGGACCGCGGTTCGTCGGCGACCCCGGCACCGGAATCGCGGCGGGGATCGCGCCCACGTGACACCACGGGCGTCCTCGCCTCCGCCGGACGGCCGGCCCGGCCCGGCACCTACGCCCGGACGTGTTCGACGGCGCCGTGCTCGATGAGGCTTCTGGCGCAGTCGAGTACGGCCTCGCGGGCGGGCCGGGGCTGCCAGCCGAGGACCCGCGCCGCCTTGTCCGTGCTGTGGCGGTTGCGGCGACCGAGGGCCGGCGTGATCTCGCGCAGCGACGGGTCCCGGAACCGGGCCGCGAGCCGGACCGCGAAGTCCGGGACCTGCCGGGTGGAGACCCGGCGGCCGTCGGCGCCGAGGCCGTCGCGCAGGATGCGGGCCATCTCCGTCATCCAGGTGAACTCCCCGGTGGCGAGGAAGCGTTGACCGGCCGCGTCCGGCGACGTCATCGCCCGGATGTGGACGTCGACGAGATCACGGACGTCCACGATCTCCAGTCCGATCCGCGGGATGCCGGACATGGCGCCGGAGACCATGCGTCCGACGATGCCGACGGAACCGATGTTGGCCGTCGTGAGGATGGGTCCGAACACGGCGCCGGGGAGCACGGTGGTCAGTTCGGTGGGGCCCGGGTGGCTGTCCACGAAGTCCCACGCCGCCCGCTCGGCGAGCGTTTTCGCGCGGCGGTAGGGGATCAGGGTGGGGTCGTCGGGGTCGGTCCACAGCGTCTCGTCGGTCACGCCCTCCGTCGCGTAGGACGACGGGCTCGCGGCGTTCGCCGCCGAGGTCATCACCACGCGTCCGACCCCGGCCCGGGTCGCGGCGCGCAGCACCCGCAGCGCGCCGTCGCGGGCCGGGGCGATGAGCGCGTCCGGGTTTCCCGGGGCGGCGCCGCCGAGCGGGGAGGCGACGTGCAGTACGCGGTCGACGCCCTTGACCGCGGCGTCCCAGCCCTCGTCCGCCGTGAGGTCCGCGACGGCGAAGCCGAGGCGGCCGGCGGGATCCACGACGGTCGACACGGCGTCGACGACGGCCTGCCTCTTCCCCTCGTCCCGTACGGTCGTGCGCACTTCGTAGCCGCCGCGCAGCAGCTCGGCGATGCACCAGCCGGCGATGTAGCCGCTGCCACCGGTCACCAGAACCACTTCGGCCATGGCCGTTCTCCGCTTCGTCAGGTGGGTGTGGGAAAATGAAACGGAAGCCCCTCCGTTACGGCTTCGAACGTACCGGAAGCCCTTCCGTTTCGCAATCCGCACCCGAACGGACCACTGACACCCGTGAACTCGCTGCCACCGAAGCCGACGCGTTCCGACGCCCGCAGCAACCGGGCGCGCATCCTGGCCGCCGCCACCGAGGCGTTCTCGGCCTCCACCAGCGCCTCCATGACCTCCATCGCCAAGCAGGCCGGGGTGGGCGTCGGAACCCTGTACCGGCACTTCCCGACCCGGGAGGCCCTCGTCGTCGAGCTCTACCACCAGGAGATCCAGAAGCTCATCGACCTCGCCCACACCCTGGCCGGCTCGCTCCCGCCGCTCGCGGCCCTGCGCGGCTGGTTCGAGGAGGTCGCCCGGTACGGCCAGCTCAAGTACGGAGTGGCCGAGGTGATCCACGCCGCGACCAACGGCGGCCTCGACGACGAGCACTACGAACCCTTCCTCGGCGCGATCACCGCCCTGCTCGACGCGGGCGCCGCCGAGGGCACGCTGAAGCCGGGGACGGACCCGGAGGACGTCCTCCTTCAGCTCAGTGTGCTGTGGCGGATCCCCCCGGGGGCCGGCAGCCAGGAACGGGCCGCGCGGATCCTCGACCTCGTCGCCGACGGCCTCCGCACCCGGCCGCCGGAATCCGCCTAGGACCTGGCAGGATCAGCGCCTCGCGTGCACGCGTCCGGGACGACCGCCGACACGGCCGAGTCCGTCCCGGACGGCCACCCCCGCCCGGCCGATCCCGACCGGTACCGGGCACCGGCCGGGGGCATGCCCCGACCGGCCCACGCGCCCGCCCGGAGTCACGCCCCGCCCTCGACGGTGAGCACGATCTTGCCGCGGTGCTCCCGCCGCTCCAGACGCTCGTGCGCGGCGCGTGCCCGCTCCAGGGGGAACACCGCCTCGACCGGCACCCGGTACCGGCCCGCCGCCACCCGTTCGGCGAGTTCCCGCAGGTCCGCGCGCGGGTCGTAGCCATGGATCTGGAGGTTGGTGAGCTGGAAGCCGAGGATCGACGCGTTCTTCGGATAGAAGTCGCGGGTGTCGACGACGCTCGGCTCCAGGGCCACGTTGGCGAGGGCGACCACCCGCCCGCCGTGGCCGACCTCGCGCAGACTCCGCCCGAAGGCGGGGCCGCCGACGGTGTCGAGGACGATGTCCGCACCGCGCCCACCGGTCAGCCGCAACACCTCGTCCACCTCGGCGTCGTCGGGGTGCGCGGAGGTGTCGAGGGTGTCCTGCGCACCGAACCCGGCCGCCCACGCGGTCTTCTCCGGTGAACCCGCCGACGCGATGACACGGGCGCCGGCTCCGGCCGCGATCTGCACGGCCGCGCTGCCGACCCCGCTCGCCGCGGCCTTCACCAGGACGGTGTCGCCCTCGGTCACCTCGGCCAGCCGGAGCAGGCAGTACCAGGCGGACAGCCACGCCACGGGCAGGGTGGCGGCCTGCGTCAGCTCGACGCCCTCCGGGAGCACGGTCACCCGCTCGGCCGGTACGACGACCAACTCGGCGTAGAAACCAGGTGCGTTCACCCCGTCCAGGGCCATGACCCGCTGTCCGGCCCGGACCCCGGTCACCCCCTCCCCCACGGCCTCCACGACGCCGGACGCCTCGACGCCCGGGATCAGCGGCGGCCGTCCTGCCCGGTGGTACACCCCGGCCCGCACGAGCGCGTCCGCCCGGTTCACCCCGGCCGCCGCGACCCGAACCAGCACCTGACCGGGGCCCGCGACCGGGTCCGGCACCTCCACCGGGACCAACACCTCGGGCCCGCCGAACTCGTCGATCCGCACCGCACGCATACCGCACCTGCTCCCTCGGGAAATCGGGACGTACCGGAGCACCCCGCGCCGGGCGGGCGCGTACCGTGACACCGGTTGAAGTGGTGTCACTCTGCGACACCTCATGAACTGGTGTCAAGGCGTTAGACTCGGGCCATGCCCGCAGCCCCCGCCTCCGCCCCCGAGCCGCAGACGGCGTTCCCCTTCCTCGGCGGCCGCCCCGCCCTGAACTTCGTCGCCACGCTCGGCAAACGGCACACCACGCCGCTCGAACGGCTCCCGGACCCCGAGGCCCTCGCCCGCTGGATCACCGAGGCGGGTCTGCACACGGGAGCGGACGACGGGCCGGTGCGGATCAGCGAGGCGGACCTCGGCGGCGCCCGCACGCTGCGCGAGGCCGTGTACCGCCTCGTGCGGGCCGCGATGCTCGAACAGACCCCGGACCCGGACGACGTCACGCGGGTGAACGAAGCGGCGGCCCTGCCCGATCTCGCGCCCCAGTTCGCCGACCCGTACGACGGACCGCGCCCGGTCCTGTGCTGGACGGCCGCGCGTCCCGGCCCCGCGGCCCTCGCGACCGTGGCCAGGGACGCCGTCCTCCTGATCGGTGGCCCCCTGCTGGGAAGGATCAAGGAGTGCGAGAACCCCACATGCTCACTGCTCTTCCTCGACGACTCCCAGGCCCGCCGGCGCCGCTGGTGCTCCATGGACCGCTGCGGCAACCTCGCCAAGGTGGCCGGCTACCGGTCCCGCGGACGCGCCGCCTCCGCCCGATGAAGGCGCCCACCCGATGAAGGGGCCCACCCCGTGAAAGGGAGGGCGCGCGAGGCGGCGCATCGCTGACCCCCGCGTGTCGATCTTCGGTGCGTCGGCGGGGCAGATCAGGGAAGGGGCCGGGCGAGGACAAATTTGGCCTCAATGCGGACAGTTACGGCCCTCGATCAGCACGTTCGGTACAGGGGCGAAAGGGGAAAAGGCCAAGGATGCGAGACGTACGTGGTGTGTGGGCCGTGGTGGGGCCACAGTTCCGGAAGTGGCACCAGGAACCCGTGGTCGTCCAGTCGGTACGGTCGGCCGCGGCGGCGAGCATCGCGTATGTGATCGCGGTCCGGCTCAGCCCCGAGCCCGCGCCGCTCACCGCCCCGCTGACCGCGCTCCTCGTCGTACAGGTCACGCTCTACTCCACCCTCACCACCGGCATCCGCCGGGTGAACTCCGTGGTGGCCGGCGTCATGGTCGCCATCGGCTTCAGCCTGCTCGTGGGGCTGACCTGGTGGAGCCTGGCGCTGCTCATCCTCGCCTCACTGGCCGTCGGCCATCTGGTCCGGGTCAGCGAGTTCGTGCCCGAGGTGGCGATCAGCGCCATGCTCGTCCTCGGCGTGACCCGGGTCGGGGACACGGCCTGGGCCAGGGTCCTGGAGACGCTGATCGGCGCGGTGGTCGGGCTCGGCTGCAACCTGCTGTTCGCTCCCCCGGTGTGGGTGGGCGCGGCCGGCCAGTCCATCGAGGACCTGGCTCGGCGCGTACGCCAGTTGATGCTGCGCATGGGGGAGGAGGCGGCGGGCCGCACCCCCGTGGAGCACGCCACCGCACGGCTGCACGAGGCACGGCGCCTGGACCACGACATCGTCGGGGTGGACGCGGCACTCCGGCAGGCCGAGGACAGCCTGAAACTCAATCCCCGCGTCCGTGAGGGCCTGCTGCACCGGATCGTGCTGCGCACCGGACTCGACACGCTGGAGATCTGCACGGTGGTGCTGCGGGTGCTCGCGCGCACCCTCACCGACCTGGCCAAGGAGCGCGATCCCGAGCCCCTGTTCGAACCGCAGGTGGGTGCGGTGCTGGAACAACTGCTGAGCGAAGTCGCCGACGCCGTGGTGAGTTTCGCCGTCCTGGTGACCACGGACGTCAGCCACAACGCCGAGTCGGCGGAGACCCGGCTCGCCGCGGAGCTGACCACGGCGTCGGCGACCCGCGACAAACTCGCCCAGCTGCTGCTCGACGGGGTCCAGCGGGACGCCCGTCAGTGGCATCTGCACGGCGCCGTCCTCACGGAGGTCAACCGCATCCTGGACGAGCTCGACACCGAGCACCGGTCACGGCGCCTGATGGAGGAACTCGACCGCGGCGCGCGTGAACAGCGCGAACGCCGCCCGCACCTCACGCGTCTGCGCGACCGATTGCGCGTCCCGCTGCCGCCGCGCCGGAACCGGAACCGTCCGGCGGCCTCGCGGCGTTCTATGTGAAAGGCCCGTGCCACGCCGGGGAGGTGCGGCGCCGACGACCAGGGGGAGCGCGGATGACCGAGGGCACCGTACGGATCGAGGAGAACTCGCTGCTGCTGCCGGGGGGTGTGCGCGTCCGCTTCATGCGGACGCTGCGCCTGCCCGAGACGGGTACGCACGGACTGCCGCCCGGCCTCGGAGAGTTCCCCCTGCGCCGCGTCGAGGACCACGCGGACACGGTGCCCGCCGAGTGGCGTGCGCGGGGCGGTGTGATGCTGCCGGTCCATCTGCGCGAGGCGATGTGGCTGAGCTTCGCGGGTTCGGCGGAACCGGCCGCGTTGCAGGTCGGGGTGGGCAAGGTCTGCGCGATCTCCGGCGAGCCGTGGAGCCCCCGGCTGTCCCTGACCCCGCAGAACCACGTGGTGCTGCCGCGTCAGCCCTGGCTCGACGGCATCAACTCCGGCAGGGGGAAGGTCCGCCAGTTCGTGGCCGTGCCCCTCGGGCTGGGGGCCACGGTCGAGGGACAGGTGACCGGCGAGGAGGTGTGGGGCGGCATCCAGCTGCAGTCGTTCCCGCTCCGTGCGGCGGAGCTCGCGAAGTGGCGCGAGCAGGAGCGGCGCCGGGCCGAGATCAGCCGGTCGGCCGCGCTGATGTCCGGCTACGGGGCCCCTCCCCCGGCGCCGGGCGGCGTGCCGGCCCCCATGGCCGCGCCCGCCGCCGCGGGGCGTGCGAGGAGCGCGCCGGCCATGGGGCTCGGTGTGGGCGGCTCGATGCGCCAGGAGATCCACCCGTCCGACCGGCCCCTCGACGCCTGGGCCCCGGAGCCGGCCGGCCGTGTGTTCGTCCACCTCGTGACGCCTCCCGAGTGGCGGCGCGTCACGGGCGAGGCTCCCCCGCCGTCGCCGGTGGACCGCGCGGCCTACACCCGGGCCGGGCTGCCCTGGTTCGAGTACTACGACGAGGACGCCGGGGATGTGGCCCCCACCGACACGCTGGGCGCGGTGCGGCCCGTCGGCGAGTGGCTCGGCGCCGACCACGAACCCTGGCAGCCGCCCTCTCCCGACCAGGTGATCCAGCTCGGGGACGCGCCGGGCAAACCGGTCACGGACGGTGACTGGTAGGAAGCGGTGCGGGTGCGCGGCGCGCACCCGCAGGCGCCGCCTTTGCGCCGCGCGGGTGTCGCACGCCATGGTGGGTGTCACGGCTGAGGCAACCGACACCCGAGGTGCAGGCATGAGCAGTGGTGCAGAACCCGAGCGTGGCGCGGGCGGCGGCTGGAGCAGGCGCCGGTTCGTCGGGGCGCTGACGGGAGCCGTCGCGGCGACGGCACTGCCCGCGCCCGCGGCCCCCCGCGCCGAGGCAGCGCGAGCCGAGGCAGCGCCCACCGTCGGCTCGCCCCCGACCCGCCGCTCGGCCGCCCCCGCCGTCCGTCCCCTGTTCATCGGCACGTACACCTCGGTCGACGGCGGCGGGAAGGGGATCGGACTGGCCACGTACGACTCCGGCACCGGCGCCATCACCGCCACCGGCACGGTGACCGGCGTCGCCGACCCCTCGTACCTGGCCGTGCATCCGGACGGCCGCACCCTGTACGCCGTCGACGAGCGGCCCGAGGGCGGGGTGACGGCCGTACGCCTCGCGGGCGACAAGGTGCTCGGCACCCGGAGCACCGGCGGCTCGGGCCCCTGCCACCTGTCGGTGCACCCGAGCGGGCACTGGCTGCTGAGCGCCAACTACGGCTCGGGCAGTGTGGCCGTGCACCCCATCGACGCCTCGGGCGCGCTCGGTGAACGCACGGCGCTGGTCAAGCACACCCGCCCGGCTCCCGGCCCCGGCCAGCAGGGACCGCACGCCCACCAGTTCATCACCGGCCCGGACGGCAGCCACGTCCTCGCCGTGGACCTGGGTACCGACACCGTCTACACCTACCGCCTGGACCCGTCCGAGGGCACTCTCGCCGAGGTGTCCCAGGCGCACACCCGTCCGGGCGCGGGTCCGCGCCACCTCACCTTCCACCCCGGCGGCCGCTTCGCCTATCTCGCCAACGAGGTGGACAACACGGTCGTGGTCTGCGGGTACGACCGGACGAGCGGGCGCGTCACCGTGGGGAAGGCGCAGTCCACGGGCACGGGGACGGGCACCAACTACCCGGCGCAGTTCCTGGTGACGTCGGACGGCGCGTACGCCTTCCTGGCCAATCGCGGCGCCAACTGTCTGACGCGCTACGCGGTCGAGGCGGACGGCGCGCGCCTGAGGCTCCTGGACACGGTGCCGGTCGGCGGCGACTTCCCGCGCCAGATCGCCTTCTCGCCCGACGAGCGGCTGCTGTTCGCCGCGAATCAGCGCTCCGGCACGGTCAGCGTCTTCCATGTCGACGCCGGGAGCGGTGGCCTGCGGCGCGCGGGCGAGCCGTTCGCGTCACCCGTCGCCGTCTGCGCGCTGCCGCTGTAGCGCGCGGGGGCAGGCGGTGGAGCTCGCCTGCGTGAGCAGCGCGTGCATCCGCTCGGTGAGCTGGGAGACGTCGTCGGCCGGCGCGTGGAAGGGCAGTCGCACGTCTCCGTCGCCCCGTGCCCGCTCGATGCGCAGGGTCAGGCCGTGCCGGTCGACGGCGAGCGGCTGGACGCGGACCGCGCCGTGCAGGCTCTCCGGCTCGACGAGGCGGGTCAGCCGCTCGACGGCGTCGGGGTGCGTGTCGGCGAGGTGGGTGAGCAGAGCGGCCTCGGCCGTGGCCAGCGGATCGGGGCCGGCGTCGGCGAACTCGTCGAGGTCGACCACGACGGCGCCGGACGCGTCACGCAGCACGGCACGCGAGGCCTGGAACCCCAGATGCCCCTCCCCCACCACGAGCCGGCCGGCCATCCAGAGGCGGGTGCGGATCCGGCGACGCACCGGGACCGGCGCGACGTCCGCGAACTCCAGGACGGCCGACGGCTCGCCGCGGGGCGCGCAGACGGCGGCGGCGAGCAGCGCGCTGTCGTCCGGCACCCGCAGCAGGATCCTGCCGTCCGCGGTGACGCTGTGCGCGCCGAGGAGCTCCTCGCGGCCGCCCTCGGCGGTCACCGCGCAGGACCAGGCCGCGGCGAGCACCGAGCGGGCGCGCTCGGCCACGGCGGGCGTGGCCGTCCAGACATGACGGTCACCCATTCGGTCACCCATCCCAACCTCCATTAGGTAAGCCTTGCCTAACCTATCGAAGATCCGGGTGTACGCCAACCGTGCCGCACCCACGGCACCCTCAGGGGTTACGGAGCGATCGCGCCCAGCAGCGCCCGCGCGCAGAGATCACGCAGCTGCTCCCGCGTCAGTTCCGCCCCCCGCAGCCACTCCAGACACACGGCCGTGGTGAAGGCGAGCCAGCCGCGCACGGCGATCCGCAGTTCGGGCCGCTCCACGGCCGCGCGGCCGAAGTCCGGGTCCGCGGCCAGCGCCTCCAGGATCTGCCGCTCCTGAGCGGCCAGGGACCGCCGGTAGACCGCGCGCACCGCCTGGTCACCGGCGGCGTCGGCGCGGTGGAAGGCGCGGAAACCGTGGGCATGCGTCTCCACGTACGCCAGGAAGGTGTCCAGCGCGGCGCCGAGCTGCTCCCGCACGGCGACCCCGGGCACCGCCGCCGTCATGCGCAGCATGCGCTCGCTCTCGCGCTCCACGACCGCGGCGAAGAAGTCCCGTTTGGTCGGGAAGTAGTGGTACAGGAGACCGCGCGACACCCCGGCGATCTCCGCGACCTGCTCGATCCACACCTCGTCGTAGGGACTCTCCGAGAACAGCCGCGCCCCCACCGACAGAAGCTGCTCCCGGCGCTCCCCGGTACTCAGCCGTCGGCGTGCGCGCTCCTCCCCTTCCCCCCGTTTCCCGGCCATGTCCGCACCTTACTTGACGTCGGTTCAGCAACGGGAACAGACTGGAATCCGCTATTGAACCCGCGTACAACAGAGCCGAACGGCCGCAGGCACAAGGGAGATCGCGTGATGGCGGAGACGACAGGGGCCGCACTGCCCAAGGGGTTCCGCAGTGCCGAGCTGGGCTGGCCGGAGCTGCACCGCATCCCGCATCCGCCGTACCGGATCCCGGTCGTCGGTGACGTGATCGGCTCCAACGTCCGCTCCCCGCTACAGGATTCGATGCGCTTCGGGCGGCGGCTCGGGCCGATCTTCCGGCGCAGGGCCTTCGGCAAGGAGATCGTCTTCGTGTGGGGCTCGCGGCTCGCGGCCGAGCTGGCGGACGAGACCCGGTTCGCCAAGCACGTGGGACTCGGGGTGGCCAACCTCCGGCCGGTCGCCGGGGACGGCCTGTTCACCGCCTACAACCACGAGCCGAACTGGCAACTGGCGCACGACGTGCTGGCCCCCGGGTTCAGCCGCGAGGCCATGGAGGGCTACCACCCGATGATGCTGGCCGTCGCCGAGCGGCTGACCGACCGCTGGGACCGGGAGCGGGCCGCCGGACGCGCGGTCGACGTGCCCGCCGACATGACGAAGCTGACGCTGGAGACGATCGCCCGCACCGGCTTCGGCCACGACTTCGGCTCCTTCGAGCGCTCCCGGCCGCACCCCTTCGTGACCGCGATGGTCGGCACCCTGACCTACGCGCAGCGCCTCAACGTGCTCCCCGCGCCGCTGGCACCCGTGGTGCTGCGCGGCGCCACCCGGCGCAACGCGGCGGACATGGCGTACCTGAACCACACGGTCGACGGTGTCGTGGCGGCCCGCCGTCGATCCGCCGGCGAAGGAGACCTGCTCGACCGCATGCTGGAGACCGCCCACCCCGAGACCGGGGAGCGGCTGACGCCCGAGAACATCCGCCGTCAGGTCATCACGTTCCTGGTCGCGGGTCACGAGACGACCTCGGGCGCGCTCTCGTTCGCCCTGCACTACCTCTCCCGGCACCCCGGCATCGCCGCCCGCGCCCGGGCCGAGGTGGACCGCGTCTGGGGCGACACGCCCCGGCCCGGCTACGACCAGGTCGCCAAGCTGCGGTACGTGCGCCGGATCCTCGACGAGTCGCTGCGACTGTGGCCGACGGCGCCCGCCTTCGCGCGCGAGGCCCGGGAGGACACCGTGCTGGGCGGCGTCCACCCGATGCGGCCGGGAGCGTGGACCCTGGTCCTGACGGCGATGCTGCACCGCGATCCGGACGTCTGGGGAGCCGATGCCGAGGCCTTCGACCCGGACCGCTTCGACGCACAGGCCGTACGGTCCCGGCCCGGCCACACCTTCAAGCCGTTCGGGACCGGCGCCCGCGCCTGCATCGGCCGGCAGTTCGCGCTGCACGAGGCGACGCTGGTCCTCGGGCTGCTGCTGCGCCGCTACGAACTGCACCCCGAGCCGGACTACCGGCTGCGGATCGCCGAGCGGCTCACGCTGATGCCGGAAGGACTGCGGCTGCGCCTCGAAGAGCGCGCGCCCGCACCGGAGTCAGCCCCGGACCGTCCAGTGATCCGGTCGGCCGACTGAACCCGGCAGCCTGGTACCGGACCCGCCCCGGGCCGCGTTCACCTGGGGCTGGGTCAGGAAGAACGCCCCGGTCAGGTCGGCGTCCGTGAGATCGGTGTCCCGCAGGTCGGCGCCGATCAGGTCCGCGCCCCGCAGATCCGCGCCCGTGAGGTCGGCGGCGATGAGGTAGGCGCCGCGCAGGTCCGCGCCCCGCAGATCGGCACCCTTGAGACGGGCGCCCATCAGGTCGGCACCCCGGCGGTCCTTCTTCCTGCCGTCCTTCCCGCGTCCGGCTCCCGCCCGTACCAGTTCGCTGGTCCGCAGCAACAGCACGTTGACCTCCTGCCGGTGCGCGCCGACGTCCAGCTCCCCCAGTTCGCCGGGGGTCAGGCGGGTCAGCCGTTCGGTGGTGGCCAGCGCGCGGCGGACGTCGGCGTGCACCGGGCCGGCCGCGGGCAGCGTGAGCGTCTCGTTCAGGTACCAGAGCAGTTCGTGGAGTCCGCGGACGACCGGGAACACGTCGAACATCTGCCGGGCGCGCTCCGCCGGGACGGAGTGCCAGTCCTGGCCGCCGAAGGTGACCTGGGAGACCTTCTGTCCGGCGCCGAAGCAGTCGTACACCGTGCAGCCCGTGAAGCCCTTCTGGCGCAGCCGCGTGTGGATCCCGCACCGCGAGTCGGCCGCCAGGTTCGGGCACGGCTTCCCGGCGTCCTTGTCGATCGCGAAGTCGGCCGAACGGGCGAAGGGCAGCGCGACGCAGCACAGCCCGAAACACTCACCGCAGTCGGCCCGCAGCTCCAGGAGCCGGTCCGTGGCTGTTGCGCTGTCTTCCTGCATGCCCCCAGCCTACTGACCCGCGAACAACCGCCTGAACTGGGCCGATGACATGACCGGCCACCGGGTGGGTGGAGCCCGGGGACGGTGCGGGGCGGCGCCCGCGGGGGACGGGGCCGGGACAAGGAGTGCTCCGGCTCTGGAGGTTTTCGGCCGCACCGGGTATCGAGGCGGCCATGGACGACACACTCCCGCGCGGCCTGCCCCTCCCTCCTCCGCTGGGCGCGAGCGCGCTGCCGCCCGGAACGTACGACGGCACGCTGGTCCTGGTCACCGGCGGCGGCACCGGACTGGGCAAGGCGATCGCCGCGGAGTTCGCGCGGCTCGGCGCCGATCTGCTGCTGGTGAGCCGCGGCACGGAACATCTGCGCACCGCCCGGGCCGAGCTGGCCGGCCTGGGCACCCGGGTGACGACGGCGGTGTGCGACGTACGGGACGCGGAGCGCGTCGCGGAGGTCTTCGACGGGTCTCCGCTGCCCGGGGTCCTGGTGAACAACGCGGCGGCCAACTTCCCCGTGCCGGCCGAGGACATGACGCCGAACGCCTGGCGGGCGGTCGTCGACATCACCCTCACCGGAACCTTCCTGATGACGCGCGAGTTCGGCCGCCGTCATCTGGCCGCCGGCACACCCGGCTCGATCATCGACGTCGGTGCCTCGTACGCCTGGACCGGCGGCCCGGGCTACGCGCACAGCGCCGCGGCGAAGGCGGGGGTGCGCAATCTGGTGGAGACCCTGGCCGTGGAGTGGGGACCGTACGGCATCCAGGTCAACGGGCTGGTGCCCGGGCTGATGCCGCACGGGGACATGACCGCCGACATCCGGGGTGCGCTGGACCGGGCGGGGACGCACGACGCGCGCCAGCCCGCGCTGCGGGTCGGCGCACCGCGCGAACTCGGCTGGGCGGCCACCTTCCTGGCCTCCCCCTACGCCCGTTTCATCACCGGCCACACCCTGGTGGTGGACGGTGCGAACTGGCAGCGCAGGGGACTCGTCGGCGCACCGGTGGTGCCGGTGCGCGACCAGCTGGGCCTCGGCCCGTTCACCGGCTGACGGTCAGTCGGCGAACGGGGAGAGGTCGAGCCGTGCCAGCCGCTCGGGGTCGGACAGGATGTACATCCCGGCGATCCTGCCGTCGGCGACGGTGACGCCCATGACCGCAAGGGGCGAGCCCCCGGGCGCCGTCACCACGCCGATCGCGCCGTTGACGAGCGCGAGCCGCGAGGAGTCCGCGAACTGCCGGAACACGAGGGCCTGCCGGGCGACGGTCGCGGCACCGCGCACCAGCTTGGACGCGGCCGCGCCGCCGACGACGGCGCCGGAGTCGGCGCGCAGCACGACCTCGGGGTCGAGGACGGCGAGCAGCGCCTCGAAGTCCCCCGCGCGTGAGGCCGCGAGGAAGGCGTCCAGGACCTTCTTCTGCCGGCCGAGGTCCGGCTCGGTCTCCGGGGCGGCTCCCTGAACGCGGCGCCGCGCACGGCTGGCGAGCTGCCGGGTCGCGGCCGAGGAGCGGCCCACGACGGGCGCGATGTCGTCGAAGGGCACCGCGAACATGTCGTGCAGCACGAACGCGAGCCGCTCGGCGGGCTCCAGCGTCTCCAGCACCACGAGCAGGGCGAGCCCGACCGAGTCGGCCAGCAGCGCCTCCTGCTCGGGATCGACCCGGTCCAGGGGACTCACGACCGGATCGGGGACGTAGGTGTCCATCGGCTCCTCGCGACGCGCGGTGCGGGAGCGCAGCATGTCCAGGCAGACCCGGCCGGCCACGGTGGTCAGCCAGGCCGCCAGGTTCCTGATGCCGCTCGCGTCGGTCCGGCTCAGCTTGAGCCAGGTCTCCTGCACGGCGTCGTCGGCCTCGCTCAGCGAGCCGAGCATCCGGTAGGCCACCGCTCTCAGGCGGCCCCGGTGCTCCTCGAACCGCTCGGCGAGAAGCCCTTCGTCGTCCCCCACCCGTCCCCCTTCCCCTCCGCCCGCGACCCCGCGCGGAGCCGTTCGCCGTCCGGACCGGGCGTCCGCCGGGCCGGACGGAGCGCGGAGCCGGTCACGTGACAGGTCCGGTGTCCACCGGGCCCGACGCCGCTCACCACCGCGTCCGATCAAAGCACGCCGGTCACTTCCCCTCGAACCTCGGCACGCGGCGGGCGCCCCTCGCCGCGTATCCCTCGCGGCAGTCCTCGGAGGCCAGGGTGAGCGCCGCCGATCCCGCGGTGCGGTCGAGGGCCGCCGCGAGGCCCGCGTCGGCGTACGCGTCGATGTCCTGTTTGATGCCCCGCACCGCGAGCGGCGCGTTCGCCGCGATCTCTGCCGCGACGGCACGGGCGGCCTCGTCCAGTTCGCCGCGGGCGACCACGAGTTGGACCAGGTGGAGCCGCTCGGCGGTGCCGGCGTCCAGCGAACGGCCCGTCAGGGCGAGGTACTTCGCCCACCCGGCGCCCGCCTCCCGGGCGATCCGCAGATCACCTCCCGCGTCGACGGCGACCCCGAGCCGTGCCTCCGGCAGCGCGAACACCGCGTCGTCGGCGGCGATCCTGACGTCCGCCATCAGTGCCAGCTCGAAGCCGAATCCCAGACAGTACCCCTGGACGGCCGCGACCACCGGCTGCGGCAGACCGGCGAAGACCGCGAACCGCTCGTGTGCCCAGCGGATCCCCTCGTAGTAGTTGCGGGCCCGCTCCGCGTCCGTGCGCCCCTCGATCGCGCCGCCCGGCGCCGTCACGTCGATGCCCGCGCAGAAGGCCCGCCCCTGTGCCCGCAGCAGGACCACCCGCACCGATGCGTCGAAGCGGATCCGGTCGGCCAGCAGGCCGAGTTGGCGCGTCGACTCCCAGCTCCACGCGTTGAGCCTGCCCGGACGGCAGAGGGTGAGGACGCCGACCCCGTCCTCGACCTCCAGGCGCAGCCGCTCCTCACCCTCCGGGACGTCGGTGCGCAAGGTGTCGATCATCCGTGCCCCCTCTCGGTTCTGACAACCCGTCAGAACCGTAGGGGACCTCAGACCTCGTCGCGCGTCAACGCCAGCAGACGGTCCAGTACGCGGGACCCGCCGGCCCGTACGCCGTCGTGCTCGAACTCGTCGGTCACCCAGGTGCGCAGACCGCCGATGGCGCGGGCGGTGCGCAGCGCGTGCTCCGTGTCGACGTACATGTCGTCGTGGTAGACGGCCGCGGCCACCGGGACCTCGTTGGCGGCGAGGCGGGCGGGATCGTACAGCGGTCCCCAGTCGGTGCGGGCGGCCAGTTCCTCGGCGGTCTCGCGCAGTGGCCGCAGCGCGGGGTCGGTGTCGAACATCCACGGGTGCACGGACTCGCCGGTGAACAGCAGCGGTCCCTCGTCCGCCAGAGTCTTGGCCGCGTCGAACTGCGGGAACTCGGCGCGCACCCGCTCGGCGGACCAGGCGGTGGGCCGGTCGTCCTGCCCGTAGATCGCCTCGTGGATCAGCGCGTACAGCGGGTGGCCCGCGTGCGAGAGCAGCCCCTGCACCTCCTCCTGGAAGGCGTCGGAGAGGGCCGGGCCCTGCGGGGTGCGGACGAAGGCGTCCTCCAGGAGGTAGTGCAGCCGGTGGCTCCCCTCACTGCCGCCGAGGAGGATGCCGAGCGACTGGAAGGCCTCGACGGTGAGCCGGTAGCCGCCACTCAGGACCGGCTCGTGCCGTACCAGGTACTCGGCGATCTGCCGGGCGCGCTCCACGTCCTGAGGGTAACGCGCGTAGTGTGCCGCGACTTTGCGTTCGATACGGGGGTACGCGGCGCGGTAGACGTCGTCCGCGTGCGCGTCCAGTCCCGGCAGTCCGCCGGTGATCAGGACCGCGCGCAGGCCCTCGGGGGCCGTCGAGAGGTAGTTGACCGCGCAGAAGCCGCCGAAGCTCTGGCCCAGTACGGTCCAGGGCGCGCCGCCGGTGAGCCGGGGGCGGATGGCCTCGCAGTCGCGGACGATGGAGTCGCCGCGGAAGTGCGCGAGGTAGTCCGCCTGTGCGCGCGGGCCGCCCCGCAGCGGGAGTGTCTGGCGGTTGGCGGGCGTGGAGTGGCCGGTGCCGCGCTGGTCCAGCAGCAGGACCCGGAACTCCTTGAGCGCGCGGCCGAGCCAGGCCTGCTTGCCGACGAAACGGTTGGCGCCGAAGCCGGGGCCGCCCTGGAGGTAGACCAGCCAGGGGAGGTCCTGGTGCGCCTTCTCGCTCGCGACGACCGCGCGGGCGAACAGCGAGATGCTCTCCCCCGACGGCTCGTCGTGGTCGAGGGGCACGGTGAAGCGGTGGTCGGTCAGGACGACACCGGGCTGACGGTAGCTGACGGTCAACGGGACTCCCCAGACGTACGGATTCCAGGCTGCGTCCCAGTTGAACACATGCTCCCCGGCCGGCGGAGCCCGGGGATCAAGAAACCGTACTGAATGACCGCTCAGCACCGGGCGGGGGGATTCAGCGTGCGGACAGGCTGGAGCGGCGTACCACCAGCTCCGGCTGGAGGACCACCCGGCGGTGCTCGTGCGGCACCGGAGCCGTCTCGGCCTCCGTCTCCTCCAGCAGCAGCTCGGCGGCGAGGGCACCCATCGTCATGGCGGGCTGGCGCACCGAGGTGAGCGGGACGGCCGCCGCGGCGGCGAACTCGATGTCGTCGTACCCGACGATCGCGAGGTCGTCGGGGACGCCGACGCCTGCCGCGTACATGGCCTGAAGGACGCCGAGGGCGAGCAGGTCGTTGGCGCAGAAGACGGCGGTCGGGCGCACGGCCAGGCCGAGGAGCCGGGCGCCGGCGTCACGGCCCGCGGCGACGTCCAGTCGCTGGGTCGGCAGCTCCCTGAGCGCGCTGGGCGGCAGCCCGGCCTCGGCCAGCGCGTTCAGCGCACCGGTGCGCCGGTCGGTGACCTGGTTCAGTCCGGGCGGTCCGCTGACGTACGCGATCGAGCGGTGACCGGCGTCGACGAGGTGGCGTACGGCCAGCGCGCCGCCCTCCACGTCGTCGACCGAGACCGAGCACTCGGTGGTGCCCTCGGCGACCCGGTCGACCAGTACGAAGGGGATGCCGTTGCGGCGGAAGGTCTCGATGTTGCGCCCCGTCGCGTCGGCGGGGGTGAGCAGCACCCCGCGGACCCGCTGCTCGGCGAAGAGCGACAGGTAGTCGGCCTCCTCGCTCGCGCTCTGCGCGCTGTTGCAGACCATCACGCCGAGCCCGGCGTCCCGGGCGGCCCGCTCGGCGCCGCGCGCCACGTCGACGAAGAAGGGGTTTCCCATGTCTAGGACGAGCAGGCCCATGATCCGGCTGCGCCCGGCCCGCAGCTGGCGCGCCGACTCGCTGCGGACGTAGCCCAGCCGGTCTATGGCCGACTGGACCCGCGCCCGGGTCTCGGAGGCCACCGTGTCCGGGCGGTTGATCACGTTCGAGACCGTGCCCACGGAGACTCCGGCGGCGCGGGCGACGTCCTTGATACCCACCGACTGAGCCATCAGGCAGGAACCTCCAGGTAAACGAGAAGCGGCGGGCGGGCCTTCACATTACCCGCGCACTCCTGGGGACCGGCGCTCATGCGGGCAGCCGGGACGCGACGACGTGAGGTGCCCGGGGCGCCGTGCCGCCGGGCTCTCTCCCGTACGAGAACGACGGCGTCCCGGCCCTCGGGACGCGGGTCTCGCCGATGACGGACTCCTCGGTCCGGGCGCCCGCCGCGGTCCTGCCGGGGCCGAGCGCGCCGACGACGGGCACCGCCGCCGGTGACGGGGCCCGGGCCGGCGGGGGCGGCCCGGCGCGGACCCGCGACGGCGCCCGCCGGCACCGCCTCGCGCGGGGTGCGTCGTCTCATGTACGGAACTCCTGGTCAGGCGAGATGGAAGACTTCGGTGAGGGGTTTCATCGCCTCGTCGGGTCCGGCGCCGTCCAGCGATTCGAAGAACGGCGCCATCTCCGCCTGCCAGCGGGCGTTGACGTCGGTGGCCTCCATGGCGGCCCGGGCGGCCGCGAAGTCCTCGGTCTCCAGGTAGCCGACCAGCAGCCCGTCCTCGCGCAGGAACAGCGAGTAGTTGTGCCAGCCGGTGGCCGAGAGTGCCTGGAGCATCTCGGGCCACACGGCGGCATGCCGCTCGCGGTACTCGTCGAGGCGGTCCGCCCGGACCTTCAGCAGAAAGCACACACGCTGCATCAAGGACCCTTCAGCCCCTAGAAGTTGAACTGGTCGATGTTCTTGGCGTCGAAGACGGTCGGCTTGCCCAGGTTGATCACGCCGTCCTTGCCGATGGTGAAGCTCCCCATGTCGCCGGCCTTGAAGGTCTCGCCCTCCTTGCCGCTGATCTGTCCCGACACCAGCGCGACGGCGGTGCGGGCGGCGAGCTCACCGAGCTTCGCCGGGTCCCACAGCTCGAAGCCGTCGACGGTGCCGTTCTTGACGTACTTGCGCATGTCGTTGGGGGTGCCGAGGCCGGTCAGCTTGACCTTGCCCTTGTACTTGGAGCCGGACAGGTACTGGGCCGCCGCCTTGATGCCGACCGTGGTCGGGGAGATGATCCCCTTGAGGTTCGGGTGCTCCTGGAGAAGGCCCTGGGTCTGCTGGAAGGACTGCTGTGCGTCGTCGTTGCCGTAGGCGACCTTGACCAGCTTGACGTCCTTGTACTTGGGGTCCTTCAGCTCGTCCTTCATGAAGTCGATCCAGGTGTTCTGGTTCGTCGCGGTCTGCGCGGCGGACAGGATCGCGATCTCGCCCTTGTAACCGATCTGCTCGGCGAGCAGCTGCACCTCGGTGCGGCCCAGGTCCTCGGCGCTGGCCTGCGAGACGAAGGCGTTGCGGCACTCGGGCTTGGTGTCGGAGTCGTAGGTGACGACCTTGATCTTGTTGCTCATGGCCTGCTTGAGCGCGGTGCACAGGGCGCCCGGGTCCTGTGCGGACACGGCCATCGCGTCGACCTGCTGCTGGGTGAGCGTGTTGACATAGCTCACCTGGCCGGACGTGTCGGTGGCGCTGCTGGGGCCGACCTCCTTGTACGTGGAGCCCAGTGCCGTCAGCGCCTTCTCGCCACCCTTGTCGGACGAGGTGAAGTACGGGTTGTTGACCTGCTTGGGCAGGAACCCGACCGTCAGGCCCTTCTTGGTCGCCGCGTTCGGGTCGGCCTTGCCGGCCGTGGCGTTCGAACCGCTGTCGGCCTTCACGTCCTTCTTCGTGGTGCCACCGCAGGCGGTGGCCGCCAGGGCGAGCGAGGTGACGGCGGCGAGCGCCACGCAGGTGCGGCGGATCGTTGACTTGCGCATGGCGGAAGTTCCTTTACGAGGGTGGGCGGTTACGAGGTCGGAGTCGAGGCGGCTCTGCGGCCCGCCCTCGCTACGGAGATCTGCCGCGCGACCCGGGGGCCGAGCACGGAGACGACGAGCAGAACGCCGGTGACGACGATCTGCGACTGCGCGGAGACGTTGGAGAGGCTCATCACGTTCTGCAGCGCGCCGAGCAGGAAGACCCCCGCGATCGCGCCGCCGAGCGTGCCCTTGCCGCCGTCGAAGTCGATGCCGCCCAGCAGGACGGCGGCGACGACGGAGAGTTCGAGGCCGGTGGCGTTGTCGTAGCGGGCGCTGGCGTAGTGCAGCGCCCAGAAGACGCCGGTCAGCGAGGCCATGAAGCCGGTGGCGACGAAGAGGATCAGCTTCTGCCGCTTGACCCGGATGCCGGCGAACCGCGCGGCCTCCTCGTTGGCGCCGACGGCGAAGGCCGAGCGTCCGAACGGGGTGGCGTGCAGGACGACCACGGCGATCGCGAGGAGCACCAGGAAGGGCAGGAAGGCCTGCGGGACGAAGGTGTTCCCGATGCGCCCGGCCGCGAAGTCCTGGTACTGCGTGGGGAAGTCGGTCACCGCGTCCGAGCCGAGCACGATCTGCGCGATGCCCCGGTAGGCGGCGAGCGTGCCGATGGTGACGGCGAGGGAGGGCAGCCCGAGCCGGGTCACCAGCAGGCCGTTGACCAGTCCGCACACCACGCCGAGCAGCAGGCACAGCGGGATGATCGTCTCGATCGCCATGCCCTGGTTCCACAGGGCGCCCATCACCGAGCCGGACAGACCGGCCGTGGAGGCGACCGAGAGGTCGATCTCGCCGGCCACCACGAGCAGGGTCATCGGCAGCGCGATCAGCGCGATGGGCAGGGTGTTGCCGATCAGGAACGACAGGTTGAGGGCGTTGCCGAAGCCGTCGACGAAGCCGAAGGAGAACAGCAGCAGGACGATGAGGAGGGCGCCGACGACCGTGTCCCAGCGGACGGCGCGCGCGAGGGGCGAGTCAGCCATGGCGGGCGTTCCTCTTCTTCAGTGCGGAGGCCACGCGCAGCGCGACGATCCGGTCGACCGCGATGGCGAGGATGAGCAGCACACCGTTGATGGCGAGCACCCAGACGGAGCTGACGCCGAGCGCGGGCAGCACGCTGTTGATGGAGGTGAGCAGCAGCGCGCCGAGCGCGGCGCCGTAGACGCTGCCGGAACCGCCGGTGAAGACGACACCGCCGACCACCACGGCGCTGACGACGGTGAGTTCGTAGCCGGTGCTGGTGCCGGAGTCGACGTTGCCGAACCGGGCGAGGTACAGCGCGCCGGCGAGGCCGGCGAGGCCGCCGCAGACGACGTACGCGGTCAGGATGCGCTTGCGGACCGGGATGCCGGCCAGCCGCGCGGCCTCGGGGTTGGAGCCGAGCGCGTACAACTCCCGTCCGCTGCCGAAGTGCTTGAGGCAGTAGGCGGTGACCAGCAGTACGGCCAGGGCGATCAGCGCGAGGTAGGGCACCGCCGAGATGCCGCCGGAGCCGAAGTCGACGAAGCTGCCGGGGAGGTCGGCCGCGGTGATCTGCCGGGAGCCGACCCAGATGGAGTCGATGCCGCGGATGATGTAGAGCGTGCCGAGGGTGACGACGAGCGCGGGCACCTGGCCGAGGCTGACCAGCAGACCGTTGACGAGTCCCCATCCGACGCCGAGCAGCACCGCGAGGAACACCGCGACGACGGGGTTCCCGCCGCCCTGAAGATAGGTGCCGGCCGCGAAGGCGCTGATGCCGAGCGTGGAGCCGACCGACAGGTCGACGTTCCGGGTGATCACCACCAGCGACTGGCCGGTGGCGACCAGCACCAGGATGGTCGCGTTCAGCAGCAGGTCCTTGATGCCCTGTTCGGACAGGAACTGGCTGTTGCCCAGCTGGGTGATGACGATCATCACCAGGAAGACGGCGAGGATGGCGAGTTCGCGCATCTTGAAGACGCGGTCCACCAGCCGGGTTCCGCTCGACCGGGGGACCTCGGCGGCGGGGGCGGGGTTGGGCGCGGTCACCGTCATGCGGCGGCCCTCCCGGTGTCGGTCGGCGTCATGCGGCGGCCCTCCCGGTCGCTGCGGCCATCACGGATTCCTCGGTGGCTTCGGAGCGCGGGATCTCCGCGGTGAGCCGGCCCTCGTGCATCACGAGGACCCGGTCCGCCATGCCGAGGATCTCCGGCAGGTCGGAGGAGATCATCAGGACGGCGACGCCGTCCGCGGCCAACTCGCTGAGCAGCCGGTGCACTTCGGCCTTCGTCCCGACGTCGATACCGCGCGTCGGCTCGTCCACGATCAGGACCTTGGGGCCGGTGGCGAGCCACTTGGCCAGCACGACCTTCTGCTGGTTGCCACCGGAGAGCGTGGCCACCGTATCGGCGATCCGGGCGTACTTGACCTGGAGCTTGACGGCCCAGTCGAGGGAACGGCTGCGCTCGGCGCCCCGGTCCATCAGGCCCGCCCTGACCGTCGTACGGAGCCCGGTCAGGCCGATGTTGCGCTCGATGGACATGTCCATCACCAGGCCCTGGGCGCGCCGGTCCTCGGGGACGAGGGCGAGGCCCGCGGACATGGCCGTCGAGGGCGCGCCGTTAGTGAGCGCCCTGCCGTCGACCTCCACCTCCCCGGCGTCCCAGCGGTCCACGCCGAAGACGGCCCGGGCCACCTCCGTACGGCCCGCGCCGACGAGCCCGGCGAGACCGACGATCTCACCGCGCCGGACGTCGAAGGAGACGTCGGTGAAGACGCCCTCGCGGGTCAGACGGCGCACGCTGAGGGCGACCTCGCCCGCCTCGACGTCCTGCTTGGGGTAGAGCTCGTCGAGGTCGCGGCCGACCATCCGGCGTACGAGGTCGTCCTCCGTCATGCCCTCCAGCGGCTCGCTGGATATCAGGGCGCCGTCGCGCAGGGTCGTGACCCGCCGGCAGATCTGGAAGATCTCCTCCAGCCGGTGCGAGATGAACAGCACCGCCGAGCCCTGCTCGCGCAGGGTGCGCACCACGCCGAACAGGCGCGCCACCTCGCTGCCGGTGAGGGCGGCGGTCGGCTCGTCCATGATCAGGACCCGGGCGTCGAAGGAGAGCGCCTTGGCGATCTCGACGATCTGCTGGTCGGCGATGGACAGTCCGCGCGCCGGGCGCTCCGGGTCGAGTTCGACGCCGAGGCGCTTCATCAGTCCGGCGGTCGCGGCGTGGGTGGCCTTGTGGTCGATGCGGCCGAGCGCGCGCCGGGGCTGGCGGCCCATGAAGATGTTCTCGGCGATCGACAGGTCGGGGAAGAGCGTGGGCTCCTGATAGATCACCGCGATACCCGCGTCGCGGGCGTCGGCGGGACCGTGGAAGACAGTGGGCTCGCCGTCCAGCAGCACCCGACCGGCGTCCGGTCGGTGCACGCCGGCGAGCGTCTTGATGAGGGTCGACTTGCCCGCGCCGTTCTCACCGGCGAGTGCGTGCACTTCGCCGGGGAACAGTTCCAGGGACACGTCCCGCAGGGCGCGCACCGCGCCGAAGGACTTGGAGATGTCCTCCAGCGCCAGTACGGGGGCCGGACCCGCGTCGGACCGGTGGGTCATGGGAGCTCCTCAACGACGCGGGCGGAGAGGCCTCACGACGTCGTGAAAGGTTTCAACTAGGTTGCCGGGACGTTAGACATGTAGCCCAGGTCACGTCAATGGGTTCAGGTCGAAATTCTCGATAGCCAAAGGTCACAACCGAGTCACGGCAAGCAGTCCTCGCCCAGGGGGTTGACAGCCCTTCAGGGTGCTCATAGCTTCAGCTTTCTGAATCGTTTCAGACCACCCCTGTTCAGATCGAAGCCGTCCGGACCGAAGTCGCCGTCGCTCAGACCCGACGTCACACCCGAAGTCACAGGAGCCCCGAAGTGACCGAGCTCGCCGCGGTGAAGGCCGCACTCAAGACCCAGGCAGTAGAGACGCCGTCATGGGCGTACGGGAACTCGGGAACCCGCTTCAAGGTGTTCGCCCAGCCCGGCGTGCCGCGCAGCCCGCGGGAGAAACTGGACGACGCCGCCCAGGTGCACGCCCACACCGGCGCCGCGCCGTCCGTCGCGCTGCACATTCCCTGGGACAAGGTCGAGGACTACAAGGCCCTGGCCGAGTACGCCGGGGAGCGCGGCCTGCGGCTGGGCACGATCAACTCCAACACCTTCCAGGACGACGACTACAAGCTCGGCAGCGTCTGCCACCCGGACGCGACGGTGCGCCGCAAGGCTCTCGACCACCTGCTGGAGTGCGTCGACATCATGGACGCGACGGGCTCGAAGGACCTGAAGCTCTGGTTCGCCGACGGCACGAACTATCCCGGCCAGGACGACATCCGCGAGCGCCAGGACCGGCTGGCCGAGGGCCTCGCCCAGGTCTACGAACGGCTCGGGGACGACCAGCGGATGCTCCTGGAGTACAAGTTCTTCGAGCCCGCCTTCTACACGACGGACGTGCCGGACTGGGGCACCGCGTACGCGCACTGCCTCAAGCTCGGCCCCAAGGCGCAGGTCGTCGTCGACACCGGGCACCACGCGCCCGGCACCAACATCGAGTTCATCGTCGCCACGCTGCTGCGCGAGCGGAAGCTCGGCGGCTTCGACTTCAACTCGCGCTTCTACGCCGACGACGACCTGATGGTGGGCGCCGCCGACCCCTTCCAGCTCTTCCGGATCATGTACGAGGTGATCCGCGGTGGCGGCTTCGCCCCGGACGTCGCCTTCATGCTGGACCAGTGCCACAACATCGAGGCCAAGATCCCCGCGATCATCCGTTCGGTGATGAACGTGCAGGAGGCCACCGCGAAGGCGCTGCTCGTGGACCGGGACGCGCTGGCCGCCGCGCAGCGCGAGGGTGACGTGCTCGCCGCCAACGCCGTGATCATGGACGCGTACAACACCGACGTACGGCCGCTGCTGCGCGAGGTCCGCGAGGAGCTCGGCCTGGACGGCGACCCGGTGGCCGCGTACCACCGCTCCGGGTGGGCGGGGAGGATCGCCGCGGAGCGGGTGGGCGGGCAGCAGGCCGGCTGGGGGGCGTAACCACCGCGCCGCGTCCGCCGGGTGACCCCGGCGGACGGCCGCGGACCGTGGGCCGCAGGCCGCACGGACGCCCGGTCCCCGCCGGTGGGCCACCGCTCTCGTACGTCCTCTCTCTTCACTCCTCTTTCTCTAAGGACCAGGAACATGGCACCCCATCCCGAAGCCGCCGCTCTGCTGGCCCGTTCGCACCGGCTCGGCGCCGACCCCCGCAACACCAACTACGCGGGGGGCAACACGTCCGCGAAGGGCACCGACACCGACCCCGTGACCGGCGGCGACGTCGAGCTGATGTGGGTGAAGGGGTCGGGCGGCGACCTCGGCACGCTGACGGAGTCCGGGCTCGCCGTGCTGCGGCTGGACCGGCTGCGGGCGATGACGGAGGTCTATCCCGGTGTGGAGCGCGAGGACGAGATGGTCGCCGCGTTCGACTACTGCCTGCACGGCAAGGGCGGCGCGGCCCCGTCCATCGACACCGCGATGCACGGTCTGGTGGACGCCGCCCACGTCGACCACCTGCACCCGGACTCCGGCATCGCGCTGGCCTGCGCGGCCGACGGCGAGAAGCTGACCGCCGAGTGCTTCGGCGACACCGTGGTCTGGGTGCCCTGGCGCCGGCCCGGCTTCCAGCTCGGCCTGGACATCGCGGCCGTCAAGAAGGCCAACCCGCGGGCGATCGGCTGCGTACTGGGCGGCCACGGCATCACCGCCTGGGGCGACACGGCCGAGGAGTGCGAACACAACTCGCTCCACATCATCAGGACCGCCGAGGCGTTCCTCGCCGAGCGCGGCCGGCCCGAGCCCTTCGGACCCACCGTCGAGGGCTACGCGGCCCTGCCCGTGACCGAGCGCCGCGAACGCGCGGCCGCCCTCGCGCCGTACGTCCGGGCGCTGGCCTCCCAGGACCGCGCCCAGGTCGGCCACTTCACCGACTCCGACGTCGTCCTCGACTTCCTCGCGCGCGCCGAGCACCCCCGTCTCGCCGCGCTCGGCACCTCCTGCCCCGACCACTTCCTCCGTACCAAGGTCCGCCCGCTCGTCCTCGACCTGCCGCCGACCGCCGGGCCCGCCGAGGCCATCGCCCGCCTCAAGGAGCTGCACGCCGCGTACCGCGA
Source organism: Streptomyces sp. NPDC059668 (assembly GCF_042734135.1). NCBI lineage: Bacteria > Bacillati > Actinomycetota > Actinomycetes > Kitasatosporales > Streptomycetaceae > Streptomyces > Streptomyces sp. NPDC059668. The sequence goes on along the minus strand of NZ_JBHWEL010000017.1, from coordinate 89,551 downwards.
GGAGTACGCGTCCTACTACCGACGGCACGCCGACGCCGACTCTCCCGCGATGCGCGGCGCGGACCCGGCGATCGTGCTGATCCCCGGCGTCGGCATGTTCTCCTTCGGCAAGGACAAGCAGACCGCCCGCGTCGCGGGGGAGTTCTACGTCAACGCGATCAACGTGATGCGGGGCGCCGAGGCCGTCTCCGCGTACGCGCCGATCGAGGAGTCGGAGAAGTTCCGCATCGAGTACTGGTCGCTGGAGGAGGCCAAGCTCCGGCGGATGCCCCGGCCCAAGCCGCTCGCCACCCGGGTGGCGCTGGTGACCGGCGCGGGCAGCGGCATCGGCAAGGCGATCGCCGGCCGGCTGGTGGCCGAGGGTGCCTGTGTGGTGATCGCCGACCTGAACGCGGAGAACGCCGCCGAGGTCGCCACCGCGCTGGGCGGCCCCGACAAGGCCGTCGCCGTGACCGTCGACGTGACCTCCGAGGAGCAGATCGCCGAGGCCTTCCGGACGGCGGTGCTCGCCTTCGGCGGCGTCGACCTGGTGGTCAACAACGCGGGCATCTCCATCTCCAAGCCGCTCCTGGAGACCACCGCGAAGGACTGGGACCTCCAGCACGACATCATGGCCCGCGGTTCCTTCCTGGTCTCCCGCGAGGCGGCCCGGGTGATGATCCAGCAGGAGCTGGGCGGCGACATCGTCTACATCGCGTCCAAGAACTCGGTCTTCGCCGGCCCCAACAACATCGCCTACTCCGCGACCAAGGCCGACCAGGCCCATCAGGTCCGGCTGCTGGCGGCCGAGCTGGGCGAGCACGGCATCCGTGTCAACGGCGTCAACCCCGACGGGGTAGTACGCGGCTCGGGCATCTTCGCCGGCGGCTGGGGCGCCCAGCGCGCGGCCACCTACGGGATCGAGGAGGAGAAGCTCGGCGAGTTCTACGCCCAGCGGACCATCCTCAAGCGGGAGGTGCTGCCCGAGCACGTCGCGAACGCGGTGTTCGCGCTGACCGGCGGGGACCTCACGCACACCACCGGTCTGCACGTCCCGGTCGACGCCGGTGTCGCGGCGGCATTCCTGCGATGAGCGAGCGGCACACGACCTTCGCCGCGGTCGACCTCGGCGCGTCCAGCGGGCGCGTCATGGTCGGCCGCGTCGGCCCGGAGGCCCTGGACCTCACCGAGGCCCACCGCTTCCCGAACCGGCCGGTACGGGTCCCCGAAGGGCTGCGCTGGGACATCCTCTCGCTGTACGCGGGAGTGCTCGACGGACTGCGCGCCGCCGGGCAGGTCGACTCCGTCGGCATCGACAGCTGGGCCGTGGACTACGGACTGCTGGACGCCGACGGCGCCCTGCTCGGCAACCCGGTGCACTACCGCGACACCCGCACCGAGGGCGTCGCGGAACAGGTGTGGGCCACGGTGCCCGCCGCCGAGCTGTACGCGACGACGGGGCTCCAGTACGCCCCGTTCAACACGCTCTACCAGCTCACCGCCGCCCGCTCGACGGCCCAACTCGCCCACGCCGAACGGCTGCTGCTCATCCCCGACCTGCTGGCCTACTGGCTGACGGGCGAGGCGGGCACGGAGCTGACCAACGCCTCCACCACCCAGCTGATCGACCCGCGGACGGGCACGTGGGCCCACGACCTCGCGGGGCGGCTCGGCATCGACCTGAGGCTGTTCGCGCCGCTGCGCCGGCCCGGCGACCCGGCAGGCCTCCTGACGCCCCAGGTGCTCGAGGAGACCGGACTGACCGGCCCGGTCCCGGTGACGACGGTCGGCTCGCACGACACCGCCTCCGCGGTGGCCGCCGTCCCCGCCGTCGGCGAACGCTTCGCCTACATCTGCACCGGCACCTGGTCCCTGGCGGGCCTGGAACTCGCCGCACCGGTCCTCACGGAGGCCGGCCGCGCGGCCAACTTCACCAACGAGCTGGGCCTGGACGGCACGGTCCGCTACCTCCGCAACATCATGGGACTGTGGCTGCTCCAGGAGTGCCTGCGCGAGTGGGACCACCCCGACCTGGGCGCCCTGCTCCGGGCCGCCGCCGAGATCCCCTCGCTGCGGTCGGTCGTGGACGCGGGCGACGCCGCCTTCCTCGCCCCCGGCCGGATGCCGGCCCGGATCGCCGACGCCTGCCGGGCGTCGGGGCAGCCGGTGCCCGTGTCCCGCGCCGAGATCACCCGCTGCATCCTCGACTCCCTCGCGCTCGCCCACCGCCGGGCGGTCGCCGAAGCGCAGGAGCTGGCCGACCACCCGGTCGACGTCGTGCACATCGTCGGCGGCGGCACCCGCAACGAACTGCTCTGCCAACTGACCGCCGACGCCTGCGGACTGCCGGTGGTGGCGGGCCCGGCGGAGGCGGCCGCGCTCGGCAACGTCCTCGTCCAGGCGCGTGCCCGGGGACTGGTCGGCGACCGTGCGTCGATGCGGCGGCTCGTCGCCCGTACCCAGCCCCTGCGGCGGTACGAGCCCAGGGGCGACGCGGCCGTCTGGCGCGCCGCGCAGGACCGGCTCGTCCGTCCGTGAGCGAGGAGCCGCCCGACTCCCTGAGCGAGGACTCCCCTGACGCCCGCCCGCCGCGTACTCTGCACTCATCCGATGATCGATCCCTAGGAGCCGCGATGCGTGTCGCTCTGTTCCTGACCTGTGTCAACGACACGCTCTATCCCGACACCGGTCGCGCCGTGGTGAAACTGCTGACCAGGCTGGGCGTAGAGGTCGACTTCCCGATGGCCCAGACCTGTTGCGGACAGGCGCACTACAACACCGGGTACCGTCACCAGGCCGAACCACTGGCCCGTCATTTCTCCGATGTCTTCGGTGGGTACGAGGCGATCGTGACGCCTTCCGGTTCGTGCGGGGCGATGGTGCGGGAGCTCTATCCGCGGATGGGCGAGCGGGCCCGGGCCGAGGGCCGCGGCGACACCCTCGCGGCCACGCTCGCCCCGGTCGTGCCGAAGACCTACGAGCTCACCGAGTTCCTGGTGGACGTGCTCGGGGTGACGGACGTGGGCGCGTACTATCCGCACACCGTCACCTACCACCCCACCTGCCACGGGCTGCGCGGTCTGGGGCTCGGCGACCGGCCGCGCCGGCTGCTCCAGGCCGTCAGGGGACTCGAACTGCGCGAGCTGCCCGGCGCCGACGAGTGCTGCGGCTTCGGCGGCACCTTCGCCGTCAAGAACCCCGACGTCTCCGCGGCGATGGGCGCCGACAAGGTGCGCAACGCCGAGTCGACCGGCGCGGACGTCCTGTGCGCCGCCGACAACTCCTGTCTGATGCACATCGGCGGCACGATGACCCGGCTGAGCACGGACATGCGGCCGGTCCACATCGCGGAGATCCTCGCGAACACGGAAGGGGAGCAGAGCGCGTGAGTGGCACCTTCGTCGGCATGCCGGCGTTCCCCGAGGCCGCCCACGAGGCGGTCGCCAACCCCACCCTGCGCGCGAATCTGCGCCACGCGACCCACACGATCCGCGCCAAGCGCGCCGTCGCCGTGTCCGAACTCGACGACTGGGCGGCCCTGCGCGAGGCCGGCAAACAGATCAAGGACCACACACTCCGTCATCTCGACCGCTACCTCGTGCAGTTGGAGGAGTCCGTCACCGCGGCTGGCGGCATCGTGCACTGGGCCGCCGACGCCGACGAGGCCAACCGGATCGTCGTCGAGCTGGTCAGGGCGACCGGCGAGAGCGAGGTCGTCAAGGTCAAGTCGATGGCCACACAGGAGATCGGTCTCAACGAAGCCCTGGAAGCGGCCGGCATCGCCGCCTTCGAGACCGATCTCGCCGAACTCATCGTGCAGTTGGGCAAGGACCGGCCCTCGCACATCCTGGTCCCCGCCATCCACCGCAACCGTGGCGAGATCCGCGACATCTTCGCCCGCGAGATGGGCGAATGGGGCCGCCCGGCGCCCGAGGACCTCACCGACACGCCCGCCGAACTGGCCGAGGCCGCCCGGCTGCATCTGCGCGAGAAGTTCCTGCGCGCCAAGGTCGGCATCTCCGGCGCCAACTTCATGGTCGCCGAGACCGGCACGCTGATGGTGGTCGAGTCCGAGGGCAACGGGCGGATGTGCCTAACCCTGCCCGAGACGCTGATCTCGGTCGTCGGCATCGAGAAGACCGTGCCGACCTGGCAGGACCTGGAGGTCTTCCTGCAGACCCTGCCCCGCTCCTCCACCGCCGAGCGCATGAACCCGTACACCTCGATGTGGACGGGCACCACGGACTCCGACACGGCGGACGGACCGCGGGTCTTCCATCTGGTCCTGATCGACAACGGCCGCACCGACACGCTCGCCGACGAGGTCGGCCGCCAGGCTCTGCGCTGCATCCGCTGCTCGGCGTGTCTCAACGTCTGCCCGGTGTACGAGCGGGCCGGCGGTCACGCCTACGGCTCGGTCTACCCCGGCCCGATCGGCGCCATCCTCAGCCCCCAGCTCCGGGGTACCGGGAGCGCGGTCGACGCCTCCCTGCCGTACGCCTCCTCGCTGTGCGGCGCCTGCTACGAGGTCTGCCCGGTCGCCATCGACATCCCGGAGGTCCTCGTCCACCTGCGCGAACGGATCGCCGAGGGCGGCCAGGTGACGCGGGAGGGCAACAAGGTCGTCCTCAAGCCCGCCAAGGGGCACGCCGCCGAGCGGGCCGCCATGCGGGCGGCGCGCTGGGCGTTCGGCCACCCGGGCGCGCTGCGCACCGGTCAGCGGCTGGCGTCCCGGACGCGCCGTTTCCATCCACGGACGCTGCCCGGACCCGGCCGGGCGTGGAGCGACACCCGGGATCTGCCGCCGGTGCCCGCGGAGCCGTTCCGCGACTGGTGGCAGCGGACCCGAGGCGGAAAGGACGTGCCGAAGTGAGCAGCAGGGAGCTGATCCTGGGGCGGGTGCGACGCGCGCTCGCCGACGTCCCCCGGGACGACACGCCGTACGAGCAGGCCGTACCGCGGGAGTACCTGCGCGAGCACGGCGACCGGAGTGTCGCCGAGACGGTGGATCTGTTGGCCGAGAACCTGGCGGACTACCGGGCCCTCGTGCATCGCTGCACGGCCGGCGAACTGGCGGCGACGATCGCCGGGCTGCTCGCCGCGCACGGCTCGGCCTCGGTGGTCGTACCGGGGGGTCTGGACGGGACCTGGCTGGCCGCGACCGAGGTGACACGGGTGACCGACCGGGCCGAGGACACCCCGGCCGAGCTGGACCGCGTCGACAGCGTGGTGACCGGGTGCGCGCTGGCGATCGCGGAGACGGGCACCCTGGTGCTGGACGGCGGGCCGGATCAGGGGCGCCGGCGCATCACGCTGGTCCCGGACCACCACATCTGCGTCGTCCGCGTCCCCGGGCAGGTCGTCGCCTCCGTGCCCCAGGCTCTGGAGCGCCTGGACCCGGCCCGCCCGCTGACGTGGATCTCCGGCCCGTCGGCGACCAGCGACATCGAACTCGACCGGGTCGAGGGGGTGCACGGTCCGCGCACCCTGGAGGTGGTGCTGGTGAGCGGCGGGTGACGGGCGCGGTTAGCGTGAGGGGATGATCCGGTTCGAACAGGTCACCAAGCGCTATCCGGACGGCACGACGGCCGTGGACGGCCTCTCGTTCGAGGTCGCGGAGGGCGAACTCGTCACGCTCGTCGGCCCGTCGGGCTGCGGCAAGACGACCACCATGATGATGGTGAACCGGCTGATCGAACCGACCTCGGGCCGCATCCTCGTGAACGGCGAGGACGTCGCCAGGGTCGACCCGGTCCTGCTGCGCCGGCGGATCGGCTACGTCATCCAGCAGGTGGGCCTGTTCCCGCACCGGACCGTCCTCGACAACACGGCGACGGTCCCTACGCTCGTCGGCTGGAAGAGGTCGAAGGCCCGGGCCCGCGCCGCCGAGTTGCTCGACCTGGTGGGCCTGGACCCGAAGACGTACGGATCCCGCTATCCGGACCAGCTGTCGGGCGGTCAGCGCCAGCGGGTCGGCGTGGCGCGGGCGCTCGCGGCGGACCCGCCCGTCCTCCTGATGGACGAGCCCTTCGGGGCCGTCGACCCGGTGGTCCGCGAGCAGTTGCAGGACGAGTTCCTGCGGATGCAGGAGGCGGTGCGCAAGACGGTGCTGCTCGTCACGCACGACATCGAGGAGGCGGTCCGGCTCGGCGACCGCATCGCGGTGTACGGGCAGGGGCGCATCGACCAGTTCGACACGCCGGGGGCCGTGCTGGGCAGCCCGGCCACGCCGTACGTCGCCGAGTTCGTCGGGGCCGACCGCGGGCTGAAGCGGCTGTCGGTCACCGAGATCCAATACGACGACCTGGAACAGCCGCCCGTCGCCCGCATGGACGAGTCCGCCGGGCGGGCCGCCGAGCGGTTGCGTTCCGGGAGCGCCCGGTGGGCGGTGGTGCTGGACGCGGAAGGTGATCTGCACGGCTGGGTGGGTGCCGACGAGCTGACCGGGGACGGCTCCGTCGGGGACCACGTCCACCGGATGAACTCCTGGGTGCCGGTGGGTGCCCCGCTGAAACAGGCCTTCGGTGTCATGCTCCAGCACGACGCGGGGTGGGTCGCGGTGCTCGAAGGCGCGCGTTTCCTCGGTGTCCTGACCCCGGCGAAGCTGCACGAGGCGCTACGGCGCTCGGTGGACGCCGACGCGCGGGGGGTCGCGCGGGGGCAGGTGGCGTTCGACTCGGTGCCCAAGGGGTGACGCTCCGCCGGGTTTCGGGGGTGTGCGTGCGGGTGGGATCAGCCGGGGGTGGGGTTGGCTGGGGTGCGATCCGGCTGCGGGCGGGTGGGGGCTGGGCGCACCGCTCCCCGCGCCGGCTGGCGGGGCGCTCCGTGAACCGGGGTGTGCCGGGTCCAGCGGCCTTCTGCCGTCGCTCGGGCCGGTCATGTCCTGCCGGTCACTTCAGCAGGCCCTTCTCCTTCAGATAGGCGCGTGCCACGTCCTCCGGGAGCCGTCGCCAGCTGTCCACCTGCTGGTTCATGGACGCCAGGTCCGCGGTCGTCAGGACGCCGTTGAGCGCGCCGAGCGCCTTGGTGACGCCCTGGCTGCCCGCGCGCGAGCGGTTGACGACGGGCACGATGTAGTCGGCGTTCTGCAGGTGCTTGTCGTCGGCGAGCAGGACGAGCCCGAACTCGTCCAGGGTCGCGTCCGTCGTCGTGGTGAGCAGCATCTGGTCCCGGCCGCTCCGCACCGCCTGCTTCGCCTGGGTGGTGCCGACGCCCTTCGGGTCGACCGCGGTGATGTCGATGCCGTACGTCTTCTTCAGGCCCGGTTCGCAGTAGGGCCGCACGACGCACTCGTCGCCCGCCGCGAGCCGCACCTTCAGACCGGACGCCCCGAGGTCGCTGAGGTTCCTCAGCCGGTGCCGCCCGGCATACCGCGCGGTCACGGCGAAGGCGTTCTGGTCGACGGCCCTGCCGGGGTCGAGGACGGTGAGCCCGCGGGGTGTCGCGAGCGACCGCAGGGCCTTCATCGTCGCGGTGAGGTCGGGCGAGCCGACCGGTGGCGCGTCGGCCCCGTGGGTCTTGGCGTTCAGCCAGTCCGCGAAGGTGGCCGCGTACTCCGGGACGACGTCGATCTGACCGGACTCCAGGGCGGGTTCGTAGAGTTCACGGTTGGCGACCGTGAGCATGGAGGTCCTGTATCCGGCCCGCTTCAGCAGCAGGGCGTACATCTGGGCCAGCAGGTCGCTCTCGGTGAATCCGGCCGAGCCCACGGTCAGGTGCTTGCTGTCGCCGGGCGGCGCGGTGACGGCGCCGCGGTTCTCCAGGGACGGGCCGGTGGCGCAGCCGGCCAGCAGGAGCACACCCGCGAGGACGGCGTGTCGCCTCATCGCGAGCCTCTCGCCAACCGGGGCGCGAGCCGTTCGGCGGTTTCGAAGACGCCCTCGACGATCAGCGCGAACCCGGCGACCAGGACGGCACCCGCGACGACCTGCGGGGTGCTCGCGAGGTTGAACCCCGCGGTGATGATCCGGCCGAGTCCGCCGCCGCCCGCGAGCGCGGCGATGGTGGCCGTCGCGACCAGCTGGACGGCGGCGATCCGTACGCCGTTCATCACCATCGGGAGGGCGAGGGGCAGTTCGACCCGCAGCAGCATCTGCCGCCCGGTCATCCCCATGCCGCGTGCCGCCCGCACCACGCTGCGGTCGACCTCGCGCATGCCGACGTACGCGTTGGTCAGCAGCGGCGGGACGGCGAACAGCACGAGCGCGACGACCGTGGGCCCCTCGCCGTATCCGCCGAGCGGGGTGAGCAGCAGGAGGACGAGGACGGCGAAGGTGGGGACGGCCCGGCCGACGTTGGAGATGTTGACCGCGAGCGCGCCGCCCTTGCCGAGATGGCCGAGGACGAGGGCGACGGGCAGGGCGATCAGGCAGCTGATGACGAGACAGACGGCGGTGAGGACGAGGTGCTGGGTGAGCCGGTGCCAGACGCCGTCGTCGCCCGTCCAGTGCGCGGGGTCGGCGAGCCAGTGCCAGGCCTCGGCGACGGTGTTCATCCGCGGGCTCTCCGGGTCCAGGGGGTGATGAGCCACTGCACCCCGAGCAGCAGGAGGTCGGCCGCGACGGCGATGACGACGCACAGCACGGACGCGGTGAGGACCTGCGCCTTGAAGTAGGTGTTCATACCGGCGTAGATGAGGTTGCCGAGGCCTCCGAAGCCGACGATCGCGCCGACGGTGACCAGGGAGACGGCCGACACGGTGGCGATCCTCAGGCCGGCCATCGCGGCGGGTACGGCGAGCGGCAGTTCCACGGTGAGCAGCAGCCGGACGGGCCCGTATCCCAGGCCGCGCGCGGCCTGCCGGGTCTCCTCGGGGACGGCGCGCAGACCGGCGAGGATGTTCCGTACGAGAAGGGTCAGCGAATAGAGGACGAGACCGGCGACGACGAGTGCCGCGGAGAGTCCGTACACGGGCAGGAGCAGCGAGAACATCGCCAGCGACGGGACGGTGTAGAGGACGGTGGTCACCGCCAGCACCGGGCCGGCGGCCCAGCCCCAGCGGCGGGCGAGGACGGCCAGCGGCACCGCGACGACGAGTCCCAGGAGGACGGCGATCGCGGTGAGCCGCAGGTGCTGGGCGACGGCGTCGAGGAGGATCTGGCGGCGGGTGGTCAGATACGCGCCGCAGATCCACTCGTTGCGCGCGAGGCAGTCGTCCGGAGGCGCCGTCATCTGTCCATTGCAGCGGGCCCGCAGGGGTGCTGCGCGTTCTGGTGACCCGTACGGGGAGTCACCGGCTGCCCGCGTCGGCGCCGGTTCCGTGCCCGTCGTGGCCCAGGGGCGGGCGGCGGTGGAGAACGGGGCGGAATCCGACGGTGTCGGAGCGCGGAGATTTTTTCCGCCTGCGCGTCGGATCTTCCGGCCGATATTCGCGTGCCACGGGAATGGAGGGCCGGAAAGGGCGCGGACCGAGCGGAAATCGGGCGGCGGCGCTCGCAACCCGTCGCCCGGAATTTGTTTGGATCGGGCCCACCCAGGTAGTTCGAAGAGAGGCGGTCCGCTGGCCAGCCATTCCCGGGAGGGTTCGGCAGTGAGCCCGCCCCCCGGCCGCCCGGATGGGGCGACCCACCGGACGGCCGGGCAGCCCCGCGCCTCTGGGCTCCGCGCCACTGGGCTCCGCACGACCGGGCTCGGCGGCACCGGGCTCGCGCCGCCCCCGCTGCCCGACCTCGGCTGCTACGCGGCCTCGGCGAGCAGTTGCTCGCGCAGGGTGGTGCAGCACGTGCTGAGCAGCCGCGAGACGTGCATCTGCGAGATCCCGAGCTGCTCGGCGATGCTGAGCTGCGTCATTCCGCGGAAGTAGCGCAGGTAGAGGATGGTGCGCTCGCGTTCCGGGAGGTCGCGCAGCGCGGGCTTGACCGCCTCGCGGTCGATGACCAGGTCGAATCCGGCATCCGGCTCGCCCAGCGTGTCGGCGAGCGCGCATCCGTCGTCCTCGCCGGGCAGCTCGGCGTCCAGCGAGAGGGTGGCGAAGCAGTCCAGGGCTTCGAGCCCGAGGCGTACGTCGTCCTCGCCGAGGTGCGCGCACTCGGCGATCTCGGTGACGGTGGGCTGCCGGCCCGGTGTGGTCTGCGAGAGCTCCTTCAGCGCCGTACGCACCCTGGCGCGCACTTCCTGGACGCGGCGCGGCACGTGCAGCATCCACATGTGGTCGCGGAAATGGCGCTTGATCTCGCCGGTGACGGTCGGGACGGCGTAGCTCTCGAAGGCGTTGCCCCGGGTGGGGTCGTAGCGGTCGACGGCCTTGAGCAGGCCCAGAGCCGCGACCTGCGCGAGGTCCTCGACGGCCTCTCCCCTGCCCCGGTAGCGGCCGGCGACGCGCTGCGCCATGGGCAGCCAGGCCCGGACGATCTCGTCCCGCAGCGCCTCCCGCTCGGGCCCCTCGGGAAGTCCGGCGAGCCGCACGAAGGCCTCGCCGGTGTCGGGGGCGTCGTCGTGCGGGTGATGCCTCGTGCTGACGGTGGTGTGCATGGCGCTCACGGCTCCCTCAGGGCTACTGCCGGGCAGTCCATGGGGTGGGCGCACACGGATGAGCGGGGCACACCCGCGATCTGGCGGACCAGCTCCCACGGACGTGCCTCCTGTCCGAAGCACTGTGACTTAAATTACCCTATTTCGGTCATCCGGAACCTCTGGATTCCTTAAAGTGACGCCGGGCATCCGGTCGACGCTGGAGCGTAGGGAAAACGTCCGTCGAAAACATCCGTCGCATTCCCGCAATCCCGCATTCCCGCATTCACCGGCGGTCCGATCGCGCGGCCCCGTTGAGCGCCGTTCTCGCGCCGCCCTCCGTCTCCTGAATTCTCACGCGTCCCGCGTTCACGCTCCCCTTCTTCACGCGTCTCGAATTTCCGCGGAGAACGAGCGGGGTTCCCGGGTGCGCGCCGCGCGGAACCCGCCCCACGACGGCCGTCCCCTCGCCACGCCGTACCGCGCCACCGGGCCGACCGACCTTCGTATCACCGGGCCCGTCTCTGCGACCAGCGGATCCAGGGGTTTCGGCGGACCTGTTCAGGTTGTGTTCAGGCTGCTCGCGGCGCCTGGCAACACCTGCACCAGAAGCCCCAAAGCAATGGCAAAGACCCCTGTGACCAGGCCAGTTCGCCATGTCATCGTGCGAGCATGAGCACAGAGCACCTCACCCGCCGCCGTCGCGCCGCCCTCGCCACCCACGTGGCGAGCAAGGTTCCGGAAGTCACCGTCTACTTCTGGGTGATCAAGGTGTTGACCACCGGTATGGGTGAGACCGCCTCGGACTTCCTCGCGCAGCGGCTCGGCCCCGTCCCCGCGGTCGGCCTCGGCGGCGTGGCCCTCGCGGCCGCGCTGGCCCTCCAGCTCACCGCCCGCCGCTACGTCGCCTGGATCTACTGGACCGCGATCGTCATGGTCAGCGTGTTCGGCACGATGGCCGCGGACGTCCTGCACGTCGGCCTCGGTGTGCCCTACACGATCTCGACCCCGTTCTTCATGGTCGCGCTGGCGGCGGTCCTCGTCCTCTGGTACGCGAGCGAACGCACGCTCTCCATCCACAGCATCCACACCCGCCGGCGCGAACTCTTCTACTGGGCCACCGTGCTGGCCACCTTCGCGCTCGGCACCGCCGCCGGGGACCTCTCCGCCACGGCCGGCCTCGGCTACCTGGGCTCGGCCGTGCTCTACGCCGTCGCCATCGCCGTCCCGGCCCTCCTGCACCGCTGGAACGCCCTCAACGCGGTGGCCGCCTTCTGGTCGGCGTATGTCATCACCCGCCCGCTCGGCGCCTCGGTCGCCGACTGGATGGCCCTCGGGCACGCGCGCGGCGGCCTCGGACTCGGACTGGGCCCCGTCACCCTGTCCTGGACCGTCGCCATCGTCGGGTTCGTCGCCTACCTCGCCGTCTCGCGCGACGACGTCCGGGACACCCCGCGCCCGGCCTCCGTGCGGGCCTCCGCGCCTCAGCAGATCCTCGGCAGCTGCTCCCCGATCGGCAGGTCGACCACCCGGGTGCCGCCCAGCCCGGTACGGGCCACCACCATGCCCGGATGGTCGGCCACCACTTCACCGATGACCGTCGAACCGGCGCCCAGCGGGTGCGCCCGCATCGCGTCGAGCACGGCGTCGGCGTGCTCACGGGGGACGAAGGCCACCAGCTTGCCCTCGTTGGCGACGTACAGGGGGTCCAGCCCCAGCACGGCGCAGGCGTTGGCGACCGCGGGCGGGACCGGGACCTCCCGCTCCCGGATGACGACCCCGGTGCCCGAGGCCGCGGCGATCTCGTTCAGGGAGGCCGCGAGGCCACCCCTGGTGGGATCGCGCAGTACGTGCAGGTCCGGGGTGACCGCGAGCATGGCGTCGACCAGGCCGCCGAGCGCCGCGCAGTCGCTCTCGATCTCCACCCCGAACTCCAGGCCCTCGCGGACGCTCATGACGGCCACGCCGTGCACACCGATCGCGCCGCTGACCATCACCACATCGCCGGGCACGACCCGCTGCGGACGCAGGTCGACACCCGCCGGGATGAGCCCGATCCCGGCCGTGTTGATGTAGATCCCGTCGCCGTGTCCGGACTCCACCACCTTGGTGTCACCGGTCGCGATCTCCACGCCCGCGGTGCGCGCGGCGGCACCGAGCGCCTCCGCCACCCGGGCGACGGTCTCCATCCCGACGCCCTCCTCCAGGATGAAGCCGCAGGAGAGGTAGGCGGCCCGGGCGCCGCTCATGGCGAGGTCGTTGACGGTGCCGTTGACGGCGAGGTCACCGATGCTGCCGCCGGGGAAGAACAGCGGCCGCACCACGAACGAGTCGGTGGAGAAGGCCATCCGCACACCGCCGAGCGTCACGGCCGCGGAATCACCCATCTGGGCGAGGACGCCGCCGCCGAACGCGGGCGCGAAGACGTGCTGGACGAGTTCGGCGGAGAGCGCCCCGCCCCCGCCGTGCCCCATGACGACACGGGGCTGGTCGCGCAGCGGGGCCGGGCAGGTCCAGGCCGCGGGGTCGAGGACGGGCATCCGCACGCCGGTGGTCTCCGTGGTGTCAGACAACGGGGCTCGCCTCCCGGGGGGCGGGGGTGAGGTCCAGCCGCCGGTAGAGGTAGTAGGCGGCGCACGCGCCCTCGCTGGAGACCATGGTGGCTCCGAGCGGCGTGCGGGGGGTGCAGAGGGTTCCGAACGCCTCGCACTCGTGCGGCTTGAGCAGGCCCTGGAGGACCTCACCGCTGCGGCACTCGGCCGGTTCCCGGGTCTGGATGCCCTCGACCGAGAAGCGGTGCTCGGCGTCGTGGTCACGGTACTTGGCGGACAGCCGCCACCCGCTGTCGGGAATCACGCCGATACCGCGCCACGCCCGGTCGGTGACCTCGAAGACGTCCTCCAGCATGGTGCGCGCCGCCGCGTTCCCCTCCGGGCGGACGGCACGGGGGTAGGCGTTGTCGACGGTGTGCTCGCCGCGCTCCAGCTGCGCCACGGTCCGGCGTACGCCTTCGAGGATGTCCAGCGGCTCGAACCCGGTCACCACGATCGGCACCCGGAAGCGCTCCGCGAGTTCCGGATACTCCTCCACGCCCATCACACTGCACACGTGTCCCGCCGCCAGGAACCCCTGGACCCGGCAGTTCGGGGACTGCATGATCGCCTCGATGGCCGGGGGTACCCGCACGTGGGACACCAGCAGACTGAAGTTCCTGATGCCGAGCCTGCGGGCCTGGTACACCGTCATGGCGTTGGGCGGCGCGGTCGTCTCGAAGCCGATGCCGAAGAAGACCACCTCCCGGTCCGGGTTCTGCTGGGCGATCCGCAGGGCGTCGAGCGGTGAGTACACGACCCGGACGTCCCCGCCCGCTCCCCGCACCTGGAACAGGTCCCGCCCGGTGCCGGGCACCCGGAGCATGTCGCCGAAGGAACAGAAGATCACCCCGGGTCGGGAGGCGATCTCCAGCGCCTTGTCGATGACCTCCAACGGTGTGACGCACACCGGACAGCCGGGGCCGTGAATCAACTCGACCTGCTCCGGCAGGAGTTGGTCGATGCCGTGCCGGATGATGGTGTGCGTCTGTCCGCCGCACACCTCCATCAGGGCCCACGGCCGGGTCACGGTGGAGTGGATGTCGTCGAGCAGCCGGCGCGCCAGGTCCGGGTCCTGGAACTCGTCGATGTACTTCACAGTCGCGCCCCCTCTTCCTCGGGCGGCAGCGTTCCGCCCGCCTCGGCGGCCATCTCCCAGGGGTCGCCGAACTCCTCCTGGAGCATGCCGAGGGTGGCGAACAGTTCCAGCGTCTGCTTCGCCGACTCCTCGTCCAGCCGTTGCAGGGCGAATCCGACGTGGACGATGGCGTACTCGCCGACCTGGAGGTCGGGCAGGTACTCCAGGCACACCTCCTTGACCACGCCGCCGAAATCGACGTTGGCCATCCGGGTACCGTCCCGTTCCTCGATGTCCAGCACTCTGCCGGGTACCGCCAGGCACATGGGCCTCTCCTTGCTGTGGGTCACGCGGGTCACGCGGGTCATGCGGGTGATGCGTCGTTGCCCGGCCGGGCCGGGGCCGGGCCGGTTCGGTTCAGTTCGGTTCGGTTCGGTTCGTCAGTCGGCGGCGGCGGTCCGTTCCGCGGCGCGGGCGGCCACCACCAGCTGGCCCAGGGCCAGGCCGCCGTCCCCCGGCGGCACCAGGTGGTGGCGCAGGACCGTGAAGCCGTCCGCGCGCAGGGCCGCCGCGCAGGCCGCGGAGAGCAGGGAGTTGGCGAAGACACCGCCGGTCAGGGCGACCGTGTCCACTCCGTGCCGCTGCCGTGCCAGCGCGCAGAGCCGGTGGACGAGTACGGCGACGGACCGGTGGAAGCGGGCCGCCACCAGGCCCGGGGCCACGCCCGCGCGCAGATCGCCGACGATCGCCGCGAACACGGGCGCCGGGTCGGCGAGGACGGGCGCCGGGTGGACCGGGACGGACGCCGGGCCGGTCGGCACGGACGCCGGGTCACTCGGGACGGACGCGGCGCCCGTCCGTCGGCCGCCGCCCGGCCCCACGGTCCGGTCCTCCTGTTCCGGGCTCCGCACGGCGAACCCGTACGCCCCGGTGTCCCCGGCGGGCGCCGTCAGCGCGGCGGCCTCCAGAGCGACCGCCGCCTGGGCCTCGTATCCGGACCGGTGGCAGACACCGGCCAGGGAGGACACGGCATCGAAGAGCCGGCCCATGCTGGAGGTGGGGACGCAGTTCAGGTCGCGCTCCAACTGCCTCTCCAGCACGCCGCGTTCGTCGGGCGGGCAGGCGGACGTGCAGGGCAGGTCGTCCGACCAGTCGATCCCGGCCGCCCGCAGATGCGCGAGCGCCATCCGGTACGGCCGGTGCACGGCGGCGTCACCACCGGGCAGCGGCACGTACGCGAGGTGCCCGAACCGGACGAAGCCGTCGTAGTCCGCGAGCAGGAACTCGCCGCCCCACACCGCTCCGTCGTCGCCGTACCCCGTGCCGTCGAAGGCGACGCCGAGCACCGGCCGGGTGCCGTCGAGGCCCGCCTCGGCCATCGCGGCGGCGACATGGGCGTGATGGTGCTGGACGCGTACGACGGGCCGTCCGGTCGCGTTCCGGTCGGCCCAGCGGGCGGACCGGTAACCGGGATGCCGGTCGGCCGCCAGCAGTTCCGGCCGCACCGGGGTGATCGACTCCAGCTGCGCGACGGCCCGCTCGAAGGCCCGCTGGGTGGCGAGGTCGTCCATGTCTCCGATGTGGGCGGAGAGCCAGGCGCGGCGGCCCTCGCCGAGACACAGCACGTTCTTGAGGTCACCGCCGACGGCGAGAGCCGGCCGCACGGGCACCGGAAGGGTCAGCGGCAGCGGCGCGTAACCGCGGGCGCGGCGCACCATGAGCGGCTCGCCGTCGCACACCCGCAGCACCGAGTCGTCGCAGGGCACATGGATCGGCCGGTCGTGGGTGAGCCAGGCGTCGGCGAGGTGGGCCAGCCGCCGCAGCGCCTCCCCGTCGTCGGTGACGATCGGCTCACCCGAGACGTTGCCGCTGGTCATGACGAGCAGACGGGGGCCGTCGGCGTCGCCGGGCAGGCCCAGGAGCAGGTGGTGCAGGGGGGTGTACGGCAGCATCACACCGAGGTCGGGGCTGCCGGGCGCGACGGACCCGGCCGGCCACGGGGCGTGCGGAGCGTGCGTGCCGCCGGTCTGCCGACGCAGCAGCACGATGGGGCGGGCGGCGCCGGTGAGCAGACCGCGTTCCTCGAGGCCGGGACGCACGAGGTGCCCGATGTCGTCGAGGCTCCGGGCCATGACGGCGAACGGCTTGTCCCCGCGAGCCTTCCGGCGGCGCAGCAGGGCGACGGCGTCGGGGTTCGTGGCGTCGCAGGCCAGGTGGTAGCCGCCGAGTCCCTTGACCGCGAGGACCGCGCCGTCCGCCAGGAGCCGGCGGGCCGCGGCGACCGGTTCGTCGCGCGTGACCGCTCGCGGCGGCCCCTCGTCCCCGGGCCGGGGGACGAGCAGTCGCAGCCGGGGGCCGCAGGCGGGGCAGGCGACGGGCTGCGCGTGGAAGCGCCGGTCGGCGGGGTCGGCGTACTCGCGCGCGCAGTCGGGGCACATCGGGAAGCCGGCCATGGTGGTGTGGGCACGGTCGTAGGGCAGACCCGTGACGATGGTGAACCGGGGCCCGCAGTGGGTGCAGTTGACGAAGGGGTGCCGGTGGCGCCGGTCGGCGGGATCGGCGAGTTCCCGCAGGCACGCGGCGCAGGTGGCGGTGTCCGGCGGGATCAGTGTCCGGGCCGGTCCGTCGGTGCGGGAGGCGAGGATGCTGAACGCGGTGTCCCCGGTCGCGGGCACCTCCTCGTGCTCGACGGACTCCACGCGGGCCAGGGGCGGCGCGTGCACCGCGATCCCGTCACAGAACCGGGCGACGGCCCCGGGTGCCCCCTCGACCTCGGCGATGACGCCTTCCGGGGTGTTGGTCACGTGCCCGCGCAGGTCGAGGCCGGTGGCGAGGGTGTAGACGTACGGGCGGAAGCCGACGCCCTGCACGACGCCCCGCACGAGGACCCGACGGCGCAGCGGCGTCTCGCCGACGGCGGCGGGGGACCGTGGCCGGCTCACGGGTGGGAGTGCGCCATGGCGCCGGTGCCGTCGGGGTGCTCGTGGACGTGGTGAGGGGGCGCGGCCGCGGCGTGCGGGGAGGCGTCCGGGCGCTGTGCCATGACGGGGGCGTGCCGGGGAGCGCCGTCCGCGGCCGCCAGCGCCCGGTCGAGCAGGGTCCCGATCCCGAGGTCCCGGCGGACCGAGGTCAGCAGCACCTCGACGCCGGGGTTGACGCGTTCGACGTTGGCGCGGAACGCCGTCTCGTCGAACTCGACGGCCTCGGCGATGTCGGTCTTGGTGACCACGACCAGGTGGGCGAGGCCGAAGGCGGTGGGGTACTTGAGGGGCTTGTCCTCGCCCTCCGTGACGGAGGCGAGCACGACGCGCAGGGTCTCCCCCAGGTCGTAGGAGGCCGGGCAGACGAGGTTGCCGACGTTCTCCACGAACAGCAGCCGGGTGCGGTCGGGCAGCCAGCCCTCCACGTGGCGGCGGAGCATGTCGGCCTCCAGGTGGCAGAGTCCGTCGGTGAGGACCTGCTTGACCGGGACGCCCGAGCGTGCGAGCCGTACCGCGTCGTTCTCGGTGGCGAGGTCGGCGGTGAGCGCCGCCACCGGCACGGACCGCCGCCGGGCCAGGTCGAGTTCGCGTTCCAGCAGGGCGGTCTTGCCGCTGCCGGGGCTGGACAGCAGGTTGACGACGGTGGTGCCGCGGGCGGTGAGTTCGGCGCGCAGGGTGTGCGCGCTCTCGTCGTTCTTGGCGAGTACGGCCTGCTGCAGGTCGACCACACGGCACATGGTTCAGCGCTCCTCGGGGATCGGTTCGCGGAGGTGCGCGTGCGTGGGGCCGTCCTCCCACTGCACGCTGAGGATCTGCAGTTCGCGGCCCGCCGGCAGGTCGGTGCCGGCTCCGCCGCAGCGCGGGCAGGTCAGCAGGGGCGGCATGCCGACGGCCCATTCGTGGGCGCAGGGCGCGCAGCGGGCCCGTCCCGGCACCGACTCGGTGACGAGTTCGGCGCCTTCGAGCAGGGTCCCGGCGCAGGCCAGTTCGAAGCAGAAGGAGAGGGAGTCGGGCACGACGCCGGCGAGTTCGCCCACCTGGAGCCGTACCGAGCGCACGGCCGTGACGTCGCCGGCACGCTCCGCCGCCTCTTCCACCTGGCCGATCACGGCCAGCGCGATGGACATCTCGTGCATCGGTCTCCGTCCTGGCAGGGTCCGGTCCGCGTGGGCCGCCACCCGGTCGGCCGCCCCGTGCGGCACCCTGTGGGGCGGGGCACGGAGCGGCGCGGGGGCGTGGATCGGGGCGTGGGGCCGGGCGGCCGCCGCCCTCCTGAGAGGTGAGGCGCCGCCCTCATTAGAGGGGAGGCCTCCGGGCGGGGTGGCCCGGCGCGCCGTCGCCGCCCGGCCGGGTACGCCGTTCGCCGCAACGGCGTGGCACGCTCCGGCGCGCCCCGGCGGTCACCCGGCCGGGAGAGCGCCGGCTCACATGCTGCGCATCCTCAGGTAGCGCCTGATGTCGGGCAGGGACTGGACGAGTACGGCGGCGACGACCGCGGCGACCACGCCGCCGACGAGGGTCTTGATCATGGTTCTCTCCTCACTTCGCGGCTTCGCCGACCGTGGCCCGCGGCGCGGACTCTCCCGGCTCGTCGGCCCGCAGCAACTCTTCGATCAGCCGGACGGCTTCCGGTACGGCGGCGGCGACCGGCGGGCTGAGGCCGATGCCCTCCTCCACCGAGGCCGGTTCGCAGCCGAGCACCAGCGTGCGCCGGGGCGGTTGTCCGCCGGTCCCGGCGCAGAGGGTCCCGAGCAGCGCGAGCACGGTGTCGGGGGTCATGCGGTGCCCGTCCAGGACCGCGCCGGGCGGCGCCTCCCCGTCGGCCCCGTCGTGCTCGATGACGTAGAGGGTGCCGGGTGCATCGCCGCGCGCGGTGGCGTCGACCAGGATCAGGGTGTCGTAGCCGTCCAGGACCTGGTAGGCGAGATGGACTCCCCGTACGCCGATGTCCACGGCCTCGACGTGGGCGGGCAGTTGCCTGCCGGACAGGGCACGTACGGTCTCGACGCCGAACCCGTCGTCGCCGAGGAAGATGTTCCCGATGCCGGCGACGAGGACCCTGCCGCCCGGCGGGCGGGGCCGGTCCGGGGCGGTGCTCATGCGCCGGCCTCCAGCGGGGTGACCTCGTCCGGCTGGAAGTACAGGTAGCGGCCCTGTTCGCGGCGGATGTCCGCGCCGGGGTCGTCCTCGACCGTCACCGCGAGATGCACCACGCCGTCCACGTCGTGCAGCACGGCCTCGACCCTCGCGGTGCGCCCGGCCAGGAACAGGTCCTGGGCGTCGGTGCGGCGCAGGCCCGGTCGCAGCAGCACCCGGCTGCCCGCGCCCAGTGAGTGCCCGTCGACGACGACCCGGTCGTGGCCGGGGTCGAATCCGGCGTCGCTCGCCGGGTCCCACCAGGGCGTGTCCGGTCGCGGCACCCCGAACTCGTCGGGGAATCCGGCCGCGGCGGGGGCGGGGGCCGATCCGGTCACCTCGCGCAGACTGCGCACGGCCCCGTGCAGGCGCTCCAGGACCTCGGGGGGCATCGAGTCCGCGAGGTCGATCACGGCGGCGGCCCGGTCGTCGGTCCCCCGTGCCTCGCGTTTCTCCTCGTCGGTGAGGGCGGCGGTGCGCAGCGCGAGGATCTCGTCGATCTCGGTGGCGTCGTACAGCGCTCCGGGGCTCTCCGGGGCGATGGCCGGGTGGTCCTCCAGGATGATCGGTGAGGAGAGCACCACGTCGGCGCGGCCGGGCTCGCCCGCGAGCACGGGCCAGGTGTGGAGGTTGCGGCAGGCCGCGACCGCGCCATTCGCCCACTCGGGGGGATCGGTCATCGAGAGGAAGGACCCGGCGCTCAGTCCCATGAGCAGGTGGGCGGCGACCAGGGAGCGCGGCAGGGCCGCGTCCCGGTCGGCGGCCGCGCCGTCCGTGGGTGCCCAGGTGCTGGTGTTCTCCACGACGGCGGTCAGCCGCATCACCCGGTAGGGGCCTTCGAGTTCGCGGGCCGACAGTCTCAGGGCGCCCGCGGTCTCCTCGTAGCGGCGGACGAGGCGGCCCACCGGGCGGCCGGTCCCGTCGAGGACGGGTTCGGTGTCCTCGGCGGCGGGGAGGCCGAAGGGGATCGTGACGCCGTCGCCGAGGAGTTCGTCGACCCGCACGACCGCCTCGACGTGTTCCTCGGTTCCCTCGTCCCAGGGGACCAGGGTCCGGTCCCCGAGCCGGAGTTCGGGGACCGTGTCGAAGCCGCCGTCGGGGCGTGCCCGCTGGACGGTCCGGCGCCGGGCGCGCAGGAAGCGCAGCTCGACCGCGAGGGTGGCGTCCGTCCTGGGTTCCATCAGGCATTCGGTGTGCTGGAAGTCGTGCTCCTCGGTCGCGGCGCCCCAGGCGGGCGGTACGAGGACGCCGAACTGCCAGCGCAGCCGGTTCTTGGCGGCGGAGGCCCGGTACGGGTAGAGCACGTAGCCCTCGAAGAGGACGGCGTCGGCGACCTGCCGGGCGAGGGCGAGACGCGCCTCGGTCTCCGGGGCGAACGCGGTCACGCTCACGGAGCGGTCCTTCCGGTGATGCGGGTGAGGGTGGACCCCGGCCGGGGTGTGCCGGGAGCCGGGTCGGCGCCTTCGTCGAGCAGTGCCCGTACGGTCGCGTCCCAGGACGGCAGCGCCCGGCGGGAGCGGAAGGCGAGCAGGGCGTCCATGGTGTCGTGGGGCAGCCGGATCCAGCCGCAGCCGGGGAAGTGCTGTTCGACCATCTCCCGCCAGGTGGCGACGGGCATCCGGAAGACGGCCTCGCGGTCCCACGGGACGGGCTCGACACGGAAGCCGCCCGCTCCGGTGAACGCGGTGCCGGAGAAGAGCATCAGGAGCGGCACCTCGCCGTCGGTGAGGGCGTCGAAGTAGCGGGTCGCGGCGATGTCCATGTCGTAGGTGCAGGGCACGACGAGGTCCGTCTCGGTCTCGCCGGTGAAGGCGGGGACCATGAGGGACACCTGTGCGAACTCCACCGGCTGGAGGGTGCTGCCCCAGCGGGAGCGCTCGCCGAAGAGGTCGGCGAGCCCGTCGGCCTCCGTCTGCTCGTAGCCGCGCCGGGCGGGTTCGATGCGGATCTGGCAGCGCAGCGCGACGGCGTGCACCGGCTCGTCGCCGACGGCGGTGACACGCAGCCGGAAGACGAGGGTGGGGCCGGCGGCGTACCGGTCGGCGCGCACGCCGGTGCAGGTGAAGGAGAACTCCGTCACGGCCGGCTCTCCTCCCCCACGGTCCGGGTGCGTTCCCCGACCCGCTCGAAGAACGTGTCCAGGGCGGCGCGGGCCTCCGCGCCGCCGTCGAAGCCCTGCCACAACAGGCGCATACGGCCGACCAGTTCGTAGCAGATGTCGATGGGTACGAGGGCGCACTCGACGCGGCCGTCGACGCGGCGCAGCAGCAGTGCCTCCACGTCGGGTTCGAGCAGTGCGGCGAGACGGCTGCCGCCCAGGACCGTCTTCCACACGGCGGGGTCGAGCTCGCTCTCGGTGGCCCCGGCCGGGCTCGGGTAGAGGGCCACCAGCCGGTCGAGCGCCGCGTTGCGGAAGAAGAAGGCGACGCCGACCGGGATCTGCAGCGCTTCCCAGGCCCCGTCGTCGAGACGGTGGTCCGGGTCGGTGAGGTAGCGGTCCGGTACCGCGCGGAAGCGGCCCGCGGCGGCGGCGCCCGGCTGCTGCATGAGAAGGGCGCAGGGGACGCAGGCGCAGACGAGGGCCCGCTTCTCGGTGTCGACCAGGTGGCGGTGGTGTGCCTCGTCCACGGCCACCGCGCACAGTCCGCACCGTTCCTGGCGCGGCTGACGCCCGGTCAGGAACCGGCGCAGGCCCGGTCCGCGGGTGGCCGGGCGGGCGCCGGTGGGCGCGCTCACGCGGTCTTCGCCGGAGCCGGGCGGCCGGCGGTCCGGCCGTCCGGGCCGAGGCCGATCTGCAGCAGCGGGGGCTCCCCGGGCGTGCCGGCGGACTGCAGCTCGACGGTCGTGACCTCGGGTGCGAAGCAGGCGAGCGCGTCCTCGGCGGCCTGCCGCGCCGTCGCCCCGTTCGCGGCGCACCCGCAGCCCGAGCCCGCCGCGGCGGCGGACCGGAGCCTGAGGGTTCCGGTCGCCTCGTCGAAGTCCACGACGTCCAGCTCGTGTTCCCGCACGGTGTCGAGCGCGCGGGCGATCCGGGTCGCCCGGTCCTCGGGATGCAGGTCGTGCAGGACGAGGAGGCTCGCGACCAGCTCGTCGCCGAGCAGCGGCGCGACCGGGTCACCAGCGGCGTGCCGGTTCCCGGGCGCGGAGAGCAGCTGGAGCGCCCGGGCCAGTCCGGCCCCGTAGAAGTCCATCAGGGCCTGCACCAGTTCCTCGGCGGCCGCGCGGACGGCCGGGTCACCGGTGGCGGCGAGCCGGTCCAGTACGTCCTCGATCCGCAGGCCGGTCTGCGTGGCGTCCACCGGGGGCGTCGCCTCGGCCGCCCGCGCCGCGCTCATCCGCCCAGTCCGCTCAGGCCGGTCGGCATGTGCATCTTCTGCACGGTCTTGCCGCCGCCCACGTACATGTGGACACCGCAGGGCAGGCAGGGGTCGAAGCTGCGGACGGCGCGCATGATGTCGATGCCCTTGAAGTTCTCCGGGGAGTTCTCCTCGAAGATCGGGGTGTTCTGCACGGCGTCCTCGTACGGGCCGGGGGTGCCGAAGGTGTCCCGGGTGCTGGCGTTCCACGGGGTGGGCGGGTACGGGTGGTAGTTGGCGATCTTGCCGTCGCGGATCACCATGTGGTGGGAGAGGACACCGCGGACCGCCTCGGTGAAACCGACCCCGATGCTCTCGTCCGGCACCTCGAACTTCTCCCAGGTCTGGGTGCGTCCGGCGCGGACCTCCTCCAGGGCCTTCTCCGCGAAGTGCAGCGCGACGGCGGCGGTGTAGGCCTGGAAGTAGGTGCGGGCGCGGTTGCGCTCCAGCGCGTTGCTCCAGCGCGGGATCTTCCACTCGAAGGTGGTCTCGGGCTTCGTCATCGTGCGGGGCAGGTTGATGACGACGCTGTGCCCGGTGGCCTTGACGTAGCCGGTGTCGACGAGGCCGGACAGGGCGGTGGACCACAGCCGGGCGATGGGGCCGCCGCCGGTGTCCAGGGCGAGGTGGTCCTTGCCGTCGAACCAGCGGGGCGACATGACCCAGCTGTACTTGTCGTCGAAGTTCCGCTTCTGCGGGGCCGGGATGGTGTGCTGGTTCCACGGGTGCCGCGGGTCGACCGGGTTGCCGAGCGGGTCGTGGGTGACGAACTGCTCCTGGCCCTGCCAGTCCTCGTAGTAGGAACTGCCCAGCAGGATGCGGATGCCGAGGTTGATCTCGGTGAGGTCGTTGGTGACGAGTTTGCCGTCGACGACGATGCCAGGCGTGACGAACATCCGCCGGCCCCAGTCCGTCATGTTGGCGTAGGTGAAGTCGCAGTACTCAGGGTCGTTGAGCGCGCCCCAGCAGCCGAGCAGCACGCGCCGGCGTCCCACTTCCTCGTAGCCGGGCAGGGCCTCGTAGAAGAAGTCGAAGAGGTCGTCGTGGAGGGGGACGACGCGCTTCATGAACTCCACGTAGCGCATCAGCCGGCTGAGGTAGTCCGTGAAGAGCTGCACGGAGGCGATGGTGCCGACACCGCCCGGGTAGAGCGTGGAGGGATGCACATGGCGCCCCTCCATGAGGCAGAACATCTCGCGGGTGTACCGGCTCACCTGGAGCGCCTCGCGGTAGAACTCGCCCTCGAGGGGGTTCAGGGAGCGCATGATGTCGGCGATGGTGCGGTAGCCGTGCTCCCCGGCGTGCGGTGCCTCGGTGCGCTCGGCGAGTTCGAGGACACCGGGGTTGGTCTCCTTGACCATCTTCTCGCAGTAGTCGACCCCGACCAGGTTCTCCTGGAAGATGTTGTGGTCGAACATGTACTCCGCGGACTCGCCGAGGTTGATGATCCACTCCCCGAGGTGCGGGGGCTTCACGCCGTACGCCATGTTCTGCGCGTACACCGAACACGTGGCGTGGTTGTCACCGCAGATCCCGCAGATGCGGCTGGTGATGAAGTGGGCGTCGCGGGGGTCCTTGCCCCGCATGAAGACGCTGTACCCGCGGAAGACGGACGAGGTGCTGTAGCACTCCGCGACCCGCTTCTGCTTGAAGTCGATCTTCGTGTGGATGCCCAGGCTGCCCACGATCCGGGTGATCGGGTCCCAGGCCATCTCCATCAGGCCGCTGCCGTCGCCGGCCGGCTTCGTCTTCGGTGCCATCGTCTCTGTCGTGCCCTTCTTCGCGCGGGTGGTCCGGGAGGGGGTGGCCTGGGTGGTGGGGCTGCGCCTCAGCTGGGGCGGGGGGTCACCACGGCGGCCGGTATCCGGTGGTGATCCGGTCCCCGGTGTGGCGCCACTTCGGCTCCTTGTCGACGGCCTGGGTCGTGAGGGTCCGCAGTCTGCGGACCACCGCGCCGTAGGCGCCGCTGGCCTTCGTGGACAACTTCGCGCCGGGCGGTTCGTCCATGAAGGGCATGAACTTGTCCGGGAACCCGGGCATGGTGCAGGCGATACAGATGCCGCCCACGTTCGGACAGCCGCCGATGCCGTTCATCCAGCCGCGCTTGGGCACGTTGCACTTGACGACCGGACCCCAGCACCCCAGCTTCACCAGGCACTTGGGCGAGTCGTAGGTGGTCGCGAACTCGCCCTGCTCGTAGTAGCCCGCCCGGTCGCAGCCCTCGTGCACGGTGGCACCGAACAGCCACGCGGGGCGCAGCTTGTCGTCGAGGGGGATCATCGGGGCGGAGCCGGCCGCCTGGTACAGCAGGTAGGTGAGCGTCTCGGCGAAGTTGTCCGGCTGGATCGGGCAGCCGGGCACGCAGACGATGGGGATGCCGGCGTGCGACGTCCAGTCCCAGCCGAGGTAGTCGGGCAGGCCCATCGCGCCGGTCGGGTTGCCCGCCATGGCGTGGATACCGCCGTAGGTGGCGCAGGTGCCGATGGCGACGACGGCCAGCGCCTTGGGCGCGAGCCGGTCGATCCACTCGCTGGTCGTGATCGGCTGGCCGGTCGCCGGGTCGTCCCCGAAACCGGACCAGTAACCCTCGGGCTTGATCGACTCGTTGGGGATGGACCCCTCGACGACCAGCACGAACGGGTCGATCTCGCCCCGCTCCCCCTTGAAGAACCACTCGATGAACGTGTCCGCGCCGCCGACCGGGCCGCACTCGAAGTCGATGAGGGGCCAGTGGACGGCGATCTTCGGCAGGCCGGGCAGGCCGCCGAGGGCGATCTGCTCGATGCTCGGCTGCATCGCGGCCGTCAGCGCGACCGAGTCTCCGTCGCAGCTCAGCCCCGCGTTGATCCAGAGGATGTGGATCGTGGGGGTCTCGTCGGCAGGCGCACCACCGGCGTCCGTGGCGCCGGCCGTGCTCGGCGTCGTCGCTGTCATGGGACCGCCTCCTCGGGGAGGTGAGGGATGAGATCCCCTCGGGGAACGAAAGCCCTTTTGGGGATTAAAGCATTCAATTCGACCATCAGCTCTCTTGGTACCACTCCTCCGGCCGCGACGGGATGCGATGAACGTCCGTTCCAGTGACGGGAGCCTGCGGGCGCGCCTCCGGTACGAGCTCGGGCTACTCGGGTGAATTCATGCACAAGTGAACGAACGTGGATGAATACGGAAGGTCCCGGAGAGGCGTGCGACAGCGGGGGTCCTGGGTGTCCGGGGCAGGAGCGTCCGGGGTGTCCGGGACGGGCGTGTCAGGTCGTCATGGTGGACGGATCCCTCCGGTGGCGGCCCCGCTCCGGTCGACTGCGATGGTCGGACACGGCGGACGGCGTGTCCCGGGCGACAGGCTGTGGGGTCACCCGAAAGCGGGGGACCAGCCGCCACCCGGCGGCGGGCCGGGCCGGTGTCGCCCGAGGGGCGCCGCTCCGGGCCCCGGGACGGGGTTCAGAAGCTGGGGACCCGGGACAGCAGGGTCACCAGCCGTTCGGCGGGGGCGAAGAGCGGTTCCAGGCGTTCGTACTCGGCGGCCTTGTCCGCCGACGCGAGGAGACGTCCGGGGGTCAGTGCGGCGTGCAGGGCGAGGCCGCGCCCGACGATCGCGTGGTGCAGGATCCACAGGACCGGGACGGTCACGCCCGCGGGCTCACGGCCGCAGGCGACCAGGGCGACCGCGCCGCGCAGGTTCTCGGTGACGGCGACCTTCGCGATGACGTCCTCGAAGGGTGCGACCAGGGAGTCCAGCGGTGCGGGCGCGCCCGCACCGGACGGCAGGCGGTCGCACTTCGTGAACACCAGCACCAGCGGCGTCAGCCGCCCGTCACGCCCGGCGAGAGCCCGCTGCACCAGCGCGGCCATGCGGTGCAGGGCCGCGCGGTAGGGATCGTCGCCGAGCAGTCGGGGCGCGTCGGCGAACACCATGATCCCGTCCGCGCGCGTCAGGCCGGGGAGCATCTCCTCGTCCGCCCGACCCGGGAGGTACCGGTGGTCGCGCCAGCGCACCGGCAGCACGGCGCGCCCCTGGTGGTGGAGTTGCAGTTCGAGGACATCCCGCCGGCACCCCGCTCCGGGGCCGCGTCCCCGCAGCACCTCCTCGGCCGCCGCGGTCAGTTCCTCGTGCAGGGACGCCTCCTCGGCACACAGTCCGAAGCCCTGGATGCCGTCGCGCATCGCCGCGTACATCAACGAGAGGTAACTGCTCTTTCCCACCCCGCCCTGTCCGAGCATCACGATGTCCATAAGGCTCCTTCGGCTGGCGCGCGGGCGGCCGGGCCATGGTGGCGGAGCGAACCGGGCAAGAACCGGTCAGGTGACCGGTTGCCCTGACAAGACATGATGAGTCGAGACACCGCGAGGGGAATACGTACACTCTTTCGACCTCAAGAGTGTTCTGTCCATCTGATTCACCGACAACTCTTTTGTGCGCTAAGTTCCTCGCACCGGCACGCCGGTCCGTGCACGAAGCGGACGGTGTCGACCGAGGGGGGACCACATGCGCGACCACACTCATTCCAGTCCCACGAGCCACTCGACGCCCCTGAGCCGCTGGCCGCGGGGGACGCTCATGGCCAATCTGGCACCCGACGACCGGAACGCGCTGCTGCGGCTGGGCCGGGTCGTGCGTCACGGGACCGGTGACGTCCTCATACGCGAGGGCGGCCCCGAGACCACCGTGCTGCTCCTCACCGACGGCTGCGTCAAGGTCGTCGGTGCCGTGGAGGACGGGGGCACGGTACTGCTCGCCCTGCGGGTGCGCGGCGAACTGGTCGGCGAGGTCTCGGCGTTGGACGGGCAGCCGCGCTCGGCCACCGTGATCGCCGCCCGCCCCACCGTCACCCGCACCCTGACCAGCGCCGTCTTCCTCTCCTTCCTGCGGGAGAGCCGCGACGCGGCCGAGGTCGTGCAGCGGTCCGTGGCCGGCAAGCTGCGCGGCGCCACCCGCCACCGCATCGACACGAGCGGCGGCACGGCCACCGTCCGGCTGGCCCGCACCCTGGACAACCTGGTCCGCAGCTACGCGAGGGCCGTGCCCGAGGGGCTGCGGATCGACGTACCGCTCAGCCACACCGATCTGGCCGCGCTCGCCGGCATCTCCGACGCGAGCGTGCAGCGCGCGCTGCGCAGCCTCCGGGCCGCCGGGGCCGTGACCACCAAGTACCGGGGCGTCGTCATCCGCGAACCGGGCATCCTGCGGGCCATCGCCGCGCAGAGCGACTGGCCCGCGGCCGACGGCAGCGGACTGCCGGCCGTACCCACTCCGCGCGCCCCTCGTCCGCCCAGGCCCAAGCGGGCGCCCCTCGAACCGCCCGCGCCGCACTCCGGGCCGGCCTCCGGCCTGGCCGCGCCCGCCGACGACACTCCGCTGTCCGAGGCCGGCTGACCCCGCGCGACCCGCCGGCCCACCGAGCCTCGGACACCGGCTCGGCGGGCCGTGGTCAAGGTGAATACGTCAGCGGAATACGTCACCTGACCGAATCTCGCCGCACCAACACGCCGACAGTGGGCCGGTGACAACCGGCCACTTACGGGGGGTGGTGTGCTGTGAGGCTGTTCCGGCTCGTTCCGCACCGAAGGCGAGGACGCGCACCCGCGCAACCTCCGACACCGGGTCCCACACATCGCGAACCTGCCTCTCTGGCAGCCGAGTTGGGCGATCTGGCCGAGCATCCGAGACTCGCCAGGCACAGTGCCGCGTTACGCGACCTCGCGGACGCGGTCAGCAGTGGCAGAGGACTCGAGGTGTGGGCGGGCGGCAGTCTCGTGACCGCCTACGGAGGGCCCGACGCGCTCGGCGACGGCCCCGCCGAGAAGGGCGACCGGGCACGCCGGCTCGGGCTGCTGCCGACGGCGCTCGTCTTCGTCCCGCTGCTGATCACCTGGTTCGGGCTGGGCGCGGCGGCCTGGGCCAACCAGCGCATGAACGAATCCGGCGGCCACTCCGACGGATCGTTCCTCACACTGTGGCAGCAGGGCTTCGACGGACATCTGTGGCCGTTCCTCCGCTTCGACATGATGGCGGTCTGGACGGTGCTGGCGCTCGCCGCACTCGCCACCACCACCATGCTGCGCCACCGTTGGGAGGAGCGCGACGAGCGCGAACGTCTGGTGCTCTCCCAGCGGCTGTCCGGGGCCCTCGCGCAGACCGAGGCACTGGCGGTCCGCGCGGCGGCCACCTCGCCACGCCGGTTCACCGAGGAACTGCAGGGCGCGGCAGAGGAGTTGCACACGCTCCTCGGCAGGGCCGTCGACGTCCAGGAGGGCGCGCGCCGGGCCGTGGCGCAGGCGGACGGGGCCACCGACCGCACCGTCACCGCCCTGACCTCGCTCGACTCGGCGCTCGTCGTCCTGCGCGCGGGAGCCTCCGAGGCACGCGAGGCCACGCGCGGCGCGTCCACGGCCGCGGGCCAGGTCGCCCAGGGAGCGGACGCGCTGGCGAACGGCGTGGCCACGTCCGTGGCCGCGCTGCGCGACTCGGTCGGCGAGGCGGGGCGGATCGCCGCCGAACACATCGGCGCCGCCGGGGCCTCCGTCGCCGACCGCTTCGACGCGGTCGCCTCGGCCGCCGAACTGCGCGGTTCCGCCGTGGCCGACCGTGCCACCGAGTCCATGGAGCGGATCCGTGACGAGGCCAGGGACACCCTGGAAAGGACACAGGCCTCCCTGAACGAGTCGACGCGGCTGCTCACGGCCACCGTGCAGGGACTGGACCGCACCCTCACCTCGCTGCCCACCGCGCTGGAGGGTTCGGCCGCCGAGGGAGCCGACCGCATCGGCATGGCGTACGACATGGCCGTCACCGCCCTCGCCGCCTCGCTGCGCCAGGAGGTGCGCGAGGTGTCCGCCGAACTGGCCGACCGCATCGACCAGTTGCACACCGTCGTGAACGGCCAGCGGGCGGTCCAGCGCGAACTCGGCGGCGGCCAGCAGCAGATCCAGGACCTGCTCCGCACCGCCACGGCCGACTTCGAGCAGGCGCTGCGCCGCGTCACCGGCGGCCTCGACGAGGCGGGGCGTGCCGTCGTGCACGGATCGGCCGAACTCAACGCGGCAGCTCGTGAGTTGCGCCGAGCGGCGGACGACTCCCGGCCCCCCGCGGACGCGGCTCCGCGCTCCCCCTCTCGGTCCGGCCCGATCCCCTCGTCAGATCCCGACTCCCCTCCCGTCCCAATTTCCGGCCCCGGTCCCGGCGTCGGCTCCCAAACGCCTCATCACCGGGCCGTACACCCCGTGCCCCCGGGCGTCGGCCCCCACCCGGGCCCCGGCTCCCCGAGCCCCTCCGGTACCCGTCCCCGGCCCGCGGCCGCCGCCCCGACCGAACCCGGCCGAGCCCACGGAACCACGCCCGCGCCCGCGCCGACACCGGCACCGGCACCGGCACCGGCTTCTCCACCCGCGCCCGTCCCCGAACCGGCGGACACCCTGGAGAGCCCGTCGACGCATCGGCTGCGCAAGCCCGTGCGGAGCGACGCCGGGGGCGAGCGGCGGGAGGGAACCCGGTGACCCGCCGGTCGAGGCGCGCGACGGTGCCGTACCTCGCGGGGTGGCTCTTCGCCGACGTGCTGCTGGTGATCGTGCTGGTGGTGCTGGGGGGCGAACGGGCGCCGCACGACAGGACGGCCGCGCAGGACGCGTCACCCGCACCGACACCCAGCGCACGGCGGTCGCCCTCTCCGGAGCCGACCGTGACACCGACACCGACACCGACACAGCGGGCCCGGCCGGGCGGGCTCGACCCGGCGACCCGGTCGATCACCGTGCACACCGACGCGGACGCACTGGTCGCGGGCTCGAAGTCCGCGAAGGCCGATCTGGAGCGTCAGGTCGCCGACGGGATCGAGCGGTTCAAGGGACGGACCGCGGCCTTCGTCATGGTCTTCGGGACCGTCCACGGCGCGGGCGGAGCCGTCGACAGCGGACGCAGCGACGCGTACGCCACCGCGGTGGCCCGGTTGCTGCCGAGGACCGAGCCCGCCTTCTTCCCGCCGTACTCGGAGAAGATCATCCGCGGTTACCACGACAGCAGCGGCGACATCAGCTCGGGGACGGCCCGGATCGAGCTCTTCTTCCTGCTGCGGTGACGTCCTTCGCCCGCCCCGGTTCCCTCCCCCGCCTCGAACCGACCGCCCGGACCGACGGCCCGGGCCGACCGCCCGACCGGCGCGCGCCGGTTCACCCGTACGACGCGCGCGGGGACGGCGCACCCACTCACAGCCCAACGGAGCGTGGAGCATCGTGACCGTATTCAAGAAGAACCCGAGCCTTTCGGAGCTGCGCGAGTTCACCGACCAGACCCTGACCATGCTCAGCGAGCAGAACATCCCGGACACCCCCGAGGCCTACGAGGCGCGCGACCGGATCCAGTCGCTCGCGGCGGAGCTCGACGCACGGCTGAACGCACCGGTCACCATCGGGGTGGTCGGCGAGTACTCGGTCGGCAAGTCCCTGCTCCTGGGCACCCTGTTGGGCAAGCCCGACCTGCTGCCGGTGGAGGCGGGACCCAGCACCGGCAACATCACGGTGCTGGAACTGTCGCGCGGCGAACCGGGCAGTCCGACGACCGCCGCCGAGAACACGGACGTCGCCTTCCTCACCGAGAAGCAGCTCGCCGCGTGTGTGGGCGCCGTCCTCGACGACCTGGTCCGCGTGCTGGACGAACGGCACCCCCAGCTCGGTGCGGGCACCGCGCTCGCCGGCTACAACCCGGTGACCGATCCGCGCGGTTGGGCCCCCTTCGAGGCGTGGTATCCGCGGCTGTGGCCCGCCGCGGGCGGACCGGTCGCCTACGAGACGATCGGCGCCGCGCACCGGGACGCCGTCACCGAGCTGTGCCGGGTCCGCGACGCGGCCCTGAGCCAGCGCGACCTGCTCGGCACCTCCGTCGGTGTGTCACGGAAGGCGGTCGATGCGGCGCTGGTCCTCGGAGCCGCCCGGCGCACCCCTGAGACCCCGCCCAAGCGGGTCGTGCAGCCCGTCGACGCGGGCCAGTTGAAGAACGCCGACACCGCGGTAGCCGCGGAGGCGCTGCGCCGCGCGTTCCCGCTGGTCGAGAAGGTGACGCTGCGGGTCGAGGTCTCCCCCGACCACTGGGACCTGTCCGGACTGATCTCGCAGGACACCGCGGTGCGGCTGCTGGACTTCCCGGGCATCAACGCGGCCGGTTCCTACGGCCGCGACACCTTCCTCAGCCGCCGCGAGCTGGTGTCCGTGCACACCATCCTGCTGGTCATCAGCGCCGTACGCCCCGAGTCGAAGGGCGCCTCGACCTTCTGGGACATGCTCACCGAGGACGGCCGGGAACCGCAGGCCCTGGCCAGCGCGGCCCTCGTCGCGGCGAACGCCTTCGACCTCGCCAAGCCGCCCGCACTGCACGACGTTCCGGAGGGCCCGCTGCCGCTGCGGCAGCTGCTGTCGCACTCCGCCGAGGTCAACGGCGTGCACGTGTACGGGAACAAGTTCGTGCACCATCGTGAGGACGGCATCGTGGCCGTCTCCTCGATCGCCGCCATCCGCGCGCACCAACTCCCGTACACCGAGACCTCTCCCGAGACCCGGGAGCGCATCCACAAGGCACTGGCGGACCTCGAACCGCCGGGCGCCAAGCGGTGGGAGAAGATCGCCGACCGGTTGCGCCGGGCGGACGAGACCAACCCCTGGACGGACCGGCTGCGCGCCTACGACAACGACGGCGGCATCCAGCGGCTGCGTCTGCTGATCGACCACCACGTGCGTCGCCACGGGCTGGAACAGAAGCTGGAGCGGGCGCGCAGCTCCCATCGCAAGCTGTGGCGCGAACTGAGCCTGCTCCAGCGGCAGGTGCACCGGGCCTCGGGGAGCGAGCAGCCCGAGGGGTACCGCGAACTCCGAGAGAGGCTGGCCGAGTTCCGGGCTCTGCTCGACCTGATGCTGCCGACGCTGTACCAGCTCAGTACCCCCGCGCCGCGCGTGAGCGGGGCCGACGACGCCTCGTACGCCGCCGAACTCGGCGGACGGCCGCCCCGCCGCGAGGAGATCGCGTACTCCGTGCGCGACGACGTCTTCGACTGGCGGGAGTGGCAGGAGCTGCTGGGCCGGGCCGAGCGGGACCGCAACCATCTCGTCCCCCGCAGCGAACCGCCCGCGCAGGGCGGCATCAGCCATCTGCCACGGCCCGGCCGGGCCGCCGGCGCCCCGGCGGAGGCGCCCGGCGGCGAGGAGTCGGCCGACGTCACGACGACCTTCCTGGACAAGTTCCGCGCGCTCGTCGACCGGCGCACCGGAGAGGAGCACGACCAGCTGCGTGTCTGGTTCGACCACTGGGCGGCGTACTGGCAGGACGAGTTCGGGCCGCTGCGCGAGTGGATGGCGGACCCGGCCACCGACAGCCTGCTCAACGACCTGTTCACCCGGCTGCGCGGCAGCGCGCACCGGGCCGACAACCAGCTGAACCACCTGTGGACGGCTCTCAACCCGGCACACGCGCGGCAGCGGGTGGAGGAGCTGGCGTCCGTGCCCGGACCGACGCCCGCCGACCAGGAGAACCGTTTCCCGATGCGGGCTCCGCACGCGCTGCCCTGGGACCACCGCATGCCCAGGCTGGAGGACCAGCGCTCCGAGGAACGCGAACGGCACCCGCTGCTGGTGGTGCAGTTGCGCCAGCACACCGCGGACGCCGCCGCCCGGCTCGTCACCGAACACCTCGGCCGCACCCTCGCCTTGATCGAGAAGGACCTGGTCGCCCTGTACTCGAAGACCGTGGAGTACCTGCCCCGGGAGAACGAGGTGCGCGCGCCGCGCAAGCCCCTGGGGGCGGACCCGCACTCCGGCGGGGACGGCACCGGTGCCACGGAGGTGCCGGTCGAAGAGCCCATCGACATCCTGATCCGAGCCTGGAGCGACGACTGACATGAGCACCGAGCTGACCATCTCCTTCCGCGCCCCGCACGATGATCCGGCCTCGGGTGTCGTGCCGCTGGGCCGCAGGCAGTTCCGCCTCTACACGGGCCCGGAGGGCATAGCGCTGCCCGAAGTCGTCCTGGAGCAGGAGGGCACCGGCGGCAGCCGCATGGTGACCGTGCACCTGCCCGCGCGCATCGAGGTCATCACCCCCAGCGGCGGCCTCGTACCGGCGCAGCTGGCGCAGGCCCTGGCCGACTGCTGGGTGCCGCAGCAGTACACCTCGATCACCGTGGAGGGGCCGCGCACCCTGTCCCAGGACACCATGCTGCCGACGGCCCTGGTGCACCCCGCGTCCGCTCCCCCGGCCGCCGCGGGCGACGAGCCGTTGCGGCTGGACGTCCACTGGAGCGTCGACTACGCGTCGGTCGAGCACGCGGGGACGGCGCACGGCCGCGTCATGCTGGAGTTCGCGCCGCAGGGGGAGGAACCAGCGGCACCGCTGCAGCCGGAGGACGACGACGAGTTCCTGACCCTGCGCGACATCACGGGCAGCACGCACGAGCACGAGTTCATCGTCGTCGACTTCGGGACGACGGCCTCCACCGCCACCCTGCACGACCCGACGCGGATCCGGGCACAGCTGGTGGATCCCGCACAGGCCCGCTCACTGACCGACCTGCTGACGGACCTGCTCGCGCCGCCCGCCGACGCGCCGGCGGAATGGCGCAAGGAGGTGGACGCGCTGCTCGCCGGGCCGCTCGCGCTGCCGCGCAGGAACGTCGAGGTGACGGGCACGGAGGCACTGGCCCGGCTGAGCGACTCCGATGTCGCCGACGCGCTGATGCTGCGCGTCGAGGCCCTCCGCGAGCAGGCGGGTCCGGACCTGCGGCGCTGGCTCAACCGGCGGCTGCACACCGGGTACGCGGAGGTCATCGGCGCTCCGCCGCTGAACCGGCACGCGCTCAGGGCCGTCGAGTACCCGGACGACTCGGGCCGGCTCACCTCCGCGCCGGCCAGCGCGCTGCGCGAGATCGACTACACCGACGGCACCGTGCCCGAGCACCCCCGCGACCGCGGCTTCGCGCTGTGCGGCAACGGGCCCGAGGGGCTGCCCGGTGTGAAGGGGCTGACGGGCATCAAGAGGGCGGCGCTGCAGCTCACTCCGGAGCCGGTGGCGGACTCCGACATGTCCGCGGACCATCTGGCCCAGCACATGTACCTGTTGCTGGTCGACGGCGCCGAACAGACCACGTACAACCCGGCTCTGGACACGATCAGCCGGATGGCGACGGTCGTCGTCACCTATCCGACGACGATCCTGCCGGAGGTCAAGGAGAAGCTGGAGAAGCTGGTCCGCACGGCGCTCGGCGGCCCCCGTGTCGTCATGGACTTCGACGAGGGTCTCGCGGCCGGACTGTACTTCCTGATGGGCGACCTGACCGACAACCTCAACGCGGGTCTGGAGTCGCTGCGCGCGCGCTGCCGACGGGTCGGGGACAAACCGCCGACGTGGCAGCGGATCATGCTGGTGATCGACATCGGGGGCGGCACCACCGACATCGCGCTGCTGCGGCTGACCCTCGTCGACCAGACACCGGAACTCGCCGACGACCAGGAGTTCGTGGCGGGCCGGGACTACCGGCTGGAACCCGAACTGCTCGGGTCCACGGGACACGAGCGGCTCGGCGGCGACCTGCTGACGCTCCAGGTCTTCTACTGGATCAAAGCCCGGCTGGTGGACGAACTGAGCGTCCGGACAGGGCCGTTCGGTGAGGAACCGGACGACGGCGAAGGGGGTGGGCACGACGTACCGGGCCGGCGCGGAGGTGTGCCGCGGCGCGCGTACGCGGACGCGGTGGCCGAGCGTGCGGCCGACGAGCTGGACACGATCGTCTCGCCCGAGGTCCGCGCGGTCCTGTCGGAAGCGCTGCCCACGGACTGGGCCGGGATCAGCGACCCGGCCGAACGGGACGAGCGCAGAACCCGGTTCGAGCTGCTGTGGAGGCTCGCCGAGCTCAAGAAGCGCGAGCTCGGCGCCCGGGGCGCGGGAGACGCCGTGCTGGAGCCGGAGCGGGTGGCCGACGTCCTGAACGCGGGACCGAACCACCGGCTGGGCGCGGTGCAGGGCCAGATCACCCTGGACGCGGGGCAGTTCGCCAAGCTCGTGCAGCCCGTGCTGCGGCGGGCCGCCGCGCTCGGCGCCGACCTCGTGCGCGGCTCGTTCCGCCGGGCCCACGAGGAGAACGAGGAGCGGCGCGCGAAGGGCCTGCCGGAGCTCCCCGAGCCCCTGCTCGACCAGGTCGTGCTGTCGGGGCGTACGAGCCGCATGGCCCAACTGGAGGGCGAGGTCCGGGCGGTGCTCCGGCAGAAGGGCGCGGACGGCGGCGACGGTCTCGGCTGGCACAAGAACACGGAGCTGTCGGCCGAGGTGAAGTACGCCAAGCAGGTCACCTCGCTCGGCGCGGCCTGGGCCCACTCGGTGCGCAACGTCGCCGGGCAGGTCGGGTACGGCGACGACGAGGGCGGACGGGCCGGGGCCACCATCCGGCTGAGCGATCTGGACATCAGGCTCCAGGGGCTCTTCTCCAGTCTGCCGTGCGACTTCGGTCCCCGCGGTCACATGGACCGCGTCACCCCGCTGCTGCGGGCGGGCGACCCCTATGTCGAACTCGACACCTCGGGGCGGCTCGGGGTCCGCACCGGCTGGAACGCGCTCAGTCGCACGCTGTCCATCCACCGGTACCTCGGGTCGGGCGACTCGCTGCAGTGGGGTGCCTTCGACCTCGCCCTGGCGGCGAGCGCGGAGGGGTTCAAGCCCACTCCGTCGGTGTGGCGGCCGCCCAGCGGCAGCCGGCGCGGGGTGCGCTACCAGATCGAGATGGACAACCGGCTCGTGCCGTACATCCTGCTGTGCAACGGCCCCGCCCATCTGCTCGTCGACGGTCCCGCGGTCCCGTTGGACGGCGCGGTGTCCGGGCTCGCCTTCGACGCCGAACTGCCGAGCTGCTCGGTGCCCGGCCGGATCTGCGTCAACGCGGGCACGGACGACAACGGCGTACGTCGTCTGGTGGAGGTGTTCCCGCCCTCGTCACCCGACCTGGCGGGCGACGCGGTGGTGTCCGCCGACGGCTATCTGCCGGAGTCCTTCCATCCCACGCTCGACCTGCACGACCTGCCGGTGCCGGGGCGCGTCGCCGCGATCCCGGTGCCGCCCACCGACGTCAACAACACCTTCACCTACGAGTTCTTCCTGGACCGCGGTGACGGGGCGCCGGTCTTCCTCGGCTATCTCCCCGCGGTTCAGGACGGCCGGCACCACGCCACGCTGGACGCCCACGGCCAACTGCGCGTGCACCGCGGCCTGGTGCCCTACCTGCCCGCCGAGAAGCTGCGTCAGGTGGAGGAGGTTCCCGGCCGGGTGCTGCGGCTGCGCATGGACCCGCCCACCAACAAGCTGAACCACCACTGGGATCCCAACAGCGGGAGGCACTGATGACCGACGCCCACGAGCACGGGCCGAGGCACGCGCACGCGCTGCGGCTCGGTGCCTTCGCCGAGGCCGCCACCGCCGTGCTGGACTCGCCCTCCCAGTGTGGCGAGGCGATGTTCGAAGCGCTGCACGAGTGCTGGCTGGCTCTCCAGAACGTCGCCGGTCACCTGCCTCCGTACCGGGACGATCCGCGTGAGGTCGTCGAGCGCTTCGAGGAGGCGCGTACGCACCTGGGGCGGGCGTTGCGCGAGGCCTCGGCGCTCGCGGCGGCCACGCCTGGTGAACGTCCGGCGCGGGGCGGCCCGTTCGCGTCGGACGGGGCCGAGGGCTGGGACGGACGCGGGGGCGAGGCCGAGGACGCGGAGAGGGACGAACCGATCGACCGGACCGGCCGGACCGGCCGGTCCGAGGGGTTCGACGGGTTCGCCTCCGTCGAGGGGACCGGGGCGGATCCCGGGCCGGAATCAGGCCGGAAGGAGCGGGTGACCGACTCGCCGTCCCAGGCGCCCGAGGGACCTGAGGGACCTGAAGCACCGACGTCGTCAGAGACCCTGGAGGCGTCGGAGACATCGAAGGGCCCAGAGGCGCCGGAGGTCCTGGAGGCGTCAGAGGTCCCAGTGGTGCCAGAGGCCCCAGTGGCGCCAGAGACACCGGATGGGCAGATCCGGCCGGATGGACAGGTCCCGCCGCCGGATGGGCAGGTCCCGCCGGGTGAGCAGGTCCCGCCGGAAGCGGCGGAACCGTCCTCCGGCGCGGCCGAGTCGGCCGGCCCCCAGCCGGTGCCGGGGTCACCGCACGGCTCCTCGTCCGGGCCCCCGGCCGTTCCGACGGAGCCGTTGGCGGACTTCGCGGCCGTACTGGAGCGGTTGGAGTCGGACCTCCGGAGCGAGCAGGTCCGCTACCTCCCCCAGCCGGCGTCTCCCCGCCGGGACGACCGTGACGCGGAGACCGCCGAGCTCGTCGGGCGGGTCTGGCGGCGCGTCCACATGGCGCTGCTGCGGCTGCCCCGCGACGTGGCCGCGGAGTGGCGTACGGCGTCGGCGGCCAAGGCCTCCCTCGCGGGCCTCCCGGTACCGGACGAGGACGTCGCCGATCCCGACGTGATCGTCCCCGGGCTGCCGGACGGCCTGTGCCCGGTGGAACGGCTGCCGCTCGACTTCGCCGACCTGCCGGCCGCCGCCGGGGAGGTGGACCCCAAGTTCCACGAGTGTCTCGGCCTTCCGGCGGCCGGGATCGCGCACCTTCCGCCCGGTGACCCGCGCCCGGCCTGGGCGGTGCGCGCCGCGCAGGCCGAACGGCTGGCCGCGCTCGATCCCGAACTGCACGTCGCGCTCCTCCACGACCACCAGCCGGGCAGCCTCGCCGAGCAGGAGCACCGGGACAAGTACGAACGCAGGCTGGCCTCGCTGCTGCGCACGGCCGGACAGAGCCTGGACGAGACGATGGCGTGGACGCGGGAGAACCGGCTCGGTGCCGCCCACAACCTGGACATGGTCCTGGGCGGGCTGGTGCACAGACGACCGGCGGCCGCCGAGAGTTGGTGGTACCAGTGGCGCACCCGGGTCTCCCAGATCCTCATCCCGCTCGCCGAGGACGCCAACTACGAGGTGATCTCCAGGCCGTTGGAGGATCTGCGCCGTGACTTCGCGGCGGAGTACACCATCGAGGAGACCGTGAAGGGGGTCGCCGGCTCCAGCGAACCCGAGGTGCAGTGGGTGGTGTGGACGGCGTTGCGCCGCAAGAAGGGCGCGAACTACGGGCCCAACAAGCACAAGGGCCGCGTCGTCGTACGCCCGGCCGAGCCCACCCGGCGGTGACTGATGACCCTCCAGCGAGGCACACCGCACGCGTCCGACGTCCCTCCCCCGGCGCCGGATCCGTGCGCCGGCTCCCAGGACACCGCGTCGCCGGCCCGGCTGCTCGGCGCCTGCGCGGCCGGGCGCGCGGGCGGCCTCTCCCCGCAGTTGGTGGCGGACCTCGCGGCGTCGTGCGGCCCGGCGCGGCAGGACATGGTGGTGCTCCGCGTCGTCGTGCTGCGTACGGGTGCCGCCGCCGCGGGCCTCGTCCCGCTACTCACCGGGGTGCGGCTGCCCGAACCCCCCGCCGCGAGCGACCTCGTACCGCTTCTCCACGCCCACCATCCCTCGGTGGAGCCGGAGTTGCGGATCACCGAGGGCCATCGAAGGGCCCTCGACCGGGCGGCCCGGCGGCTCCTGCGGGACAGCACCGCGGCGGGCACGGCCCGGGCCGCCGGGGCGGACCGGTACGGAACGGTCAGCTGGCTGAGGATCCGCGCGGCACAAGGGCGGGACCGGTTCTTCGTGACGCGCTGGACGGGCGAGGACAGCGTCGCACGGGCCTGGCGGCGCATACAGGACGTGACGGCGGCCGGCCCGGAGCCCACCACCCACGCCACCGCGCCGGACGGACCCGATCTGCCGGCGACGCTCTCGGCCTCCTTCGCGGGCAGCCCCCTGCCCTGGCCACCGGCGGGCGACGGGACGCGTCTGACGGTCACGGACGTCCCCGTACCGGTGGAGGGCGCGCTCGCGCCGTACGCCCGTGAGGTCCTGGACTCCGCGCACCTGGTGCTCGCCTGCGCACCGCATCCTCAACTCGCGGGCCGGGAACCGCTGTCCGCCGGATTCCGGACGCTGCTCGCCGGTTCGGTGGGCGGTCCCTGCCGGCCGCCCGTGATCCTGGTGTCCTGCGTACCGGAGCACGACGGGGCCGACTTCCTCTCCGGGCTGGTCGGCTGGCTGCGCGGCGCCCTGCCGCACACCGTCGGGCCGTTCACCCGCGGTCTGCCCGTGCACGCGGTGTACCCGCCGAGGGCCGAGGACGCACTGCGCGTGCTGCTGCATCCCGTCGACCGGGCCGCACCCGCGCGGGCACGCGCCCTGGAACTCTGGGCGGCGAGCGGTCTGTCCGCCCTGTGCGCGTCGGCTCTCGCGCCCGCGCTGCGGGACGCGCGCACGTCCACGGCCCGCCTCAGCGCCCGTCGCTTCCGGGCTGCACTGCACGACATCCGGCTCGACGGGTACGACGTTCCGCCCCGCACGGGCCGGGCGGCCGCGTCGGCCGCCGACGTGCTCGCCTCGGAGGTGCCCGCCCACCGGCTCTGGGACGAACTGGACCGGTTCGCCGCGGTGCCGCTGGCGCGACGGGTCGTCCGGCGGTCGCCCCCGACCGCCGCACCGGACGGCCCTCCACACGATTCACGTCCCCGGGGAGACATCGGACCATGACCTCCACCACCTGGCTGATCATCCTTCTCGTCCTGTCGCTGGCGGGGAACGCCGTGCTCGCCTTCCGGCTGGTGCGCACGGGCCGCGCCGTACTGCCGTCGGCTTCCGTTCCGACCGCGCTGGCCCAGTCGTCCGGAGTGGATCCCGAACGCGACTCCTCGCAGCTCCAGTTGGAGGAGGCACGGCGGGAGGTGACCGCGGCGCACGAGCTGCTGCGCGGGCGGGATCTCGAACTCTCGCGGGTGCGGGAGCTGCTGAAGGAGGCCCAGGAGCGGTCGGCGACCGCCGCCATGCAGCCCGCGGGTCTGCGACAGGAACTGCACGCGGCGCGACAGCGGTTGCGGACCCTGGAAGGCGAGGTACGCATTCTGGCGCGGGAGCGGGACGACGCGCGTTCCGACGCGGACGGCCTGAAGCGGCGCCTCGCCGAGGCGGAGGCCGAGGGCGGGACGCCGCTCGGTCCGAACGCGCTGTCCCCGGCCATCCCCCGGCGGCTGCCGCTGGGCCGGGACGCGACGTCGGACAGCAGTGTCGACGGCGCGGACCTCGGACCGCTCGTCGTCCGCGCCGCGTCGGTGCGCGGCGACCGGGCCCGACGCGAGGGGGAGCACCGGCGCGAGGCGTTCCTGCTCCGGTTCGTCGAGGAGATACGGACGCCGACCCTGCTCAGCGCGGTGGCGGCGGGGGTTCCGCACGGGCGCTGGTCGCAGTCCGCGGCCGACCGTGCCTGCCGCAACCTCGCGGCACAGGTGGCCCGTTACGGGGACGCGCTGGGCCATCAGCTCTACCGGCCGGCCGGCTCGGACGACGACCTGACCGGACTGCTGCGGACGGCGCTGCAAGGTGTGGCGCACTCCATGCGGCTCGTGACACGCGGGGAGGGGCCGGGCGGCGAACCGGACGACGCCGCGATCGGGGTGGCGCTGACCGGGTTGTTCTCACGTCTGGGCGACAGCCGCCATCGGGAGCACGTGGCCTTCGGGATCGGTGACGGCGCGCTGATGGTGCTGCGCGACGGAGTCTGGAGCAGTGCGTTCACCCCCGGTGGGACAGCGGGCGAGCGCGGGCTGCGGCTGCCCGCCGCCGCCCAGCAGGTGCGCTGCGCCCGTCTGACCACCCGGCCGGGTGACCTCCTGGCGCTGTGCAGCTCGTCCCTGGCGGAACTGCTGGTGCGCCCCGAGGTGGGGGACTGGTTCGCCGCGCGTTGGGCGGGGCGCCAGCCCTATCTCACCTCGTTCCTCTCCGAGGTGAACGTGCCGGTCCGGTCCCCCGGGGGTGACCGGACCGTCGTCTGTCTCTGGGACTTCGGTGACGCCCGGGAGACCCCGCCGGCGGATTCCTGACCCGCCCGGCCCCGCCCGGTACGGGTGCCGGCGCACCGGCACCCGTACCGGGCGGGAGTCCCCGGACCCTTCACCCTTTCCGGCGCCACCCCCGCCCGACAAGATCGGCATGCGGGGCCGGAGTACTAGGCTGGCCGCCATGAGCGCACACTTTGACGTAGTGGTCCTGGGCGCCGGCCCGGGTGGATATGTCGCGGCGATCAGGGCCGCCCAGCTCGGGCTCAGCACGGCGATCGTCGAGGAGAAGTACTGGGGCGGAGTGTGCCTCAACGTGGGGTGCATCCCGTCGAAGGCGCTGTTGCGCAACGCGGAGCTGGCCCACATCTTCACCCAGGAGGCCAAGACCTTCGGCATCCGGGTGAACGGGGAGGTGACCTTCGACTACGGCGAGGCCTTCACCCGCAGCCGCAAGGTGG
Source organism: Streptomyces sp. NPDC059668 (assembly GCF_042734135.1). Lineage (NCBI taxonomy): Bacteria > Bacillati > Actinomycetota > Actinomycetes > Kitasatosporales > Streptomycetaceae > Streptomyces > Streptomyces sp. NPDC059668. The sequence goes on along the minus strand of NZ_JBHWEL010000017.1, from coordinate 47,618 downwards.
CGGACGGGCGCGTCAAGGGCGTCCACTACCTGATGAAGAAGAACAAGATCACGCAGTACACGGGGCGTGGCACCTTCAGCGACGACCACACCCTTCAGGTCGCCCTCACCGACGGCGGCGCGGAGACCCTCACCTTCGACCACTGCATCGTCGCCGCCGGCGCCACCACGAAACTGCTGCCGAACACCTCGCTCAGCGAGCGCGTGGTGACGTACGAGGAGCAGATCCTCTCCGACACGCTCCCGGAGAGCATCATCATCGCGGGCGCCGGCGCCATCGGTGTCGAGTTCGCCTACGTCCTGCACAACTACGGCGTCGAGGTCACCCTCGTCGAGTTCCTCGACCGTATCGTCCCGCTGGAGGACGAGGAGGTCTCCGCGGAGCTGACCCGCCGTTACAAGCGGCTCGGCATCAACGTGCTGACGTCCACCCGCGTGGAGGCGATCAACGACTCGGGCGACTCGGTCAAGGTGATGGTGACCACGGGCGGCCAGCGCCAGACGCTCCACGCCGACAAGGTGATGCAGGCGATCGGCTTCCAGCCGCGGGTGCAGGGCTACGGCCTGGAGAACACCGGTGTCCGGCTCACCGACCGCGGCGCGATCGACATCGACGGGCGGTGCCGCACGAGTGTCCCGCACATCTACGCCATCGGTGACGTGACGTCGAAGCTGATGCTCGCTCACGCGGCCGAGGCGATGGGCATCGTGGCGGCCGAGACCATCGCCGACGCGGAGACCATGGAACTCGACTACGTCATGATCCCGCGGGCGACCTACTGTCAGCCGCAGATCGCCAGCTTCGGCTGGACCGAGGCGCAGGCCCGTGAGAGGGGCTTCGACGTGCAGGTGGCGAAGTTCCCGTTCACCGCCAACGGCAAGTCGCACGGTCTGGGCGACACCGCGGGCTTCGTGAAGATCCTCAGCGACGCCCGGCACGGGGAACTCCTCGGCGCCCATCTGATCGGGCCCGAGGTCACCGAGCTGCTGCCGGAGCTGACGCTCGCCCAGCAGTGGGACCTGACCGTCCACGAGGTCGCGCGCAACGTGCACGGCCACCCGACGCTCGGTGAGGCGGTCAAGGAGGCGATCCACGGGCTGGCGGGTCACATGATCAACATGTGACCCGGGACAATCCTCGTCATGACCGACGGGACGAACGACGCCGAGAGCCGGCTGGCCAGGATCGAGCGGCTCCTGCAGAGCCGGGAGCGCGAGGTGGCACCGGCCTGGCGCCGGGCGACGCGTGGTGAGCCGCGCTGGGCGGTGACCGCCGTGATCCTGGTGGCGGTCGCCCTCCAGCTGACGGTGCCGCACGGGCTCGCCCTCCAGCCGTACTGGGCCCTGCCCGCCCTGGAGTTGGTGCTGCTGGCCGGTCTGATCGTGGCGAACCCCCGGCGGGTGGAGCCCCGGAGCCGGTGGCTGCGGTGGCTGGGCCTGGCGCTGATCTCCGTGATCAGTCTGGCCAACGGCTGGGCGGCGGTCAGGCTGGTGGCGGGCCTGGTGACCGGCACCGAGGGCGAGGAGGCCGGGCCGCTGCTGCTGACCGGCGGTGGGATCTGGCTCACGAACGTCATCGTGTTCGCCCTGTGGTACTGGGAGTGGGACCGCGGCGGACCGATGGCACGGGCCCGCGGCCATCACCAGTACGCCGACTTCCTCTTCGTGCAGATGCAGACCCCCGAGACGGCGCCTCCCGACTGGGAACCCGCGTTCCTGGACTACCTGTACCTGTCGTTCACCAACTCCACGGCGTTCAGCCCGACCGACGTGATGCCGCTGTCGCGCTGGGCCAAGATGCTGATGATGCTCCAGTCCTCCATCTCGTTGGCGACCGTGGTCCTGGTGGTCGCGCGGGCGGTCAACATCCTTCGCTGACGCGGTGGTCGAACGCGCACACCGACGCTCTTCCCCTCCCCGTCACGGGATCTCCTGTTCGGCCCAGATGATCTTTCCTTCGGCGGTGTACCGGGCGCCCCAGCGGTGGGCGAGCTGGGCCACCAGGAAGAGGCCTCGACCGCCCTCGTCGGTGCTGCGCGCGTGCCGCAGCCGCGGGGCGGTACTGCTGGCGTCGGCGACCTCACAGGTCAGGCGCGCGTCCCGGAGCAGCCGCAGCCGGATGGGCGGCGTGGCGTAGCGGATCGCGTTGGTGACCAGCTCGCTGACGATGAGTTCGGTCGTCATGGCCAGGCCGGCGAGGCCCCAGGCCGTCACCTGGCGGGTCGCCCGGTCGCGCAGTTCGCCTACGGCGGCCGGGTCCAGGGGAACCTCCCAGGAGACGACGTGGCCGGGATCGAGGGTGTGGGTGCGCGCGAGGAGCAGGGCGATGTCGTCGGGCTGGGGGTCCGGGACCAGCTGCCGCACCGCGGTCTCGCAGAGGGCCGCGAGGTCGGCGCCGGACCGGGACAGCACCTGCCCGAGACGGGCCATGCCCTGGTCGACGTCCTGGTCGGCCCCCGCGATGAGCCCGTTCGTGAAGAGACCCAGCAGACTGTTCTCGGCGATCTCGATCTCCATGGCCTCGAACGCCATTCCGCCGAGTCCCAGCGGTGGCCCGGCGGGAAGCTCCGGGAAGCGGACGTGACCGTCGGGGGAGACGACGACCGGGGGCGGGTGGCCGGCCCGGGCCATGGCGCACCGCCTGGTCGCCGGATCGTAGACGGCGTACAGGCAGGTGGCTCCGAGGAAGGTCGAGACGGTCCCGTCCTCCGTCTCCTCGGCGGTCCCCTCCTCGCTCAACCGGAGCACGAGGTCGTCGAGGTGGGCCAGGAGTTCGTCGGGCGGCATCTCCATGTCGGCGAGGGTCTGGACCGCGGTGCGCAGGCGTCCCATGGCCGCGGCCGCGGAGATGCCGTGCCCGACCACGTCGCCGACGACCAGGCCCACCCGCGCGCCGGACAGCGGGATCACGTCGAACCAGTCGCCGCCGACCCCGCCGGTCGCGTCGGCCGGCAGATAGGACGAGGCCACCTCCAGCGCCGTCCCACCCGTCAGGGCGTGAGGCAGCAGACTGCGCTGAAGGGTGACCGCCGCGGTGTGTTCGCGGGTGTAGCGGCGGGCGTTGTCCACGCACAGCGCCGCCCGCGCCACCAGCTCCCGGGCGAGCAGCACGTCGTCCTGGTGGAAGGAGACGGGGTTCAGCGACCGTACGAACGTGGTGAGGCCCAGGGTGGTGTTCCGCGCCCGCATCGGCACGGAGATGAGGGAGTGCATGCCGAACTCGCGGAGGCGTTCGGCCCTGGCGGGCTGCTCGCCGCCCCACAGACGGCCGTCCGGGTCGAGGACCGGGATGAAGACCGGTTCGCCGCTGACGAGCAGACTCAGGCTGTGCGGCGGGGGGACGAACTCCACCTCGTCGCCGATCCGGGCGACGGCCTCCGGGCAGCCCTCCCGGGCCGAGCTCATTCCGGCCCGGCGCATCACCGGCTTGGCGCGGGCGGGTCCGGCGTCGGACAGCCAGGTCCCCTGTCCCTCGGCGCTGAGGACGGGCTCCAGCAGATCGACGACGACGAAGTCGGCGAAGCGGGGAACGGCGAAGTCGGCGAGTTCCTGGGCCGTCCGGATCACGTCCAGGGTCCTGCCGATGCAGGTCCCGGCCTCGTTGATCAGGGCCAGGAGCCGGCGGGCGTTCCAGCGCTCGGTGACGTCCAGCACCAGGTAGCAGACGCCGGTGACGGAGTCGCCCGCGTCCACCAGGGGGAAGAAGGAAGCGGAGTAGGCGTGTTGGCGATGCGGGTCGGACCAACTCCATCCCGCGTACTCGTGGTCGGTGATCGGGGCCCCGGTCGTCAGCACCTGGCGCATCAGGGCCTCGATGGTGTCCGCCTGCATCCCCGGCAGCACCTCGCTCAGACGGCGGCCCAGCCGCTGGTCACGGGGGACGCCGCCGAGGCTCTCCAAGGTGTCGTTCAGCCAGAGGTAGCGCAGTTGCGGGTCCATCACGGCCATGCCGACCGGCGAGCGGGTCAGCAGACCGTCGAGGACGGACTGGCCGACCGTCCACTGCGGCCGCTGTTCCCGTGCCGAGATCAGGAAGCACTCGTCCGCGCCGACCGGAAAGGACGCGGACACCCGCAGGTCGACCTCGACACGGGCGCCGTCGCGGTGCCGCAGGGGGATCAGTCCGTTCCAGCCCGCGCCCGCACGGCACCGTTCCGCGACGCCCGCCACGCGGGCCGGGTCCCCGGGCATCGCGAGCAGCGGGGCGGCGGAGCGGCCGACGACCTCCGCGCCGGAGTAGCCGAGCAGCGCCTGCGCGCCCCGGGTCCAGCCGACCACGACGCCGGCGACGGAGACCACCGCGACCGCGTCGTTGGACGCGTCGAAGACATCGCGCGGCGGTCCCGCCCCCGCGGACGGCGGCGCGTCCGGATCGTCCCGACCAGAAGCCATGGCACCCATCCTCGCCACCTCCCCGTGTTTCCGCCCGGCCGCCCGATCCGCGCGGTCCGAGGAGAACGGTCCGGGGAGAACGGTCCGGGGAGAACGGTCCGGGTCCAGGGGCCTCGGCGTCGTCTTCCGCGCTTCGGGAAAGGCCGGGAGCCGCGAGTCGGGAGCCGGCGGGGCGGAGCCGGGTCCGGGTCGGCGGGTCAGCCGGGTCGGCGGGGTCGGCCGGGTCGGCGGGGTCGGCCGGGTCGGCGGGGTCGGCCGGGTCGGCGGGGAGGACCTCCACCGGGCGGCTTTCCTCCCGTCCGATGCGGTTCAGCCCCTCGCGAGGATCTCCACGTCGTAGGATTGCCCCAAAGATCCCGACATGCCCCTGCCGGAGCCATGACCGGGTCGAGCTGTGGAGCCGCATCAGGCCGGTTGTCCTGACCAAGCCCGCCAGGAGTTCTCGTGCACAGGCCGCTTGAGTGGATCCGCCAGGATCTCTGTCCGGGCCCGGGCTTTCCCTCCGTGCGTCCGGCCGGTTCTCCCCGGCCGCTCCCGTCGGTGCCGCGCCCCCACGGGAGCGGGCAGTGAGGTGGCCCGGGAGCCGCGGAGCCGAACGGCGCCGCGCGGAACGCTCGAGGACCACAGGTCTGCAGGGGCCGACGACGCCCCTGTGGATGCGCTGGCTTCCGGCCCTCTACGTCGCCTTCCTCCTCGTGCTCGAACCCGTCACCCCGGTGCAGTGGCCGGTCAGCTTCCTGCTCATCGCCCTCCCCCTCGTCGCCGCCTACGCCCACGGCCCGGCCGTCGTCGCCGCCGTCACGGTGTTCGCCGTGGTGTTCGAAGGGGTCCTGGCCGGAACCCCCTGCTGCGCGGGCCGCTCGGTGGGCTATCTGTGGGAGCGCCACTACGTGGCCTCGTACATCTCCACCGCCCTGGTCGGCGTGCTCGGCACGATCCTGGCCGCCCACCGGATCCGCCGGGAACGGACCCTCGCCACCGTGCGCTCCGTGGCCGAGACCGCGCAGCGCGTGCTGCTGCGCCCGGTGCCCCGCACACTCGGCCGGATCTGTGTGGAGACCCTCTACCTGTCCGCCGCCGCGGAGGCACGCATCGGGGGCGACCTGTACGAGGCGGTGCCCACCGCGTACGGGGTCCGCCTGCTGATCGGCGACGTCCGCGGCAAGGGCCTGGTCGCGGTGGAGACGGCCGCGGCGATGCTCGGCGCCTTCCGCGAGGCCGCCCACGACGAACCCGATCTGGCCGGGGTGGCGCGCCGGGTCGAGAGGAGCATGACCCGCAGAGCCGCGCAGCTGCCGGGCAGCGAGGGCGCGGAACGCTTCGTCACCGCGGTGTTCGCCGAGATTCCCGACGACGAACCCGTCGTCCGGATCGTGAACTGCGGCCACCCCCCACCGCTGCTCATCGACCGTGACACCGTCACCGAGCTGGACTCGGCCGACCCCTCGCTCCCCCTCAACCTGGGCGTCCTGGTCGGGGACGACTACCACGCGGACGTGGTGCCCTTCCACCCCGGCGACCAACTGCTGCTCTACACCGACGGTGTCACCGAGGCCCGCGACCGCGCCGGGAACTTCTACCCGCTCGCCGAACGCGTCCGGTCCTGGTGCCGCCTCCCGCCCCGCGAACTCCTCGACAGCCTCCACCAGGACCTGCTGGCGCACAGCGGCGGAAACCTCGACGACGACACCGCCGCCCTGGCCGCCTACCGCACCCCCGACCAGCCCCCGAACCGGCCCCCGAACCGGTCCGCCCCGCCCCGCCTCACCCCGTAGCGAGTGGTCCGTGGCCGAGGGCCCCGGCGGAGAGCGTTCCCGGGTTCGGATGTCAGGAGGAGAAGCGGGGCGGCGCTCCTGGCGGACGTCCTAGACCGGGTCTTCCCGCTCCGCGGCCTTCTGGCAGGTCTCCGCGACGTCGGCCGGCAGCGCCTGTTCGGCCCAGATCACCTTTCCCTGGGGGGTGTACCTGGTGCCCCAGCGCTCGGTCACCTGCGACACCAGGAACAGGCCGCGACCGCCCTCGTCCATCGTCGCCGCGTACCGCAGATGCGGTGAGGTGCTGCTGCCGTCGGACACCTCGCAGATCAGCGTACGGTCGCGGATCAGCCGTACGTGGATCGGCTCCGAGGCGTAGCGGATGGCGTTGGTGATGAGCTCGCTCAGGACCAGCTCCATGCCGAAGCCGAGCTCGGACAGGTCCCACTCCGCGAGCTTCTGGGACAGGGCGTCGCGCATTCCCGCGACGGCGGCCGGATCCAGCGGCACGTCCCAGTCGGCGATCCGGTCCCGCGGCAGACCCCGGGTGCGGGCGATGAGCAGGGCCACGTCGTCCTTCGGACGCCCGGGCAGCAGCTCCTCCAGCACGGCCCGGCAGCTCTCCTCGGGCGACCGGTCGGGATGACCCGCGAGCGCGGCGCCCAGCAGGTCCATCCCCACGTCCAGATCGCGCCTGCGGTCCTCGATGAGACCGTCGGTGTACAGGACGAGCTGGGTTCCCTCCGCGAGCTCCAGCTCGGTGGTCAGGAACGGCATGCCGCCGAGGCCGAGAGGGGGGCCGGCCGGCAGGTCCGGGAAGGTGACGGTCCCGTCGGGGTGGACGAGCGCGGGTGCCAGGTGCCCCGCGCTCGCCATGACGCAGCGACGCGACACCGGGTCGTAGATGGCGTAGAGGCAGGTGGCCCCCACGACGCCCACGGCGGTGTCCGTCCCCGCCTCGTCCTGGTCGATGAGGCCCACCAGGTCGTCCACGTGGCTCAGCAGTTCGTCGGGCGGCAGATCGAGGGTGGAGAAGTTGTGCACCGCGGTCCGCAGCCGGCCCATCGTCGCCGCCGCGTGCAGACCGTGACCGACGACGTCGCCGACGGCCAGCGCGACCCGGCTCCCCGGCAGCGGGATCACGTCGAACCAGTCCCCGCTGACGCCCGACTGGGCGGGCAGATAGCGGTAGCCGACCTCCAGCGCGCTCAGCTCGGGCAGGGCCCGCGGCAGCAGGCTGCGCTGGAGGGTGACCGCCAGCGCGTGTTCGCGGGTGTAGCGGCGGGCGTTGTCGATGCTCACCGCGGCCCTGGCGACCAGTTCCTCCGCGAGCGACAGCTCCTCCTCGTCGAAGGGCTCGTGCTGCTCGCAACGCCAGAAGTTGGCCATGCCCAGCACGACGCCGCGGGCCTGGATCGGGGCGGCGATGAGCGAGTGGATGCCGTAGTCCATGATCCGCCTGGTGCGCGCGGGGTCCTGCGCGTGCCAGCCCGTGGCGATCGACAGATCGGGCACCAGTTCGGAGTGGCCGGTCCCGTAACCGCGCGCCTGGGGCGTGGAGGGCACGAAGTCGATCAGCCGGCCCTTCTCGTAGAGCGGGTGGTCCTTCCGGATCCCGCACACCGCGGTGCGCCGCATGCCGGTGGCCGTGAGAGCGGGCTCCTCTCCGCGCAGCACGGCGTCGGCGAGGTCCACGGTGACGAAGTCGGCGAAGCGCGGCACCGCGACCCTCGCCAGCTCGTCGGCCGTGCGCAGTACGTCCAGCGTGGTGCCGATGCGGACGCCGGCGTCGTACAACAGCTTCAGCCGCTCGCGGGCGGTCTCCGCCCGGCCGGTCACCGCCTGGAGTTCGGTCGAGTCGCGCAGCGTCACCACCGTGCCCTTCGGACCTCCGCCGCGGTCCGTGGGCCGCTGGTTGACCGCGAGCAGCCGCTCCCCCGCGAAGTGCACCTCGTCGGTGGCCACACGTCCGGAGACGAGCAGTTCCACCGTCTCCTCATCGAGGGTCGACAGCTCCGAGACGAACCGTCCCTCGGCGTCAGGGGGCAGCGCCAGCAACCGTCTGGCCTCGTCGTTCGCCAGCAGCAGCCGCCCGTCGCCGCCGATGATCAGCACCCCTTCCCGCACGGAGTGCAGCACCGTGTCGTGGTGGTCGTACATGCGGGTCATCTCCGCCGGGGCCAGGCTGTGCGTCTGCCGCCGCAGCCGCCTGCCCACCAGTGCCGTGCCGCCGGTGGCCACCACCAGCGCCCCCGCCCCGGCGCCCAGGATGATCGGCAGCTGCCGCGCCACCTGGTTGGTCACGTTCTTGACCTTCATCCCCGCGGAGACGAGGCCCACCACCTTGTTCGCGTCGTTCTTGACGGGGACGGTGGCCTGCACCTCGCGGCCGAGCGGTCCGTTGACGCTCTCCGTGTAGATCTTGCCCGCCAGGGAGGGCGCGATGTTGCCCACGAACCGCTTCCCGATCAGACTCGGCAGGGGGTGGGTGTAGCGGATCCCTTTGGTGTTCAGGACCACGATGAAGTCGACTCCGGCAGCCTTGCGCGCGGCTTCGGTGAGCGGCTGGAGGATCTTGCTCGGCTGGGGGCTCTCCAGCGCCGCCACGACACCGGGAGAGTGCGCGAAGGTCTCCGCTACCGCGAGGGAACGCCGTTTGGCCTCGGCGTCGGTGTCGCGCTTCGACTGGAGGGCGAGTCCGAGCACGCCGAAGGCCACGAGCAGCACGACCAGTGCCACCTGGAGAACCAACACCTGCCCGGCTACGCTGCGCGGGCTCTTGCTGACCAGTGGCCTGAGTGAAAACCGTCCAAAACCGGCGAAACGATTCGCCATGTGACCTTTCTAGCACTGGTGATCCCGGGCGGCCATGGGCCACCCGGGGTGCGGACCCGCCCCGCCCGGCACTTCACCCCTCCGGCTCACCTCCGGGGAGGGTGGCCGTCGCGGCGCCGATGGCCGCGAGGTGCCGTCCGCACCTCGGGCCTCCCGGCGTGGGCGGTCGTGACGTACGGCATCGCGGGGTGAGGGGTCGCGGGGCCGGCCCTTGCGCCGCCGACCGCGCCACCGACCTTCCGGCCCTCGGACGGACGGAACCCGCCCCTGCCCTCCACCCCTTCCCTCGTCCCCCTGATAGTCCATGCGAGCGGACGATATGGGTGGATAAGCGACTCTTCACGCCTCTTGGTGTCATAGTGCGGCCATGAAGATCGCGACCGCCGTCGGCCCGGTCCCTCGCGGGACGGCGGTCCACGCGCGCCCGTGGTCCGGCGGCCGCGCCCACCGACCGACGACCGCTCCGGTCCGCGGGTCGGGGACCACCCCGGCCGGCCGGCCGGGGACCGCCACTCCGGTACGCCGGCCGACAGGTGCTCGCGTATGCCGGTCGAGGTCCACGCGCGCTTGCCCGGGTAGGACCGCGGCCACTCGCGTGCGCACGGCCGAGGGCTCGTGCACGGCCGGGTGTACGAGCATGGCCACTCGTGCGCACACGGCCACGGGCTCGTCCACCACCGGACGCCCGTGCGCGACGACATCCACCCGCACAACCTTGCGCCGGCGTACGACGGCATCCACCCGCAGGTCCCGGTCCCCGTACGCATCCGCGTCCCCGCACGCGGCCGCGACCTCGTACGCATCCGCGTCGCCGCACGCAGCCGCGACCTCGTACGCAGCCGCGTCCCCCGCCGCGCGCACGCGACCCCGTGCGTGCGGGGGCGTCGGCCGGTTCCTCCGGTGAGCGCGCCGCTCACGCCAACCCCGCGGGAGGCGGCCCCGGGGGGACCCCCTGGCAGGGACCCCCGCTCCCGTCGCGCGGTCGTCGCCCTCACCCTGACCGGTGCCGTCGGCATCGTGGGCGCGGTCGCCCTCGCCGGCGTCCTCCCCGCCGGGGACCACCGGGCCTCCGCCCGTCCCGGCACCCATGCCCCCGGCCCCTCCCCCGCGCCCCCCGCCTCGCCCGGTACCGCCCCCTCCCCCGGCGCCCCGGGCATCGGCGACCCGCTCATGCCCCTCGACGGCAACGGTGGCTACACGGTCCGTCGCTACACCCTCGACTTCGACTGGGCGGCCCCGCGAACACCGTTCGGCGCGAGCACCACCATCGACGCCACCGCCACGCAGGCCCTCTCCCGCTTCGACCTCGATTTCGCGGGCAACACCCTGCGCGAGGTCACCGTCGACGGCGCGCCGGCCCGCGCCGTGCGCGACGGGGACGAACTCGTCGTCACACCCGCGCGGCCCATCCCCCACGGCGGCGCCTTCACCGTGCGAGTCGACTACACCGCCGACCCGACCCGGCAACGGCACCGCGGCGACGCCATCGCGGAGTACGGCTGGGTGCCGACGCCTGACGGCACCCTGCTCTACCCGCAGCCCGACGGCGCCAAGATGATCTTCCCGGTGGACGACCACCCGAGCCTGCGGGCACCGGTCACCTTCCACATCACCACCCCGCCGGGTCTCGGCGCGGTCGCCAACGGCAGGCTCGTCGAGCGCGTCCGGCGGCCCGACGGCCGCGTCCGCTGGACGTACGACTCCGAGCACCCCGTCGCGGCCCAGCTGGTCCAGGTCGCGATCGGGAAGTTCGCGTTCGCCGAGAGCACCGGACCGCACGGGCTGCCCGTTCGTGACGTGGTCCCGGACGGCCTGGTCGACCGCACCAGGGCGTACCGCTCCCTCACCGCCGCGCACCTGGCCTGGCTGGAACGGCGGCTCGGCCCGTACCCCTTCCGCCGTTACGGCGTCCTGGTCGGGGACACCGACCTGCCGGTGGCGCTGGAGACGCAGTCCCTGTCCGTGGTGCCGAGGGCCGACCTGCTGGGCGACCGGGTCGACGCCGAGCGCAACCTCGTCCACGAGCTGGCCCATCAGTGGACCGGCGACAGCGTCGCCATCCGACGCTGGTCCGACCTTTGGCTGAGCGAGGGACACGCCCGCTTCTACGAACGTCTGTACTCCGGCTCCCACGGCGGCGACAGCCTCGAGAGCGCCATGCGGACGGCGTACGAACGGCACGACCAGTGGCGTCATGACGACGGGGCGCCCGCCGAACCCGACTCGGACGCGCGTCTGTTCAAGCAGATGCGGTACGACGGTTCGGCGCTGGTGCTCTACGCCCTGCGGGAGAAGGTGGGTGAGGAGACCTTCGGCAGGATCGAGCGGTCCTGGGTGACGACGTATCAGGGCCGTACCGCCGGCACCCACGATTTCGTCGCCCTCGCGTCCGGCGTCGCCGGCCAGGACCTGAGCGCCTTCCTGACCCCGTGGCTGTACGGGGCGCGCACCCCGCCCATGCCGGGGCATCCCGACTGGCACCCGGACCCGGTCAGGGGCTGAGCCGCCGCGCCGCCCGTCGGACCGTCAGACCATCGGACCGACAGACCACCCATGCGTCGGCCCGGTCAGCCCGACCATCCGTCAGTCCGACCGGGCGTCAGTTCGAGTGCCCGCCAGTCCGTCATATCGGCCCCTCGTAACGGCCCGTCATGCCGGCCGTCGCACCCCGCCGTCGTAGCCCCGTTCCGCTCACCCTCGCGCGAGACGGGGATCTCTGCTGACCACCTGTCAGATTCCGTACATCTGCCGCCGACCGGGTGGCCTCTGCCTGGCCGCTGGTCCACACCGGTGACGCTCGACGCGCCGTCGCGTGTCGGGCACGGAAACGTACAAGGGGTGGTGCAAGGGGCAACTCCTTGTCCTGGCCGCGACGAGCATGGTTGGAGATCTCCGGGATGAAGACACGTGCCGCCCGCCGAAGCCCCGGTGCTGGACGAGGGCGCCGCCGGACCGTCCGCATGACCGCGTCCGCCGCGCTGCTGATACCGCTGCTGACCGGCGCCCCGGCCTGCGGCGGCCCGACGGCCGAGCGGAAGCTGCAGAACGTCTTCACGGACGCCGCGGACGAGTACCACGTGCCGCGGAGTGTGCTCATGGGTGTCTCGTACCTGCAGTCGCGGTGGGACTCCCGGCCGGGCACCCCGAGTGTCGCCGGCGGCTACGGTCCGATGCACCTGGTCGACACCCGTCAGGCCAAGGCCCCGGCGACCTCGCCGAGCGCACGGGCCGATGCGCCCGCGATCGCGGCGGGGCCGTCGGCCGCACCCCCCGTGGGCTCCTCGGGCAGCCCCGCCGAACAGCCGGCGGACCTGCGCCGCGCCGCCCTGCTGATCGGGGCCCCGGCGGGACGGCTGCGGACGGACACCGCCGCCAACGTGCGCGGCGGCGCGGCGCTCCTGGCCGCGACCCAGCGACAGCTCGGCAGACCGCTCAGCGCCGACCCGAAGGACTGGTGGGACGCGGTGGCGCGCTTCTCGGGCACGGATGACGCCGTGTCGGCCGCGGCGTACGCGAACGACGTCTTCTCGCTGATCCGCCAAGGCGCGCACCGCACCACCGACGCGGGAGAGCAGATCACCCTTCCCGCCAGCCCGCGCGTGCGCCCCCGCGCCACCGACGAGCGGAAGGCGTACCGGCCGAAGGAGGTCGAGTGCCCGCCGGAGCTGGACTGCGACTGGCTCAGCGCGCCGTACGTACGGACGGACGACGGCAGTTACGGCAACCACGACGTGGCCGACCGGCCCCGGGACCAGAGGATCGACTACATCGTCCTCCACGACACGGAGGCGACCCTGCGGTCGATGCTGCAGACCGTGCAGAATCCGAAGGAGCCCTCGTGGCACTACTCGATCCGTTCCAGCGACGGCCATGTGACCCAGCACATCAGGACCAAGGACATGGCCTGGCACTCGGGCAACCAGATGGTGAACGCCCGTTCGATCGGGATCGAGCACGAGGGATTCCTCAAACAGCCCGGCAGCTGGTACACGGAACAGATGTACCGGGCCTCGGCCCGTCTGGTGCGCTACCTGGCGAGGAAGTACGACGTCCCGCTCGACCGGCAGCACATCCTCGGCCATGACAACGTACCGGCTCCGACCGCCTCCTCCGTTCCCGGCATGCACGACGACCCGGGACCCTTCTGGGACTGGCGGCACTACTTCGACCTCCTCGGCGCGCCCCTGCGCGCCACCGCCGGGGCCGACAGCGACATGGTGACCGTGCTGCCGGACTACGCCACCCACCGGCCGGAGTTCACGGGCTGCACCGAGGCCGGCACGCCGTGCGCGCCGCACGGCTCCAGCGCGGTCCGCCTGCACACCGCGCCGGACGAGAGCGCTCCGCTGGTCCAGGACCCGGGCAGACGCCCGGGGGGCGAGGCCTCCACGGTGGACGTCGACGATCTGGGGTCGCGGGTCTCCGCGGGCCAGACCTTCGCGGTCGCCGGCTACGAGGGCGACTGGACGGCGATCTGGTACCAGGGCGTGCGGGCGTGGTTCAGGAACCCGGTGACCCGCCCGACCGCCGTCGGCGCGAGCGGCCGGATGGTGACACCGAAGGCGGGCCTGAGCGAGGTCCCGGTCTACGGACGTGCTCTCCCGGAGAAGGACGCCTACCCGCAGGACGTGCCGGCGCAGTCCGAGTCGCCGTTGCCGTACCACTTCCTCGCGGGGCAGCGGTACGCGACTCAGGCCCGCCTCGTCGGGTCCCACATCGACCGGTCTCAGTTCCGTGACACGCCGAGCCCGGTGGTGACGGGCCGCGAGGAGTGGTACGAGATCCAGCTCGGCCAGCGGATCGCCTTCGTCCGGGCGAGCGACGTGGACGTGGTCGGGTCACGGGGGTCCGAGCCCACGACGGGACACGCGGCGCCGCCACGCGAGCGGTGACCGGTACGGCAGGGCGCGGGTCCAGGTCCGCGCCCTGGTCCGCACCCAAGGTGCCCGGTGGGCTTCACGGCTTCACGGCTTCACGGCTTCACGGCTTCCCGGCTTCCCGGCTTCGCGGTGAGGGAGGTCTCGATGCGGCGGAGCTGATGGTCCATGGCCGTCAGCCACACTTCGAGGTCGACGAGGGTGGGCAGCCCCGGATGGTGCCGCGGCAGCGGCGGAGCGCAGGGGCGTCGACCGGGCGCGGGGGTCTGTTCCGTGGTGAAGCGCAGGGCGATGCGGTCCACGTCCGTCGTCAGCTCGGCCGCCGTCCGGCGCGCCCATGCGCGGGCGTCCGGCGGCACGTCGGTGGTCGGTACCTCGAAGCAGGGAAGCCGCTGGGCGCCGAGCACGGTGTGGTACGCCACCACGAGCACCCCGTGCCAGTCGGCCTGGACGTCCTCCCGGGCGGTGGGCGGCTCACTGCGGAACTGCGCGTAGGCGGCCTCCGCCAGCCGCAGGTGATGCAGGGTGCGCGAGGTCGAGGGTGCGCAGGGGTCGGCCCCGGGTGCCTCCAGCAGCGCGTCGACCGTGGCGGGCACCAGCGCCCCGCAGGAGCGCAGCAGGCTCGCCATGGTGCGGCGGACCTCCCGCCGCGCCCCCGCCGGCCAGGCCAGCAGCCCGCACAGCAGGCCGATGACACTGCCGGTGACGACATCGACGAGGCGTGCCTCCGACAGCCGCCAGGTGGTCGGGGCGATCTGGGCGAAGGCGAGGGCGACCACCAGGGTGAACAGCCCCTGGGCGTAGGCGACTCCGAGCCGGGGCCCCAGGTCGAAGGCGATGAGCATGCCGGGTACGAGGAGAACGGCGTAGGCGTCCAGGTGCCGTCCGACCGCGATGAGCAGCGCACCCGCCGCGACGGCGCCCACGAGATTGCCGAGCACCGCCTCGCGCACCGCGCGCCAGGTGGCGCCGACCGTGGTGCGCGCGAGGGTGAGGACCGTCAGCAGGACCCAGAATCCGTGCGCGAGGTCGAGGGTGCCCGCGACGAGCCGGGCGACGGCGAGCCCGCACGCGACCCGTACCGCGTTCTGGAACCACACCGAGCGATGCGTCGCGTTGCCCACGATCCGGCGCGTCCACAGCGACGCGGTGGACAGGTCCACGTACCAGAAGAGGTCACGGGGCGAGAGCGGCGGGCCGCGGTGTCCGGCGGCGGCGACGCCCACGGCGGTCACCACGATCCACGCCGACTCCGCCAGCGTCAGTACCGCGGCCTGCCGTCGGAGCACCCGGCTGTCGACGTCCTGTTCCCCGGGATCGGCCGCGCGGCGGATCCGGGCGGCCTGGAAGCGCTCGATCTCCTTGCGGAGCAGGTCGGCCGACGGCGGTGGCCGACCGGTGCGCAGGGCCCCGGCCAGGTCGGCGCAGATGTCCGCGACACGGGCCCGGAGCACCGCGGACGCCGGGTCCGTGCCCAGCGGTACGCCCTCGGACGCGGACAGCTCGGACTGCGAGGCCAGTTGGTCCAGGATGCGGCGGGCCGCGCCGCCCGCCTGTCCCAGGGCCCGGTCCCCGCGGCCCGGTCCGGTGGGGCGCTCACCGGGTGCGACCCGGGACAGCCGCATCCCCTCGCTGAGTGCGCGCAGCCTCGCGACGGGAACGCGGTCCGGCTCGGCCGCCGCCACCGCGGCCGTCTCCAGCGCGTCGGCGAGCAGGTCGCGAAAGGTCCTGTCGGGAGGGCCGCGCAGAAGGTACGTCTGGCACAGCGCGAGGAGCACGACGCCCACGGCCACGCCCGTCAGCCGGCCGCCCAGCGTCTGGGGGGCGTAGGGCGGGAAACAGGCCAGGATGTACAGGAGTTGCAGACCGGGCGCGGGTCCGGCCGCGCGAGGTCCGGCCACCACGCTGAAGGTCAACAGGAATCCGACGACCAGCATGCCCGCCACGGCGGCCGCGGTGGACTGCGCCAGTGCCGTGCCCAGGGCGACGAGAGCCAGTCCGAACGGCAGGGTCCGCAGGGTGACGCACGCCTGCTGCCGGCCGGTCCCGGGAATGGAGGACAGCAGGCCGAGCGCGATGGGGGCGAACAGCGCGTACAGCGCCGCCAAGGGCTCGTGGAGACCGTAGAGGAACACGTAGAAGCCGACGGCCGCCGAGCAGGTGACCTGCACGGACCGCCGTACGATCGCGGAACCGCCGGGCCCGGACCTCATACCCGCTCGCCGCCCGCGCCGGCCCGCGCACCACGGTCGGCCCGTGGCGGGGGTTGCGGCGGTGCGCTCATGGGGCACATGCGGGCGTTCCTCTCGGCAGGCGCCACGGATGCGCGGCGACCGGGCCTCTGCTCATCTTCGACCCGGCGGAGGACCCGCGCACGTGGTGGCGGTCGTGCCGGGTGCGGGAGGGCGGGGGGACTCGTAGCCTGAAACGGCGCGGTCACGGGGCCGGGGGGCGTCCGACGGCGGGGGCAACGGGAGTCGCCATGGCGTACCGGTTCAACGAGAACGACCAGTTCGACCACGAGATCCGGCTGGCGCTCGGCTCCGCCTGGCGGCAGGGCGCGGACGTGGGCGAGGTGCTGGCGACCTCGGCCACCGTGGCGGACGCCGGTGGCGAGACCTGGTTGTGGACCTGGGCCGCGCTCGGCCGTCATGTCCGGGCGCAGGGCGAGAAGTGCGCGGCCCACGGGCGGTCGGTCTCCGCCCGGGACGCGTTCCTGCGGGCCGCCGGATACTTCGGGCTGGCCCTCGTGGGCGTCGAGTCCTGCGCGGACCCCGGGACAGCGCTGCGCGAGGTGTTCGGGGAGCACCGCGACTGCTTCGACCGGTTCGCGCGGACGTGGGACCCGCCCGCCGAGCGGGTCGCCGTCCCGTACGGGGCCGGAACGCTGCCGGGCTACCTGGTGAGCCCGCCCGGTCCGCCGCTCCCGCTGCCGACGATGATCGTCAACAACGGCGGCGACAGCCCGCTCAGCTCCGCCTGGACGCTTCTCGGCGCGCCCGCCGTGGCCCGGGGACACCGCGCGCTGCTGTTCGACGGGCCCGGTCAGCAGTCCATGCTGTTCGACCACGGGGTGACGTTCCGTCCGGACTGGGAGAAGGTCGTCACGCCGGTCGTGGACTTCCTGTCCGCGCGGTCCGACGTCGACGCCGAACGCATCACGCTCGCCGGCGTCGGCCAGGCCGGATACTGGGTTCCGCGCACGCTCGCGTTCGAGCACCGCATCGCCGCCGCGGTCGCCGATCCGGGTGTCGTCGCCGTCGCGGAGAGCTGGTGGCACCGCCTCGGCCCGGAGCTGCGCGGTCTGTGGGACTCCGGTGAGCGCGACACCTTCGACCGCGTCGTCCGCGAGGCACTGGCCGCGGACCCGGCGCTCGCCGCGTCGTGGCGCCGGCGGGCCCGGCCGTACGGGGTGGACTCGCCGTACGACCTGCTGGCCGAGGTCTCCCGGTACGACGTGACCCCGGTGGCCGGGCGGATCAGGACCCCGCTGCTGATCACCGCCCCGGAGGGGGAGCACTTCTGGCCCGGCGCGCCGCGGCGGCTCTACGACGCGCTGCCCGGTCCGAAGGCGCTGGTCTGCTTCACCGAGGCCGAGGGCGCCCCTCTCCACGGCGAGCCGACGGGCCGCGCGCTGTTCGAACAGCGTGTCTTCGACTGGCTGGACGACCGCCTGGCGGCCGGACCGCCGGACTGACCCGTCCCGGCCCTCGCGGGCACCGCCCGGGACATCGCGCCCCGACGCTCGCGGACACTCGTCCCGGGTCCGGCACACAGCGGTGCGGGGCCCCGGGGTCCGTCCCCCGGAACCCCGCACGCCGGTGTCCGTCAGGATTTCAGCAGGCGGTCCGTGAGGACCTCAGCAGGCACCCTCGTCCTGCCAGACACCCCAGTCGGAGGCGACCGGAGTCTCGTTCTGGGTCCACCACTTGGCCTTCCAGTTGTGCTTGTTGTACGACACCTCGTTGCCGGCCGTGTAGACGGCGGTCGGGCTCCAGGCCGCCTTGCACCCCGTGCCCGGAGGCGTCGGGGTCGGGGTCGGGGTGGGAGTCGAGGTGGGCGGCGTCGCTCCGGCGAACTTCACCGAATACTTCGCGAAGTCCCAGGAGTTCTGCGCGACGCTGGAGCAAGTGCCCGATGTGCGACCGCCGTTGTCGGCCGGGGTGCACTGGCGGTCACGGTTGAGGGACCAGAACGTGAAGCGGTCCATGTGGTGACCGGTGGCGTAGTCCAGCACGGTCTGGAAGTCGGCCTGCGTGAAGTACTCGCCGGTGTCGCTGCGGCCGTTCATCCCGGAGAAGCCCTCGTGGGCGTAGGCGGTCGCCTGGTCCCAGCCGAAGGTGGACTGCAGGATCTGGTTGAAGTTGGTGAGCGCGCTGGTCTGCGAGGCCGCGCCGTTGAAGCCGCCGTCGAACGGCATGATGGAGAAGTTGTTCGGGGTGAACCCCTGCGACTTGGCCTCCAGCAGCATCTGCTTGCCGAACCAGCCGGTGCCGTCCGCCGTGCCCGCGGTGGTGACCGAGACGTACAGACCGGGGTTGTTCTGCTGGAGGATCCGGGCGGCCCCGATCTCGTTCTTGATGGCCGCGGTGTTCTCGTACTCCGGCTCCTCCAGGTCGAAGTCGATGGCGTGCAGGCCGTACTTGGTGATGACCTGCTGGTACGCCGCCGCGGTGGCGGCCGGGTCCGAGCACGCCTGGCCGAGCTTCGTACCGCCGTACCCGCCGATGGAGACGGAGACGTCGCCGCCCCTGGCGCGGATGGTGTTGACGACCGACTGGACGGCGGTGTCGGAGGAGACCGCGGCCGTGCCGCCCCATGTGGGGCTGCATCCACCGCCGTTGGGCGCGAGGACGAAGGCCAGCTGGAACGCCTTCAGGCCGGTGGCGTCCATGATGGCGGCCGGGTCCGGCGGATCGTTGTCGAGCGGCATCAGGTAAGGAGCCGCGGCGTACCAGCTGTTGCCGAGTGCGGAGGTCGCACCGGAAGCGCTGCCCGCGACCAGTGCGGTCGTGCCCGCCGCGGCGAGTCCGACGGCGGCGACCGCGCCCAGACATGCGCGAAGACGTCTCACTGTGCCTCCAGGGGAGAGGGGTTGGCCCCAGCTTCGTGACGCTGTTGCGGTCATGTCAATGGATTGGCCTAGACCAGATTCCCCTTTGGACTAGACCATGCGAATTCTTTACCTCGCGGGCGCGGGCGCGGGCGTGCGCACGGACGCGGGCGCGGGCGCGGCGTCGGGCCCCGGACTTGGGCACGGGAGCCGGGGCCGGGGGCCGGGGCCGAGGGCCGGGTACAGGGGCCGGGGCCGGCCGGGGGGTCAAGTCACCCTTGTCGGCCCTCCAGCGCCGACGCCACGCGCTGCGCGGTCTTCTCCCCGGCGTGCTGCTTGATCAGGCCTTCCTTGGCCACGGCCCGTACCCGTATCCCGGTGCTGGCCTCCTCCACACGGGTCACGGTGACCGTGACCACGACCGGGTTCAGCGCCGCGAAACCCGCCCCCGACATCACCCGCAACGCCACCCGGTCCGCCCCGGACTGGAGCAGGGACGGATCCGTGCCGCCCGTCGACTCGACCAGGCTCCCGCGGACGCGTTCGAGGGCGAGATCGAAGCTCAGCGGCAGCCGCAGCTCTATCTCGTGGACGTCGTGTTTGAGGAACCTGGCCGCGAACTTCGCGCCGAGGCGCCCCTGTCCGGCGATCGCGCCGAGGGCCTCTTCCAGAAGCCTGTCCTCCGAGTGATCCAGCATCCGACTCCCCTGCCCCTCACCTGCACGAATGGCCGCTCACCCTAGCGTGCGAGGCCCCTCTCCCGGAATGCGGTCACCCCCTCGGTCCCCGGGGCCCGCCCCGGACCCGGTCCGGGCCGGGTTCCGCGCCCCGGCCCGTGCCCGGACGTACGCCGGGTACCACTTCGTGAAGCGGACCGCCGCGACCAGCATCGCGATCGGGACGACCCAGTTGAGCCAGTCCGCGCCCGACGTCACCCGCAGGGCGAGCAGCCCCAGCAGAGCCGTGACCAGGAACACCCCGCCCCACACCGCCGTCAGCACCCGGTTGGTGCGCCGGAACACCGGTGAGTCCCAGTACTCACGGGGTACCGACTCGCGGGCGTACTGCTCGGTGAACGGTGTGAACGCGAGGGACCCGAGGGCCACGGCGGCGATCACCCCGTTGGACAGCGTCTGCGCGTAGGTCTCCAGCCAGATCAGTTCCTGACGGTCCAGCACGAGACCGAGCACGCAGACGACGGCGAAGAACACCACACCCGCCGCTTCCAGGACCTTGAGGCTTCCGTGCCGCAGTTCGGGAACGTTGAGGACCAGCGCGGTGACGAGCGCGGCCAGGGCCGCGTACTTCCATGTGCTGGGACTCGCCACGACGTCGAAGACGATCCAGGGGGCGAACCCGAGGAAGACGCCGCGGGGGTGCGGCGGTTCACGGCCGGACGGGTCGGTCGGCGCGGGCGCCGCGGGCCCGGGTCCGGGCGGCGGAGTCCTGCCGGTCCCCGTCCCGCCGGGGCCGCGCGTCGCATCGGGTGGAGCCATCGGGCACCTCCGTGGCCTGAGCCGCCGGGTCGGGCCGAGGGCAGGAGGTGTCCCCCGGCTCGGCGCTGAGGCGAGACCTCTGCCTCTCATGCTGCGACCGACCCGCCCCCACCGCATCCGCTGCGCCCGTCCGGCCGGGAGACGCAGGTCACATCCGACCGCCCCGCCCCCGTGTCACATCCCGCCGGGCCCGTCCGTCAGGGGTGTGTATCCACCGACGCAACGAGGAGACCGCCATGAACGCCGACGCCCGACTGAACCTCTTCAACAAGGCCATCACGGCCCAGTTCGCACGGCACATCAACTCGGCGGGCAAGGTCGTATCGGACTCGGCACTGCCCCACCCGACGCAGGAACTGGTGAAGCTCCGTGCCAGCCAGATCAACGGCTGCGGCTTCTGCACCGACATGCACACCAAGGACGCCGCGCACGCCGGCGAGTCCGCCCTCCGCCTCAACCTGGTCGCGGTCTGGCGGGAGGCCACGGTCTTCACCGACGCCGAGCGCGCCGCCCTGGAGCTGACCGAGGAGGGCACCCGCATCGCCGACGCCGCCGGGGGCGTGTCCGACGAGGTCTGGGCGAACGCCGCCAAGCACTTCGACGAGGAACAGCTCGCCGCGCTGGTGTCCCTCATCGCGCTGATCAACGCCTACAACCGCTTGAACGTCATCGTCCGGCAGCCCGCCGGCGACTACCAGCCCGGCCAGTTCGGATGACCGGAACGGACTGACCCCCGAGTCACCGCCCCGGGCGGGCGGGGGGGGGGGGGGCGGGGGCCCCGCGCCCCCCCCCCCCCCCCCGCCCGCGCCCAGCCGCCCGCCCCCCCCCCCCCCCGGCCCCGGGCCGCCCCCGCCCGGGCCCGCCCCCCCCGTACCGCCCCCGGGCCCCGCCCGCCCCCGCCCGCCCCCGGCCCACCGCTCCCGATCGCCTCGCGGCCATCGGGTGGTACCGCGGTACCACCCGATGGCCGTAGTTCACCCCCCGGTACCACGGCTCGTGGGGTCCCTGGCGTCTAACGTCGCAGGTGAGGCGCTCCAGAACCGGTGTGGCGCCCGGACGCGAGGGAGAGCGATGATCGAGGCACAGCAGCTGACCAAGCGGTACGGGGAGAAGACGGCGGTCGACCATCTCGACTTCGTCGTCCGGCCCGGCACCGTCACCGGCTTCCTGGGGCCCAACGGCGCGGGGAAGTCGACCACCATGCGCCTGATCGTCGGGCTGGACGCCCCGAGCAGTGGCTCCGTACGGGTCGGTGGCCGCCGCTACGCCCAGCACGCCGCTCCCCTCCAGGAGGTCGGCGCGCTGCTGGAGGCCAAGTCGATCCACCCCGGCCGTTCGGCGTACAACCACCTCCTCGCGCTCGCGCTCACCCACGGCATCCCCCGCCGCCGGGTCGACGAGGTCATCGAGCTGGCCGGGCTCGGCAGCGTGGCCAGGAAGCGGGCGGGCGCGTTCTCGCTCGGCATGGGCCAGCGCCTCGGCATCGCCGCGGCCCTGCTGGGCGATCCGCAGACGGTCATGCTGGACGAGCCGGTCAACGGTCTCGACCCCGAGGGCGTGCTCTGGATCCGCAATCTCCTCACCGAGCTCGCCGCCGAGGGCCGTACCGTCTTCGTCTCCTCGCACCTCATGACCGAGGTCGCGCTGGTGGCGGACCACCTGATCATCGTGGGACGGGGCCGGCTGCTGGCCGACACCACCGTGCACGACCTGATCCGCGAGGTGGGCGGCGACACCGTGAAGGTGGCCACCGCCGATCCCGCCCGGCTGCGGGAGGTGCTGGCCGGTCCCGGCGTCGACATCACCGGCCACGCGGGCTCCGAGGAACTGCACGTGACGGGTGTGACGGCACGCCAGATCGGACTGAAGGCGGCCGAACACGGCATCGCGCTGTTCGAACTGAGCGCGAAGTCCGTGTCCCTGGAAGAGGCCTTCATGGACCTGACCAGGGATGCCGTCGAGTACCACGGCTCCACCACCGCGACCGGCGCCGGCGTCGAGACCCCCGGGAGGGCCGCATGAGCACCATCACCGCGACCGAGACCTCCGCTCCGCTCCCCGCACCCGTCACCCGCCCCGACTACCGGGTGACCGGACGCCGGGTGCTGCACTCGGAGTGGGCCAAGCTGTGGTCCCTGCGCTCGACCTGGATCACGCTCGGCCTCGGCCTCGTCTTCCTCGTCGCCTTCGGCCTGATCGCCGCGGCCCAGTTCAAGTCGAGGATCAACTCCGGCCACCACATGGACCCGGACTTCGCCCACTCCACCGCCGTCAGCCTGTCGCTGTTCGGCACGAACTTCGCGCAGCTGGCGCTGGGTGTCCTGGGCGTGCTCGTGACGGCGGGCGAGTACTCCACCGGCATGATCCGCTCCACGCTGGCCGCGGTCCCGCGCCGGCTGCCGGTGCTCTGGTCCAAGTCGGCCGTGTTCGGGCTGGTCTCCCTCGCCGTGGGCACCGTCGGCGCGTTCGTCGCCTTCCTGTTCGCGAGCCAGATCGTGTCCGGTACGAGCGCGGCCATGACCTTCTCGCACCCGGGTGTGGTGCGCAGCCTGCTGGGCGCGGGCCTCTACCTCGGTCTGGTCGGTGTGATCGGCGCCGCCCTCGGCGCGCTGCTGCGCTCGGTGGCGGGCGGCATCTCGGTGCTGGTCGGCGCGCTGATGCTGGTCCCCGGCCTGATCTCGCTCCTGCCGAGTTCCTGGCAGGACGACATCAGCCCGTACCTGCCCAGCAACGCGGGCGAGTCGATGTTCGCCCTCACCCACGACAGCACCACCCTGTCGCCCACCGCCGGGCTCGTCGTCTTCCTCGGCTGGACCGTGCTGGCGCTGGCCGGAGCCGCCTACCGGCTGGTGCGCAGCGACGCCTGACGGCCCGCACGCCACGCGTAACGTCCGCTGTCGGTGCGGTACCCGGCTCATCCGGGTGCCGCACCGGCATGCCTCGCCCACGATGGACAGGTGACATCCGTGACCGCCGACGACACCGCCGGTATGAGCCCGCTGTTCGCCCGGCTGACCCGCGGCGGACAGTGGCTGCGGCAGGCGGACCGGGCGCGTCCGTGGGTACTGGACACGGCCGTGGTCGTCCTGGTCTTCCTGATGTTCTGTCTGGCGGACCTGGTGCACGGGCACGACGGGCGGCGCGAGCTGGCCGCGCGGTTCACCCGCCCGCCGCTCGCCGGGATGCTGGCGTTGCAGGCGGGACTGGTGCTGCCGCTCCTGTGGCGGCGCAGGAATCCGACCGCGGCCTTCGCCGTCATCACGGCGGTCTTCCTCCTCCAGTGGTCGCTCGGTGTGCTGCTGCGCGCCGACGTCGCCCTGCTGATCGCCCTGTACAGCCTGACGCTGCACGGAACGCTGCGGCATCTGGCGTGGGCCTGCGCCGTCACGGCCGTCGGCCTGGTCCTGGTCGCCGTGCGGGCCTCCGCCGTGGTGTCCGTCTGGGACGCGCTGTTCTTCCTGTTCAGCACGGCGATCGCGGCCGTCGCCATGGGGATGGCGGTGCGCATCCGACGGGCCCAGCTCGCCGGGCTGCGGGAGCGGGCGGCCCGGCTGGAGATCGAACGCGACCAGCGCAGCAGACTGGCGGCGGCCACCGAACGCACCCGGGTGGCCCGCGAGATGCACGACATCGTCGGCCACAACCTCGCCGTCATGATCACTCTCGCCGACGCCGGGGTCTACGCCTGCGACGTCACCCCCGAACGGGGCAAGCAGGCGCTGCTGCTCATCGGCGACACCGGCCGCCAGGCCCTGGGTGAACTGCGCCGAATGCTCGGCGTGCTGCGCGAGGAGGCCGAGGCTCCCGCGCTCAGTCCCCAGCCGGGCATCACCGACATCGACGCGCTCTGTGCGCGCATCCGCTCCGCCGGCCCCCTGATCACCTATCGGACGGCCGGTGACACGGACGCGCTGGACGGCGGCGTACAGCTGACGGTCTACCGGATCGTCCAGGAAGCGCTGACCAACAGCCTCAAGCACGCCGGAGCCGACACCCGCATCCACCTCACGATCGCCGTGGAGGGCGCGCGGGTACGGATCCGGGTCCAGGACACCGGGTCACCGGGCGGCCCGCGGCCCGCCGGTCCCCCGAACGAGGAAGGGCACGGGCTCGCCGGCATGCGCGAACGTGCGGCGCTCTACGGCGGCACGGTCGACGCGGGGCCGGTACCCCGGCCCGGCGGTGGATGGACCGTACGGGCGACCCTGGATCTCACCCCGCTCCCCGGCTCCGAAGGCGGCACCCCTTGACCACCGTGCTCATCGTGGACGACCAGCCCCTCCAGCGCTTCGGCTTCCGCATGCTGCTGGAGTCCGTCCCCGACACCGAGGTGGCGGGCGAGGCCGCGCACGGCGCCGAGGCCGTGCGCAAGGCCGCGGAACTGCGCCCCGACGTGGTCCTCATGGACGTCCGGATGCCGGGCATGGACGGTATCGAGGCCACCCGCCGGATCATCGCCACGGGCGGCCGCTCCCGGGTCCTCGTACTGACGACCTTCGACCTGGACGAGTACGCCCACGCGGCCCTGCGCGCCGGGGCGAGCGGCTTCCTCCTCAAGGACGCCCGCCCCGAGGAGCTGTTGGCGGGCATCCGCGCCGTCGCCGCGGGGGACGCCGTCATCGCCCCCGCCCTGACCCGGCGTCTCCTCGACGCGTACGCCCAGCACCTGCCCGGTCAGGGCGCGGCGGACGCGGACGCCGACCCGAGGCTGCGCTCCCTCACCGACCGCGAGCGGGAGATCCTGGTGGCCATCGGCAGGGGCTGGAGCAACGGGGAGATCGCCGCGCGTCTCGTCCTGTCGGAGTCCACCGTCAAGACCCACGTCGGCCGGGTCCTCGCGAAGATCGGCGCGCGCGACCGGGTCCAGGCGGTCATCTTCGCCTACGACCTGGGCCTCGCCCGCCCCAACAGCACCGCGTGACCCGGCCGGGAGACGGGGCCGGTTGTCCGCCGGCCGTCGCGTGGCGCCGGCGGAGGAACGGACCCGGACGGCCTCGTAGTGTCCCGGAGGCATAGTCGCTACGCTCGCTGTGGGGAACATCCGTGCGGATGGGGGCGTCGATGGCGTACCGGAGACCGGTGTGGCTGTGCTGCGGAGTCTTAGCCACGGGGCTGTTGCTGGCCGCCTGTTCGGGGCCGGGGAGCGCGGACACCGAACCCACCGCTTCCCGGAACGCGACCGCGAACCGCGGCAAGGGCGCCACCTCAGCCCCGGCCCCCAGCACCACCCGGCTGGACTTCAGACCCGATCCCGGCCGCGCCCCGCACACCCGCGCACAGGGCGCACGCCTGGCCCGCGCCGTCGCGGCGGCGCCCGTCGACTGGGGCCCCGGCTTCGTCAAGCGCACCCCGTACGAAAGCGATCCCGGCGAGTGGCCCGTGCTCGACACGCACTGTGTCTGGCAGCGCGAGGCACTGCCCGCGACGGTACTCGCCACCCTCACCCGCTACAGCGAACTGCCCGCGGAGCCCGGCAAGGGCCCGGTCCGGGTCGCGGCCGTCGTCACCGTGCACCGGACCGTGCGGGACGCCGAGTGGGAGATGGCCGAGACCCTGGAGGAGGCGCTGCGCTGCCCCGACCAGCAACTGCGCCAGGGCGAACGGATCAGCGGACTGCTCTCGCAGGGGTCGGACTTCGGACTGCTGGGCAACTCCACCGCCGAGGACACCCTCACGGAAGGCGGCAAGTACTCCAGCGAGGAACTCGGCGGCCCTTACTACTACTACTGGGTCCAGAGCCGGCTGGCCCAGGTCACCGTGGCCGTCGTCGGCAGGGGTGCCAAGGGCCGGTCCGGTGACGAGGTCGACGCCGCGCTGCAACAGGGAGCCGCCCAGATGGTGAGCCTCGCCCAGAGCGAGCTGGAGGGACCGCGGTGACCGGGCGTCTGCTCCCCACCGACCCCTCCTCCGTCGGCGGACACCGGCTGCTGGCCCGCCTCGGCGCGGGCGGCATGGGCGTGGTCTACCTCGGCCGTACGGAAGCCGGGGCGCTGGCCGCCGTCAAGGTCATCCAGGCCGAGTACGCGGACGAGCCGGACTTCCGGGCCCGGTTCCGCCGCGAGGTCGAGGCGGCCCGCCGGGTGGTCAGTCCCTGGGCGGTGCCGGTCACCGGCGCCGACCCCGACGCGGCGGCACCCTGGCTGGCCACCGCCTTCGTGCCCGGCCCCTCGCTCGAGGAGGCGGTCGCCCGTCACGGCCCGCTGCCCGTCCGGAGCGTGCGGGTCCTGGCCGGGATGCTCGCCGCCGCGCTGCGCGAGGTGCACTCCGCCGGGCTGGTGCACCGCGACGTCAAGCCCGCCAACGTCCTGCTCGCCGTGGACGGCCCCCGCCTCATCGACTTCGGGATCGCCCGCGCGGCCGACGAGACCGCGATCACCTCCACCGACCTGGTCGTCGGCACACCCGGCTTCCTCTCCCCCGAGCAGGCCGAGGCACGGGGCGCGGCGGTGGGACCGGCGAGCGACATCTTCTCGCTGGGCTGTCTGCTGGCGTACGCGGCGACCGGCCGTCCGCCGTTCGGCACCGGCACCGCGGACGCGCTGCTCTACCGCACGGTCCACGACGAACCCGACCTGACGGGCCTCGGAGCCGAGGAGGACGCCGAGGACGCCGGGCTGCTGCCCCTGCTGCGCCGGTGCCTGGCGAAGGACCCGGCGAACCGCCCGACGCCCGAGCGGCTCGGCGCGCTGCTGCCGGTGGAGGACGCGATCCCCGAGGGCGGCCGGATCGACTGGCTGCCCGAGGACGTCGTACGGGCCATCGCCGACCGCTCGTCCGAGATGCTGGCGCTCCCGGACATCGAGCCGACCGCCGTACCGGCGCCGGGGGACGCGGAGCGGGCGGCGCCCGGCCGGCGGCGCCTGCTCGTGCTGGCGTCCGGAGCGGCGGTGCTCCTCGCCGGTGGCGGCACCGCGGCCTGGGCCGTCCTGCGCGACGACGGCGGTCCGGGGACACCGCAGGCGCGGGCCGGCCGCTGGGCCGTCGGGGTGCAGGCCGATCTGAGCGGGGCGCGGAAGGTGGCGGGGCAGGCGCAGGAGCGCGGCGCGCGGCTGGCGGTCGAACAGTTCAACTCCCGTGCGGACAAGCCGTTCGAGCTGACGCTGAAGACCGCGGACGACGGGGGCGGCGCCGGGCGTGCGCCGGGCGCCGCCAGGAAACTGATCCAGGACACCGACGTGCTCGCGGTGCTCGGCCCGACCACCGACGAGGCGGCGAGCGCGGTCCTCGGCGCGTACGACGAGGCTCTGCTGCCGGTGCTGTGCGTCTCGGCCGGCGGACTGATCCTGACCTCCCAGCAGTACCGGTCCTTCGTGCACTGCCGCCCCAGTGACGCGGCCGTCGCCCTCCCGATCAGCATCTATCTCATGAAGCAGAAGGGAGCGCTGCGGCCCGGTCTGCTCCAGGACCGCACCGCGCAGACGTACGCCCAGGAGTCCGCGTCGATCAACGCCATCATGCTGCGCCGGCTGGGCCGGCCGGCCTATCCGCGGGTGATCCCGGCGCACACCGACGACGTGGGACCCGTCATCGCCGACATGCTGCGGTCCGGCATCGGCTCCTTCATCTACGCCGGTGACGCGCGGGGCGGCGCCCGGGTGGCCCGGGGACTCGCGGCGGCCGGCTTCGACGGCCCCCGGCTCACCCCGCAGGCCGTGATCGACCCGGCGTTCCTGGAGCTGGCCGGTGAAGCGGCCGAGGGATGGCTGCTGACCGCCTCCTTCGTCGACCCGTCCGCCGTGCCCGCCGCGGCGGCCTTCACCGCCGCCTTCCGTAGACGTTTCGGTGCCGCGCCCGGCTACTACGCGGCCGAGGCGTACGACACCGTCAACCTCGTCGTCCAGGAGCTCGTGAAGGCCACGAAGGGCGGACGGCCGCCGAAACGCCAGGAGTTGCTGGGCCTGTTGCGCAAGAGCCGATACAAGGGCATCACCAAGGAGTTCTCGTTCAAGCCGGAGGACGGTTCGTTCGCCGGCTGGGGTGTCTTCCTGCACCGGGTCGAGGGCGGCAGGTTCCGCTTCGTCGGCCCCGCGCCCTCCGAGGTGTAGCGATGAGCGGTGTGCGCCCCGGCGAACACGCGGCCGTGCACGCGCTCAAGCCGGGTGACCCGCCCTTCGTCGGCGGTCACCGGCTGCTCGGCCGGCTCGGCGCGGGCGGCATGGGCGTGGTCTATCTCGCCCGTTCGACGGGCGGGGCGCTGGTCGCGCTGAAGGTGATCCGCGAGGAGTACGCGGCCGACGACGGCTTCCGGGCCCGGTTCAGGCGCGAGGCCGAGGCGGCGGGCGGACTCACCGGGCGGTGGGTGGTCCCGGTCACCGCCGCGGACCCCGGCGCCCGCGAGCCCTGGCTGGCGACCGCCTTCGTGCCGGGTCCCTCGCTGGCCGAGGCGGTCACGCTGCACGGGCCGTTGCCCCACCGCACGGTCCGCGCCCTGGGCTCCCGGCTGGCCGAAGCGCTCGCCGAGGTGCACGCCGCGGGTCTGGTGCACCGGGACGTCAAGCCGGGCAACATCCTGCTCGCCCTGGACGGACCCCGGCTGATCGACTTCGGCATCGCCCGTTCCACCGGTGCCACCGCGCTGACCGCGAGCGGCGTGGTCATCGGCTCGCCCGGCTACCTCTCGCCCGAACAGGCGCGGGCCGGTGACGTCGGCCCGCCGAGCGATGTCTTCTCGCTGGGCTGCGCCCTGGCGTACGCGGCGACCGGCCGCCGTCCGTACGGTACCGGCACTCCGGCCGCGGTCGTCTTCCGCACGGTCCACGAGGAACCGGACCTGGACGCCGTACCGCGGGCCCTCGTCCCGATGCTGACGGTCTGTCTCGCCAAGGACCCGCGGGACAGACCCACCGCGCGGGAGGTGGCGGAGGCCCTCTCCGGCACGGACGGACCGGAGGACGACTGGCTGCCGTCCGCACTGCCCCGGCTGATCGCGGAACGCTCGGCCGCCGTCCTGGCCCTGCCCGATCCCGGGCCCGCCACGCTCGTGCTGCCGCCGGAGCGGCCCGGCCTCTCTCGGCGTCGCGTGCTGACGCTGGGCTCGGCGGCCGGAGTGGTCCTCGCGGGCGGCGGGCTGGCGGCCTGGGCCGCCTCCAGACCCGCGGCGGGCAGCGACGGCACGACCGGTTCCGGACCTCTGCCCCGGTACGTCGTCGGGCTGCACGCGGACCTGTCCGGACCGGGCAGGGCGGACGGCCGGGCCCAGGAACGGGGTGCGCGGCTGGCCGTGGAGCACTTCAACTCCCGCCCCCGCGACGGCCGCGCCTTCGATCTGGCCCTCAAGGTCGTCGACGACGCGGGGACGGCCGGGCGGGCCCGGGAGGTGGCCGGAAGGTTCGCCGCCGACCACGACGTGTACGCCGTCATCGGCCCGACCGGCGACGCCTCGACCCGGGCCGCCCTCGCCCGGTACGAGCAGGCCCTGCTGCCCCTCGTGACCGTCTCGTCCGGCGCGGGCCGGTTCTCGAAGACCGGCACCCGCGCCTTCTTCCAGCTCCGGCCTGACGAGTACTCACTGTCCTCGTGCTTCATCCATTACCTCACCCACACCGAGAAGAGCCTCAGGACCGCCCTGGTCGACGACCGGGCGGCCAGCCGCTCCAGCTGGCAGATCGTCAAGGACCTGACCACGTTCCCGCCCGCCGACGGCACCACCACGACCCAGGTCGTCGCCGCGGACAGCGAGGACTTCGACACCGTCGCCGCCGCCGTGACCGCGTCCAGGGCGCAGGCCGTGGTGTACGCGGGCTCTTCACCGCACCGGGCCGCCCGGTGCGCCCGCGCGCTGGAACGGGCCGGATTCCGGGGCACCCGCATGGCACCGCAACCGGTCCTGGAGCCCGCGTTCCTCAAGGAGGCGGGCACCGCGGCCGAGGGCTGGGTGATCAGCACGACCTATGTGGACCCGGCCCGACTGCCCGGCGCGGCCGGCTTCGTGACGTCGTACCGGAAACGCTTCGGGGTTCGCGCCGTCGAGCGCTTCGCGGTGGAGGCGTACGACGCGCTGTTCTTCGTCGCCGAGGCGCTGCGCCAGCTGGGCGGCGTCGGGGTCGAGCGCGGAGCCATGATCCGCAGGCTCCGCACGACCACCTACAAGGGGCTCGCCAAGACCATCGCGTTCAACACCGTGACCGACGAGTTCCAGTGGGTCGAGGGCCTCTTCGTCCACCGTGTGCACGACGGCAAGCCGGACTTCCTGGGCCGCTACGACCGGCTCGGGAAGACCTGACCCGGGGACACGCCAGGACGCCCAGGGCCTCGTCTCCTTCGGCGTGACGGTTCGTCGATCATTCGAGCATCCGAGATCAACAATCGGTGAGCGCGGCCGGCACGGGAGCATCGAGGTGCTGAAGCAACGCGGCGAGCTTGTGATCCAACTCGAGTCCCACCTTGGTGATTTGAGGTGTGTTGAAGCTGCCGAACCGGGTGCTGGGCTGGTCGACGGTGAACCACGCGACATCGTCGGCGTCTTCCACGATGGCTGTGCGCAGGGGGGCATAGAGCAGAATGGCCGGGTTGTAGCGGTACATTCTTTGCGCCATGGTGTGATTACCCATGAGGTATTCGACGCAACGGCCCCTGTCCCCGGCGAGACGCATCATCGACGTGAAGTCGTGGGACCAGTAGATGATCCAGTCATGCGGCGCGTTCTCCGCGGTGGCCTCAAGAATGGTCTGCCAGTCGACGCCCTTCTCGACGAGGGCGGCGAACCGTTTACTCTCGAAGACGGGAACTGCCCGCTCGTAGCGATTCCTGAATTCGTCGAACGAGTCGTCGACCTGTACCGTCAGCCGATCGACCCGGTGCGAGATCGTTTCGATCCTGCCATTCGATGATTGGGCCACGGTTCTCTCTAATCTTTCCCGAAGACCGTGGCAAGTGCACGGTCGACTTCCTCCTGCGTACCCGCCTCGAAGTAAGCCCGCCAGCCGTCCCAGTTAGGAATCCTGCCATCCATGCCCCAACACAGATCAGGGATCACGTATACATGCACCCATGGCCCCCGGGCGGGCAACAGGCCTTCTCCGCTGACGGAACGGACTGCGGCTGTGACCTTCTCCAGAACCAGTTTGGTGTCTTCCGGAGTCGGCAGAAGCTTCCGTGGAGCTATCACATCGACCTGCCACTGCGCAGACGGATCACCAAGGCAATGCGGATTGTACCAGTTATCGGGATCGAATTCGTAGTACTGAACCCACGACGTCTGCTGGTGACGTGGCGTGTTTCGGAGTTTCTCAACCTCCGCCACAGCCGCGATCAATTTGTCGCCGAGTTCACGCTTTCGTTCCGCACTCAATTTATCTTTCATCACGTGTACGCGTACGAAAACCATGGCCGCCGCCTCCCATTCCCCCTCCACCCCTCCTTCCACTCTACGAACGTTCCCGGCCTCGGCAACTCGCAGGATGACGGCTGGGTCTGGCTGTCACCTCGGCGAACACCGACAGGAATCCCTTGCTGAAGATCGCTCATTGTCCCGCGCCCGACACATCACGTCCTCGTGGACAGGAATCCGGAGTCATACACCGTTGACGCGCTCCTACGCATGCGCGAAGCCCACTTCGAGCGCGTCACCAACGGATTCGAAGAACCTGGAGCAGTCGCTTCGAAGAGCGTTTCGTCCCGGCGCCGGGCGTCGGCCACGCTCGTGCTCAACGCGCCTAAGGGCTGTCCCGTAATCCCCGGCGGGCGCACGACGACAGCTACGGCACCTCGCCGCGTTGTCGGATCGCCCGAATACACCCAGTATGAGGACGACCCTCCGCCTTGCGATGCACCGCATCCGACGCCGCGCGCTGATCCACCGGGGATTACGGGACAGCCCTTAGGGCGTGGCCGGCCGCCGGAGCAGGTAGAGGCCTGCGACGGAGACCAGGACGGCCATGCACGCGATGAACACCAGCCCGGCGCCCTCCAGTCCGATCCGGTCCGCCAGCACTCCCGCGCCGATCACCGGCACCGAGATGCCCACGTACGCCACCACGAACAGCAGGGAGATGACCGCCGCGCGCTGGTCGTCGGGGGACGCCTGGGCCACCGTGGACAGCGCCCCGCGGAACGCGAGCCCCTGTCCGGCCCCGCCGACGACCGCGCTCAGCACCACCAGCGCCAGCAGGTCCCACCGCAGCGCGCCCGCGAGCAGCGCCAGCCCCGCGAGGAGTCCGGCGCAGCCCACCGGCAGCGACCGGTCCGGCCCGATGACACCGACGGCCAGTTGCCCCGCGGTCGAGGAGAAGAAGGCCAGGGCGACGACCAGCCCGCTCACGGCGCGGCTGTGCACGTCCAGGGAGTGTTCGAGGAAAGCCGGACCGACCGCCGTGAACACACCGAACAGCGCGAACCCCACGAACGCGGCGATCGCCGCCGGTCCGAAGACCGACCGCACCCGCGCGGGCAGGCCGGGCCGTTGTGGCCGTACCGTACGCGCCGACCGCCGCTGCGCCACGGTCTCCGGCAGCCTCAGCAGGACCATGACCGAGCAGGCCACCAGGACGAGATGTACGGCGAAGGGCAGGTAAAGCGGCCACGGGGCGTACTGCGCCAGCAGTCCCGCGAGCAGCGGACCGCAGCCAAGACCGCCCATGTTGGCGGCCGTCGCCACGAGCGTGGCCCGGGCGCCGCTGCCGTGCGGTGCCAGATCGATCACGTAGGCCGTGGCGGCGCCGGTGAACAGACCGGCGGACAGTCCGGACAGCAACCGTCCCGCGTAGAGCCAGCCCAGCCCGGTGGCACACAGGAAGCAGACGGCGCCGGCCGCCGCGAACCCCAGGCCCCACAGCAGTACCGGTCGCCTGCCCACGGCGTCGGAGGCGTTGCCGGCCAGCAGCAGCACGCCGATGACTCCGAAGGCGTACACCGCGTACACGACGGTGACCATCAGCTCGGAGAACCCGAACTTCTGCTGGTAGAGGGTGTACAGCGGGGTCGGCAGTGTGGTGCCGGCCATGCACACCGCGAACACCGTCCCGCCGAGCAAACACTGGCGCCACCCTCGGCGAACACCGTCCATGCCGCCGACAGTAACCCCGTGCGCCGCCCCGGACCGGTTCGGCGTGCCCGGCGTGCCGGACGTACCGCGCGCAGGACGAGGCGCGGGACGGTTGAGTAGTGGTTACTGATCCGCCGCCCGCCGTACGTGGCCACAGTGCTCGTGTGACGACGACGGGGGATGCTCCATGGGACAGGGCTTCGGGCAAGGATTCGGGCAGGGTTTCGGGCAGGTGCGCGAGCCGCACGAGACGCTTCGGGACGGGGCGCGCGTACCGGCGCCGTGGCAGGGCGGACGAGGGGTGCTGGAGGGCGCGTTCCAGGTGATGGCGGTGCTGGACCAGGCGGGCCAGGCGGGGTTGACCAGCCTCGCGGCGCGGAGCGGACTGCCGAAGTCGACGGTCTACCGGCTCCTGGGGCAGTTGGCCGAACTGGGCGCCGTGGAACGGCACGCCGACGTCTACCGGTTGGGGCCGCGGATGTTCCGGCTCGGGCAGGGGTGGCAGCCGTATCCCGGGCTGCGGACCGCGGCCCGGGAGCCGGTGCGGCGTCTGGTCGCGGCCACCGGGGCGACCGTGGGCGTCAGCGTGCTGCGGGAGGGACGGACTCTCGTCCTGGACTGGACGGCCGGTCAGGACACCGCGCTCACCCCTCTGCTGGACGTGGCCTCCTGGCCGTGGTTCACGGCGGCGGGCAAGGTCCAGGCCGCCGGGCGTCCGGGCCCGCGCCCGGACCCGGACGTGCCCGCTTCCTGGCCCCGCGAGGCGGCGGCCGTCCGGGAGCGCGGCGTCGCCTTCGACCGCGGGGAGGTCGTGGAGGGGGTCTGCTGTGCGGCGGTGCCGCTGCTGGGCGCGGGCGGTGCCGCTGTCGGAGCGCTGTGTGTGCTGACCACGGTCCCGCGGCGCCTGGAGCCGCTGGCGGACGTCGCCCAACGGGCCGGCGAGGCGATCACGGCCCGTCTGCGGCAGAGACGGCCGGGGGCGGTCCCGGCCCGGTCCGTCCCCCGTGGTGCACCGGCTGTGCCGCGATGAGGGCCCTCCGGTGAGCAGGGCTCCGGGCCCGGTCGGGCGCCCAAAGTTTGGACTTGCGGGTCCAATTTTTTCCTCGCACAGTGGACCGCGTGCCCTGGCCGTCCAGGGCCCCGCTCGCCCGTAGGCCCTGTGCGCAACGGCCGAGCGTGTCCACGGTGGAGAACCGAGCAACGGAGTGATCATGTCGATGCGTCTTGAGGGCAGGACCGCCCTGGTGACCGGGGCGACCAGCAACATCGGGCGGGCGATCGCGGAGGCCTTCGCACGTGAGGGGGCGCACGTCGCCGTCTCCGGCCGCAGCGCCGAGCGGGGCCGGGAGGTCGTCGAGGGGATCCGCGCGCGCGGCGGCCGCGCCGACTTCGTACGGGCCGACCTGGACGGCAGCGCCGCCGCCTCACGGGCACTGGCCCAGGAGGCGACGCGGGTCCTCGGCGGCCGTGTCGACGTCCTGGTCAACAACGCCGGCATCTACCCCGGCGACGTCACGACGGCCACCGACGAGAAGACCTTCGACCAGGTCTATGCCGTGAACGTGAAGGCCCCGTTCTTCCTGACCGCGGCGGTCGCCCCCGCGATGGCGGAGGCCGGCGGCGGGGCCATCATCAACCTGGGCTCCTGGATCGCCCGCCTGGGCATTCCGGTCGCCGCGCTCTACAGCTCCACCAAGGGGGCGGTGGAGACGCTGACCCGGGCCTGGGCGGCGGAGTTCGGGCCGCTGGGCGTGCGCGTGAACGCGATCTCCCCGGGTGTGGTGCAGGAGTCCGCACCGGGCGAGGCGCACCCCGCCGAGGTCATGATGAAGGGCACCCCCGCGGGGCGGATGGGCACCCCCGGCGAGATCGCGGACGCCGCCGTGTACCTGGCCGCCGACGAGTCCTCGTTCGTGCACGGCATCGTGCTCGACGTCGACGGCGGCCGCACCACCGCCGCCGTCATCGCCGCCTGAGGCGACACTCGCCCGCTGCCGGTGCGTCACGAGCGCCGTGCCCGCCGCCGCACCGGGCAACGGAGTTGACGGCCGGCCCGCGTGGATCTGCCGGGACCCCTGTCATGTCCGTTGCGTCGAAGATGAGTTGACCGGCGTCGAGTCCAACCCGGTTCCGGCGTCGGCCCTCCGGGCCGCCTCCCGGACCCGGCCTCCCGGTACCGCGCCTGGTACCGCGCCTCCGGTACCGCGCCTCCGGCGTCGGGCCTCCCGGCAGCGCGTCTGCCGGCACCGGTCGCCCGGACCCGCCCCCCTCCCCCGCCGCGCCCCTTCGCCGACGCCGACGCCGACACCGACACCGACACCGACGCCGTCAAGGACCGGACGTCGGCCGCGCCTGGCAGATTGTCGCCGTTGACCCGTATGTACGGCACATGACAGCGTCAATCCGCCGGGGCGGCAGGCCCCGGGCGCATCCGAAGAGGGGACCGATCAGCATGGGTGGCAGACGGCTCACGTACACGGTGGCGGCGGCCACGACGGCCGCGCTCCTCCTGGGCGCCTCGGGCACGGCCGCCGCGACGGCGACCGGTCCGGCCCCGGCGGCGACGGTCCCGAAGGCGGTGAACGCCTCGGGCCAGAGTGACTACTCACCGGAGGAGGAGGCACACCTGCGGGAGGTCGCCGCCTCCATCTGGAACGCCGACCTGGCCGCGGGATGGAACATGAACCCCGACGTCGCCGACGTCCTCTCCCAGGCCACCGGGGAGATCCTCCGGTGCTCCGAGGCCTTCGCCCTGGTCCCCCGGCCGCCCGGGTTCCTGCCGGGTGTCGGGTATCTGCTCAGTTACTGGAAGAACCTCAAGGACTACTTCCTCGTCGTGAGGGACAACCGGTCCTACCGTGCCTGCGTGGTGACCGCGGCGGCGAACCACCGCTCCGCGATCGAACTCGCCTCCATGGGCATCTGACCGGACGTGGCCCACCAAGGCCCGGACGGGGCGGGGGCGCGGGGGGGGGCGGGGGGGGGGGGGGGATTTTAGACAAAGAACAGCACACACAGACACGGTGTGTATAGTTTTGGGGGGTGGGGGGTGAGAGTGG
>NZ_JBHWEL010000017.1:0-11161 GCF_042734135.1 Streptomyces sp. NPDC059668 | reverse complement strand
ACCCTTCTCCCCCTGGTGTTCTTTGGCGGCGCGGGCCCCCCCCCGCGCGGGTGCGGCCGGGGCGGGTGGGCCCCCCCCCCCCGGGGCCGTGCGGGCCCGCGGGGAACGGGAATTGGCACCCGCCCACCGCATCCGAAAGCGCCCCCGCACCGGAAGTACGGCACCAGAAGCGACAACGCGCGCGTGAAGACCACGCCGAAGGGTGCCGGGGGCCATGCCGAATCCACCACCGGGGCATCACAGCCCCGAAGCCGTGTACATCAGCCACGTCGGCAACTGCCGGGTCTGCAAACGGGAGTCGGGCCGCTGCCCACGCGCCGAGCGGCTGTGGCGCGTGTACCAGGAGTGGCGCGCCACCACGCGCGACCGCTCCGACTGAGCGGCACCAGCGGCACCCCGGCGACCGCGTGTGACGACCCGCGCCGGGCCACGGCGGCACGCGCGGGCTTGCTCCCCGAGCGCGTGCGGATGCCGGGTGAGCGCCGGAGCGAGGGGTGCCTCCGGGCGGGGTCCGGGCCGTCACCCGTCCGGAGGCCGTTCAAAGGAGCGGCGTCTACAGCCCCACGTCGCGGCTGCGGATGTCCTCCAGGGACTCCCGGCGGACGAGCAGACGCGCGTGGCCGCCACGCACCGCGATCACCGGCGGGCGGCCGACCATGTTGTAGCCGGACGCCATCGAGAGGTGGTAGGCACCCGCGACCGGGACGGCCAGCAGGTCGCCCGGGCGTACGTCGGCGGGGAGTTCGACGTCGGTGGCGAGCACGTCACCGGCCTCGCAGTGGCGGCCCACGACGGTCACCGCGGCCGGCTCCGCGGCGCTGTGCCGACCGACCAGGCGGGGCGCGTAGCGCACGCCGTACAGCGCGGGCCGCGGGTTGTCGCTCATCCCGCCGTCGACGGCGACGAAGACGTGGTCGCCGGTCCGTTTGACGGCGAGTACGTGGTAGAGCGCGATCCCCGCGGGCCCCACGACGGCGCGGCCCGGCTCGATCATCAGCCGGGGCACGCTGAGCCCGGCGGCCGCGCAGGCCTCGGCGAGTTCGGTCCGGACCCGGCGCGCCAGGGCCGTGAGGTCCAGCGCCTGTTCACCCGGCAGGTAGGCGATGCCGTGGCCGCCGCCGAGGTCGAGTTCGGGCAGGACGAGGCCGTGCTGCTCACGCAGGCGTGCCATCAGCCCCACCATGCGCCGCACGGCGACGAGATACGGCTTGACGCTGGTGATCTGTGATCCCAAGTGGCAGTGCAGGCCGGTGAGTTCGAGCTGCGGCTGGTCGAGGATCCGGGTGATGGCGTGCTGGGCGTACCCGTCGGCCATGGACAGGCCGAACTTCTGGTCGTCGGTGCCGGTCCGGATCTTCTCGTGGCCGCCCGCGCTGATGGCCGGCACCACCCGCACCATGACCTTCTGGTGCCCGCCGGGCCCGACGGCGGCGGCCAGCCGGGCGATCTCGGAGGGGCTGTCGATCACGATGCGCCCGACCCCCAGGCGCAGCGCGGATTCCAGGTCGTGCGGGGACTTGGCGTTGCCGTGCAGCACGATCCGCTCGGGCGGGAACCCGGTGGTGACCGCGAGCTCCAGTTCACCGGCGGAACAGACGTCGAGGCCGAGGCCCTCCTCCTCGACCCAGTGGGCCATGCCCCTGCACAGGAAGGCTTTGGCCGCGTACAGGACGTCGGCGTCGGGGAAGGCGTGCCGGTAGGTGCGGCAGCGCTCGCGCACCTCGCCCTCGTCGAGCACGTAGGCGGGGGTGCCGAAGCGGTCGGCGATCTCGGCGAGCGGGACACCGCCCACGGCCAGGTCTCCCTGGCGGGGCTCGGTGGCCGAGGCGGGCCACACCGACAGGTCGCCGCCGGTGGTGCCGACAGCGGGTTCGTGAACAGTGGTCATCGTGCGTTCCCTCTCAACCGATCCACAGCGACAGTGCCGACACGAGTGCGGCGGCGCCGGTCACCCGCAGCACGCCGACGGCCTGCGGATCCCATGTGCTCGTGCGGGTACGGGGTGCGGACGGCTCCCGCGGTACCGGGGCGACGGCCCTGAACGGCTCGCGGGTGACCGGCACGGCCTGGGCCGGGGCCGGCGCGGAGAAGGAGGGATCCACCGTGACGGTGGTGACTCCCAGCGGCTCGGCCAGCGCGCGCAGGGCGGGCTCGGCGAGCCTGATCCACGCCTGCTCGGCACCGAGTGTCGTGGTCAGTCCGCGCTCCGAGGTGAAGCCGACGGCCGTACGCTCGCCGAGCGGCGTACGGAAGAGCCGGACCGCACATCCTGCCGACCCCGGCCGGACCGGAACGAACAACGCTCCGGCCGGGAATCGTTCGGCGGGCTCGGGGTCTTCACCGCAC
Source organism: Streptomyces sp. NPDC059668 (assembly GCF_042734135.1). Taxonomy (NCBI): domain Bacteria; kingdom Bacillati; phylum Actinomycetota; class Actinomycetes; order Kitasatosporales; family Streptomycetaceae; genus Streptomyces; species Streptomyces sp. NPDC059668. The sequence goes on along the minus strand of NZ_JBHWEL010000017.1, from coordinate 8,815 downwards.
GAGAGGTGGTGCATGGGACGCCTCCTGGAGGATCCGGGACGGTTCGGTGAGCACCTCGACGCCTCGAACGCGAGAAGGCGGACCGGCGCTCACCGCAGAAGCTATTCCCGTGCCCTGCGGTTCTCCGACACCTCATGACGCGACGCTGACGGCGCTCGCGCGGACGCTGACGCGATACTGACGCGCGGGGCGACCGGCCAGGAGGGCGGCCGTCAGGAGCGCGCCAAAATGGGGCGTACGGGGTGTCGGAGCGTCCCGGCCAGGAGTGCAATGGGGAGCGGTCCCTCGTGGACCGCCCGCGGGAGGGACCCGTGGGCGTGTGCGAAGAACGGTCGAGCCATGTCTGATTCCGGCGCCCCCGCAGCCGCTCGTGTCGTGGTGGGGGTCAGCGGCTCCCTCGGCAGCCTCACCGCCCTGTGCCGGGCCGCCGACGAGGCCCGGCGGCGGGGTGCCGAGCTGTGGCCCGTCCTGGCCTGGGAACCCCCCGGCGGTGAACTCGCCGCCCGTCGTACGCCGGCCTCGTACGTGCTGGTCGACGAGTGGCAGCGGCTGGCGCGGCGCAATCTGCTCACCGCGCTCGACGACGCGTTCGGCGGGGCCGGCCCCGGGGTGCCGATGCGCGCGCTCGTCGCGCGCGGCACCGCGGGCCGGGCGCTGGTGGACAGCGCGGACCGCGAGAACGATCTCCTGGTCGTCGGTGCCGGCCGCCGGAGCGGCTGGCACCGCCTCTGCTCGTGCTCGGTGAGCCGCTACTGCCTCGCCCACGCCGTCTGCCCGGTCCTCGCGGTGCCGCCGTCCCCACTGGAGGCCGAACTGACCAGCGCGCACCGGCGCAACCTGTGGCACCTGCGCCTGGACACCCGTCGCCTGGCGGAGCAGGCCGGGAAGACCGTCAGGCCTGACGCCTGACGCCTAACGCCTGCCGGCTGACGGCTCACGGCTCACGGCTCACGGCTCACGGCTCACGGCTCACGGCCGGGGACTCGCGGTCGAGGAGGCGCAGTAAAGGACCGTGATCAGTACGCCCGGTGCCGCGGTGGGCGACGTTAGCCCCGTCGCCACGCCCGGCACACTCCCCCACTGTCTCAAGGGCGCTGAAGGTGCCCCCGCTCGCCGCACCGGACGCCGCTCCTTGACAGGCAGACGTTGCCCGCCGCGGCAGCAGGGCGGGTTGCGAAAGGCCCGCCTGCCTCCGGGCGGACGACGCGACTCCCGCAACACGACCTAGTGGTTGTCCGGGCCCCGGGGAACCTCCACCTGCCCGGCGGAGCGGGCGGGTTCGGCCGCTCCGTGCGCCGCAACACCCTGTCCCACGGCCTTCGCACCCTCCCCGCCGGACGAAGTGATCACCACGGAGCCGGGGCTGCCCCGGTCCATGAAGCCGCCGGTGAAGGCGAGACCGAGGCCGGCCACCGCCAGGGCCGCGCCGACCAGACTGGGCGAGGCCCAGCCCCAGCCCGCCGAGATGGCCAGGCCGCCGAGCCAGGCGCCGCCCGCGTTGGCCAGGTTGAAGGCGGAGTGGTTGGAGGCCGCCGCCATGGTGGGAGCGTCCTTCGCCTTCGCCATGAGCAGCATCTGGACGGGTGTGGTGATGAGGGAGCCCACCGCGCCGATGAAGGTGATCGTCAGCAGGGCGGGCACGGTGCTGTGGACGGTGAAGTAGAACGCCACCAGCGCCGCGGCGAGCAGAGCGAGTCCCGCGTACAGCGTCGGACGCAGGGCGCGGTCCGTGAGCGGACCCGCGATCAGCGTGCCCAGGGTCATACCGACTCCGTAGAGCGCGAGGACCAGGGTGGTCGACGAGTCGGAGATGCCCGTCAGATTCGTCAGCATCGGAACCAGGTAGCTGTAGACGGCGAAGAATCCGCCGAAGCCGACCACCGCCGTGGCCAGGCCGATCGCGACCTGCTTGTTCCCCATCGCCCGCAGCTCGCGGCCGATGCCCGCCTGTTGGCCGCGCGGCTGATGGGGAACGAACTTGGCCAGCGAGGCGAGCGCGACGAGGCCGATGACGGCGACGGCTCCATAGGCCGACCGCCAGCCGAACTGCTGACCGAGGGCCGTGCCGGCCGGGACACCGATGATGTTCGCGACGGTGAGACCGAGGAACATCTTCGACACCGCGCGCGCGGCCCGTTCGGGCGCGACCAGCCGTGACGCGACGACGGCGCCCACGCCGAACAGCGCCCCGTGCGGCAGACCCGCCAGGAAGCGCGCGGCGAACAGGAGACCGAAGCCGGGAGCGAACGCGGACGCAAGGTTGCCGACCACGAACAGCCCGGACAGGAGAAGCAGCAGCCGCTTGTGGGGGACGCGCGCACCGAGACCCGTCAGGAGGGGCGCGCCCACGACGACACCGAGCGCGTAGGCCGACACGAGGTTGCCGGCGTGCGGGACCGAGACACCGACACCGTCGGCGATCTGGGGCAGCAGCCCCATCGTGGCGAACTCGGTCGTACCGATACCGAACGCGACGACAGCCAGGGCCAGCAAGGCAAGTGGCATGACGCAGAAGAACCCTTCGAAGACAGCGATCCAGGAACCAGGGAGCAGCAGGAAGGGCCTGGACCGTGTCCAGCTCCCGTCACCTGGCGGGCACCATTGCCCGGCATCCCCTCGGAACAGGGCAGGGCCCTCAACGCGGCAACAGTGGCGGGGACCCGCGCATTCCAAGATCGAGCGAGGCCCGCCATGACCTACGTCACGCCGCCGCCCACGCAGGGGTCCTCAGCCCCCGCCCGAGACACCGGCCCTTCTGAGAGAAGATGGAAATGTGCACGATTCCGCCGACATGCCCTCCGTGACCGGTTCCGGTCTGGAGCTGCTGGAACCCTTTCTCTCCCGGATCGCCCTGGAGACCGGAGCCTCCATCGGCCATGTGTACCTGTTGTCCCGGGACGGGAGGGAGCTGCGACTGGCGGTGATGAGCGGGGTCTCGCGGGAGATCATCGCCCCTTGGGCACGGGTGGGGCTGGAATCGCCGATCCCGGTGTCGGACGCCGTCCGTGAGCGGCGCCTGGTGTGGATCGGCGGCCAGGAGGAGATGGCGCTGCGCTATCCGCGGGCCGCGCTGGTGCTCCCCTACCCCTTCGCGGTGGTCGCCGCTCCGATCACCACCGGCACGACCACCTGGGGCGGGCTGGTACTGCTGTGGCCCGGCTCGCACGCACCGCGCCTGGCCCTGCGGGAACACGACGCGGTCCAGGCCTGGTGCCGTCGCCTCGGCCTTCTCCTGCGCCAGGCGTCCGACCGCGGGCACCCGGTCCTGCCCGGGCGCGAGCCGCGGATGCTGCCCGGTCCGCTCGGCCGGGTCACCGGAGCGACCGAGGCCCAGGCCGCGGCGGACTTCACCGAGAGGCTCCCCGAGGGGTGCTGCGGGCTGGACCTGACGGGGCGCATCGCCTACCTCACCACCGCGGCCGCCGACCTCGTGGGGGTCGAACGGTCCGTCCTGCTGGGGGCCAGACCCTGCGACGCGCTGCCATGGCTGGACAGCCTCGGCTTCGAGGACCGCTATCGCGCCGCGGTGGTCAGCGGTCAGCCCACGTCCTTCACCGCCCTGTGCCCGCCGGACCGACAGCTGTCCTTCCACCTCTACCCGGACGCCTCCGGCCTCAGCATCCGCATCACCCCGGCCCCCTCGCCCCGCACCGGCGGGCTCGCGGAACCGTCCACGTCCGCTCCCGTCACACCGGGCCGGACGGCCGGTCTCTACCATCTGCTGCACCTGGCCGCCACACTCACCGAGGCCGTCGGCGTGCAGGACGTGGTCGACCAGGCCGCGGACCAGCTCCTGGACGCCTTCAACGCCCAGGGCCTGGTCCTCTTCGTCGCGGCGGACGACCGGCTGCGGATCATCGGGTACCGCGGCTACACCGCCGAGATCATCGACCGCTTCGACGGCGCCGCCCTCTCGGGGCCGCCGACCTCGTCCGCGCCGGCACCACCCACCCCGTCCGCACTGGCCCTGACCGCCGGCGTACCCAGCTTCTTCGGCTCCCGGGACGAAATGGATCGGGCCTACCCCGGCATTCCCCGGCTGACGAACAAATCCGCCTGGGCCTTCCTGCCCCTCATCGCCTCCGGCCGCCCCGTCGGCTGCTGGACGCTCTCCTACGACCAGCCGCACCGCTTCACCCCGGAGGAGCGCGCCATCCTCACCTCCACCGCCGGGCTGCTCGCCCAGGCCCTGGACCGCGCCGCCCTCTACGACAACGAGCACCACCTCGTCCACCGCCTGCAGACCGCCCTGCTGCCCCGAGCGCTGCCGGACATCCCCGGGCTTGACGTGGCCGCCCGCTACCTGCCCTCCACCCGCGGTATCGACATCGGCGGCGACTTCTACGACCTGATCCGCCTCGGCCCCACCACCGTCGCCGCGACGATCGGCGACGTCCAGGGCCACAACGCCGACGCCGCGGCCCTCATGGGACAGGTCCGCACCGCCGTCCACGCCGCCGCCGGCGCACCTCCCGGCGAAGTCCTCGCCCGGGTCAACCGCCTGCTGACCGACCTCGACCCCGGCCTGTTCACGAGTTGCCTCTACGCCCATCTCGACCTGGCACACCACCGCGTCCAGGTGGCCACCGCCGGCCACCCGCCGCCACTCCTGCGCCATCCCGACGGCCGGACCGAGGTGCTGAGCCTGTCACCCGGTCTCCTCCTCGGCATCGACCCCGACTGCCACTACCCGGCCACCGAGATCCGGCTCCCGCCCTCCGCGGTGCTCGCGCTGTACACCGACGGACTCGTCGAGGCGCCAGGAGCCGACATCGAGGAGACAACGGCCCAACTCGCCGTCCGGCTGTCCCAGGCGCGGCACCGCGGCATGGATGCCCTCGCCGACACCCTCGTCCGTCACCCCGGGCAGGTCTCGCCGCAGAACGACGACATCGCACTGCTCCTCATCAGTCCGCACAGCCGACCGCGCGGGGCGCCCCGGCCTTCGTGAACCGGGCGCCCCGGCCTTGCGGCGGCCGTCAGCGGTCCCGGACGGCTCAGCCGTGGGAGACGGTCAGCCCGTAGAAGGCGACCCGTGCGCCCTTCGTGGTGCTGTCGGAGGACGACTGGTTGTACGAGCCGGCCTTGAAGTACTGCTTGTACGGGTCGAAGGACGACGGAATCGCGTAGTGCGTGGTGGTGCCGTTGACCGTCAGGTCGATCGTGTGGCCGCCGGAGACGCCGATCGTGTAGGTCCATGTCTTGCCGATCGACACATGGCCGACCGTGCGTGTCGTCTGGCCGCCGGACGGCGAGTTCTCGGTGCCGAGGACGATGTCACCGTTCGAGTGGTAGTAGAGCTCCAGCAGCGGCTTGGTGGAGCTGCCGCCGGTGCCGAGGTGGATCTGCCCGACGCAGACGTTCTGCGTCACCGACACCACGCGTAGGGTCGCGCTCATCCGGTGGGTACCGCTCAGCGACCAGTTGGCCGCGCTGCCGTTGCGGTTCATCTCCCGCAGCTCGGAACGCGCGTAGTTGGAGTTCGGCGTGGTGACGCCCTTCTCCGGAGCCCAGAAGGTCATGGCGCCGTCACGGGTGTCGGTGTAGAAGTACGAGTCCTGGAACCCGTTCGCCCCCTGGAGCCGGGACGAGGAGATCGTGGTGGGTGAGCCGGGCGAACCCACCGGCTCCTGGAGCTGCCAGACGGACAGGTCGAAATTGCCGCCGGGCGCCACGGACGGGTCCGCGAGGACGCCGGCGGTGGCATTGCCGGTGCCCAGCAGGGCGAGGGTGCCGGCCATGCCCGCGGCGGCGGCTATCGCGAGAAACCTGGAACGGATCATGTGGGGGGTCCTTCGACGATCGAAGCGATGAAGGGTGAAGCGATGTCGCTACGGAGCCACGGAGCTACGGAGCTACGGAGCTACGGACCTACGGAGCTGTCGAACTAGGTCTAGTCCAATAGGGCGTCACACTTGAGTAACACGACCCGGCTCGGTCGTCAACGGGCCCTGACGGAGCTGGAGTTCGCCCCCCTCCCGCCGGCCGGGCATCCCGGGCCCTCGCCGACCGGACACCTAGGGCGCCCTGGGGGAAACCCGGGGTGACGCACCGCGGCCCGTCCTCCCCGGGGAGGACGGGCCGCGATCGGTGCGTGCGGAAGCCGGACGGCGAACCGCCCGGACGCGCCTTCGGTGACGTCGGCGCGGCCGCGACAGGCCTTCAGCCGGAGAACCCGGCCCGATTGCAGCGGGCCGGGTTCTCCATGCGGTGCGGACGGTGCGGTGACGCCGTCACTACCAGCGGTGGTGGTCCTCGACGACGCGGAAGCTGCCCACGACGCCGTTCTTGACCTTCACGCCACCGTGGACACGGAACGGCATGACACCGTTGCTGCTGCTCCACGGGCCGACCGTCGCGACGGGCGAACCGTTGTCACAGGTGGCGCCACGGAAGACCTCGACGGTCTTGTGGCTGTCGTTGCGGACGTTGAAGCTGCGCGAACCGAGGCCGCTGACCACGGTGATGCAGCCCCAGGAGTGAGCGGAGTACGTGCGCTCGTTGAAGTCGATGTGGCCCTCGTAGTGGCCACGGCCACCACGGTCGCCACCGCCACCTCCTTCGTTGCCCTTCGACTGCCCGCTGTCGCCTCCCATGGGAGCAACCTGCTGAACGGCGGGGGCGGCCTCAGGAGCCGCGGCGGCCGAGGCGTAGGTGACGCCCGTGGCGACGAGGGCCGTAGCGGCCGCGACAGCGGCAGTCACGGCAATGTTGCGCGTGGTCATGTCACTTTCCCCTATCTCTGAGACGTCGGCCGCACCGGCCGATCTGCGAGAGAACGTACCGATAATCCCTTTATCCGGAATATCAGACACGCAGAAGTCCCGTGGCAGGCACCCGTTCGGACGCACATGCCGGAATCCGGCCACCGGGTCACAGATCTGACGCCCAGCCAAATAGGCTTCCGCGCGGCCCAGTTGCCGCGAGTGCGCGGCACGGCCGAGGGCGGCGAGGCGGGCAAGGCGGGACGTCGGCTCACGCGGCACCGAACCATTCGGCCCACGCGGCACCGAACCATTCGCCCTACGCGGCACCCGAGTCACCAGGTTCGAGGTTCGGCCGGCTCCCCCGCGGACGTACGACGCCCACACCCCCGGCCATCGGGAGCCGGTACTCCCGGACGCCCGACGGCCGTCACGGTCACCGAGGACACCGCGGTCGCCCACGATGCGAGCGCCGACCCAATTCCGTTTTCGTGGCGCCGGGTTGGCGAAACCGGGTCATAACAACCGTGTGTTCCACCCCGTCCCCGCGCCGTCGCCGCACCTCACCGGCCCGGTACACCACCGCAGAGGCGAACGCGATCGGATCGATGTACGTTTGGTGGTGCTGGTTCAGTTGTGCCGGCCGCGTGACCGCCGTCGACGGCCGAGCATCGGCGCGCCCGTGTCCGCGGTCCGGCGTACCGGAAGGGGCTCCGCATGACATCCCAGCAGGCCCATGGACCACGGCGAACGCCGTCCCGCGGTTCCAAGGGCAGGAAGGCACTGTGGCCCGTCCCGCTGCTGGCGCTGTCACTGGCCGCCGCGAGCCTGGGCGTGACCTACCCCTCGCACCCTTCTGCCGCGACCCGGGCACCGGACGCGGCCGCCGACAGCCAGGCCGCGAGCTGCGTCGACAAGGTGTACTCCGCGATGACCGGGCCGCAACGCGTCGGTCAGTTGTTCATGGGCAGCGTCACCGCCTCCAAACCGGATCAGGCGCGGATCCAGGTCCTGCGGCAGTACCACGTCGGGTCGGTCTTCCTGGCCGGACGCAGCAAGGCCGGCACGAAGGCGACCAAGTCGCTGGTCGACGGCCTGCAGGCGAAGGCCGACACCGTGTCGAAGCATCGTGTGGGCCTGCTGGTCTCCACGGACCAGGAGGGCGGCCAGGTACAGGTGCTGTCCGGCCCCGGGTTCTCGACCATCCCGAGCGGGCTGGTGCAGGGAAGCTGGTCGGCCTCGAAGCTTCGCGCCGAGGCCGCCACCTGGGCGAAGCAGCTCAAGGCGGCCGGTGTGAACCTGAACCTCGCGCCCGTCGCCGACGTCGTGCCGCTGAGCCTGGGCAGGAACAACGCGCCGATCGGCCGGTACGACCGTGAGTACGGCCATACGGCAGCGGCGGTGACGCCTCACACCAACGCGTTCGCCGCGGGTTTCGCCCAGTCCAACGTGCTGGCCACGCTGAAGCACTTCCCGGGACTCGGCAACGTGCGCGGCAACACCGACACCACGGCCAACGTGGTGGACACGGTGACCACGACCAAGAGTTCGAGCCTCACGCCGTTCAGCTCGGGGATCAAGGCGGGCGCGCCGTTCGTCATGATCTCCTCGGCCACGTACAGCAAGATCGACTCGAAGCACCGGGCGGCGTTCTCCTCCACGGTGATCCAGGGGCTGTTGCGCAAGACGATGGGCTTCAAGGGTGTGGTCGTCTCGGACGACCTCGGGAACGCGGTGGCGGTGAAGTCCGTACCCCCGGCCGACCGGGCCCTGAACTTCCTCTCCGCCGGCGGAGACCTGGTGCTGGCCGGCGAACCGAACCAGGTCCCGGCCATGACCAAGGCCGTGACGGCGCGGATGGCGCAGAACTCGGCCTTCCGCACCCAGATGGAGCAGAGCGTCCACCGCGTCCTGACCGCCAAGCAGAAGGTGGGCCTGCTGACCTGCGGCTGATGCCCGGTCGGATGGATGAGGTTCGCAGTGAGGTGGGGGGGGGGCCGCGCGCGGCGGGGCGGTGCCCCGCGCCCGCCGGCGCCCCCCCCCCCCCCGACGAGCCCCGACAAGCCCTGGCAGGCACCGGCGCGGACGGGCCGCCGGGGCTCGTCGGGGCC
>NZ_JBHWEL010000016.1:129020-138173 GCF_042734135.1 Streptomyces sp. NPDC059668 | reverse complement strand
ACAGGATATTACCGCGCGTCCGGCGTTTGAGGACAAGGCCCTTAAGGCCGGAGCGGGGGTCTGGGGGCGGCAGCCCCCAGGAGGGGGACGCGCTAGTTCTGCGTCCCCAACAGGCCGCGCAGCTCCTTCGGAAGAAGCTCGTTGCAGGACTGCTTCGCCGCGTTGGTGAGCGCGTCGTGCGTGCACGAGTAGTAGTCGCTGTAGACGAGCTGCGCGGAGAACGTCGCGGCGACCATGACGATGGCGAGGGACGCGGTGACGAGACCGCTGACGGCCGCGGTCGTCTGAGGCCGGTTGTTCGTGTCGGGCGCCGCGGGTGCGGGCGCGTCCGGGTCAGGCTTGCGAGGCTTGGCGCGCAGAGCGCTGACACCCCAGTAGAGCGCGAGCGCGCCGAGCAGCAGGGCCACGTACGGCCAGCTGAACAGGGCGAAGAAGAAGGCCCACATGCCGGAGAGCAGCGCGTAGCGCGCCCGGCGCTGGGTGGGGTCCGTCGGGTCCCAGCGCATTCCGGAGCCCGGACCGCCGCCGGGTCCCTCCGGGCCGCCGCCCTGGCCCTGCGGGGCCCCGGGCCGCTCGCCGAAGCCGCCGCCGGTCGAACGGCCGGGCTGCTGGTCGCTCCACTGGCTGCCCCAGGGGGAGTGCTGCCCGGAGCCGCCGTTCTCGTCCGGGCTGTTTCCGCCCGCGGGCCGTCTGGGCTGCCAGGGCCGGTCGGGCGTGCCCTCCGGCGGCGGAGCGAACGGATTGTGGTCGTCGGGGCCGGAGCCGGACCCCGAGCCGCTCCCCCCTGCCGAGCCGCCCCCGCCCGAGGAGCCACGTCCGCCCGAGGAGTCGCCCCCGCCCGAGGGCGCGTCCCCGTTCTCCTGCGGCGGGGTGGGCGAAGGGCGCCGCTCGCGCAGCAGGAGCGGAGGGAGTCGGAGACTGCGGTCCGGCATCAGGTGTGCGTCTTCCCCTTGGTGGTTCTGGCGGGCTGCGTGTCCACACGGCATCGTGCTCGCGACGCGTACCCCGGGTTTCCTGTCCAGGACTCGCACCCAGGGCTCGTACCCCGGACGTTCGTCCCCGGGGCGTGCCCCGGATGTTCCTGTCCGTCCCTGGTCAACGTCCCGCAGACACAGGGCGTTCCCCATGCCGAACGGTGTTCCCGGGAGGTTCCTCCGCAGACGCTACCTTCCGGCCACGCCCCCGTCCCGTGGGGGCTGCCCGGTGTGCCGGTATCGTTGCTGACGGTCGGCCGGTTCGTAGACTTCCCCGTATCCCGGGGCGCGAAGCATTCGTACGACCGTACAAACGCTCCCCCGAGAAAGGGCCCCGTCGTGGCCAAGGCCAAGCGCCTCGTCGTGCTGGTCTCCGGATCAGGCACGAATCTGCAGGCACTGCTCGACGCCGTCGCGGAGGCCGGGCCCGAGGGCTACGGGGCCCGGATCGTGGCCGTCGGCGCCGACCGTGACGGCATCGAGGGGCTCGCGCGCGGTGAGCGGGCGGGGCTGCCCACCTTCGTCCGCCGGGTGAAGGACTACGGCACCCGGGACGAGTGGGACGCGGCGCTCACCGAGGCCGTCGCCGCCCATGAGCCCGACCTCGTGGTCTCCGCCGGCTTCATGAAGATCGTGGGGAAGCGGTTCCTCGCCAGGTTCGGCGGGCGGTTCGTCAACACGCACCCCGCCCTGCTGCCGAGTTTCCCGGGGGCCCACGGCGTGCGCGACGCGCTCGCGTACGGCGCGAAGGTCACCGGATGCACCGTCCACTTCGTCGACGACGGCGTCGACACCGGACCGATCATCGCCCAGGGCGTGGTCGAGGTCCGGAACGAGGACGACGAGAGCGCTCTGCACGAGCGCATCAAGGAAGTCGAGCGAGAACTGCTCGTCGATGTCGTGGGGCGGCTCGCCCGCAACGGCTATCGCATTGAGGGACGAAAGGTAGTTATCCAGTGACCGCCGACAGCACAGTCACGGCCGAGGGCACTGCGGGCACCAGGCGGGCCATCCGGCGCGCGCTCGTCAGTGTCTACGACAAGACCGGGCTCGAAGAGCTCGCGCGCGGGCTGCACGAGGCCGGTGTCGAGCTGGTGTCCACCGGCTCCACCGCCGCCCGCATCGCCGCGTCCGGCGTCCCCGTCACCAAGGTCGAGGAACTCACCGGCTTCCCCGAGTGCCTCGACGGCCGCGTCAAGACCCTGCACCCCAGGGTCCACGCGGGCATCCTCGCCGACCTGCGGCTCGACAGTCACCGGGAGCAGCTCGCCGAGCTCGGCGTCGAGCCGTTCGACCTCGTCGTGGTGAACCTCTACCCGTTCCGTGAGACGGTCGCCTCGGGCGCGACGCCCGACGAGTGCGTCGAGCAGATCGACATCGGCGGTCCCTCGATGGTGCGCGCGGCGGCCAAGAACCACCCGTCCGTCGCCGTCGTCACCAGCCCGGACCGGTACGCCGCCGTCCTGGCCGCCGTCGAGGAGGGGGGCTTCGACCTCACCGCCCGCAAGCGGCTCGCGGCGGAGGCCTTCCAGCACACCGCCGCGTACGACGTCGCCGTCGCCTCCTGGTTCGCGGACGACTACGCCGCGGCCGACACCAGCGGCTTCCCCGACTTCCTCGGGCACACCTACGAGCGGAAGAACACCCTGCGCTACGGGGAGAACCCGCACCAGGGTGCCGCGCTCTACGTCGACGGCACGGGCGGCCTCGCCGAGGCCGAGCAGCTGCACGGCAAGGAGATGTCGTACAACAACTACACGGACACGGACGCCGCGCGCCGTGCCGCGTACGACCACGAGGACCCCTGCGTCGCGATCATCAAGCACGCCAACCCGTGCGGCATCGCGGTCGCCTCGAGCGTCGCCGAGGCGCACCGCAAGGCGCACGCCTGCGACCCGCTCTCCGCGTTCGGCGGCGTGATCGCGGTCAACCGGCCGGTGACGAAGGAGATGGCCGAGCAGGTCGCGGACATCTTCACCGAGGTCATCGTGGCGCCGGAGTACGAGGACGGCGCGCTCGAAGCCCTGACCAAGAAGAAGAACATCCGGGTCCTGCGCGCCCACCGGGCGCCCGCCAACCCGGTCGAGGTCAAGCAGATCGACGGCGGCGCGCTGCTCCAGGTCACCGACCGGCTCCAGGCCGACGGCGACAACCCGGCGAGCTGGACCCTGGCCACCGGCGACGCGCTCGGCCAGGGCGAGCTCGACGAACTGGCCTTCGCCTGGCGGGCCTGCCGCGCGGTGAAGTCCAACGCGATCCTGCTCGCCAAGGACGGCGCCTCGGTCGGCGTGGGCATGGGCCAGGTCAACCGTGTGGACTCCGCGAAGCTGGCGGTCGAGCGGGCGGGCGCCGAGCGGGCCCGCGGTGCCTACGCCGCCTCGGACGCGTTCTTCCCGTTCCCCGACGGCCTGGAGATCCTCGCCGACGCGGGTGTCAGGGCCGTGGTGCAGCCGGGTGGTTCGGTCCGCGACGAGCTGGTCGTGGAGGCCGCCAAGAAGGCCGGCATCACGATGTACTTCACCGGGACGCGCCACTTCTTCCACTGAGGACTGAGCGCTGAGCACCGACCAGCTGAGCACCGACCACTGAACGCTGAGCTGATCGCTGATCGCTGATCGCTGATCGCGGATCGCTGGGCGGCAGTGGACGTCGGCCGGAGACACGAGGGCCGTGTCCCCCCTGCTACGGGGTGGACACGGCCCTCGTGGGTGAACCGCTCAGTACCGTGGGCGGGCGAACCAGGCGGTGCCGCTGGACACGACCGGAGCGGCCGTGATGACGGCGGCGAAGCCGACCCAGATCAGCGGGAAGATGACGGCGGAGGCCATACCGGAGTCCAGGCCCACGAAGAGCATGATCAGGCCGAAGATCCCGCCCAGCGCACCGTAGACGACCGCGGTGATGCGGATGCCCTGACCGCCCCGGCCGAACTTCACGCCCAGGGTGATCGACAGGGCCGCCAGACCCGCCGCGACCAGGGCGATCAGCAGCAGGACGCCCGTCGCGATGTCGGCGCCGTCGCTGAACGAGCTGAACGGGTCGTTGGACGTCGAGCTGTAGCGGTCCGCCGCGTCCGAGACGTCGTTGGCGATGGCGGCGACGTAGAACCAGCCCAGCGCCGCCAGGATCTGCACCGCGGAGATGATGAACAGGAAGACGCGCGCCGTCATCAGCAGCCCCGGCATCGTCTGCGGGGGCTGGTGGTAGCCGGCCGGGTAGCCGGGGTACCCGGGCTGCTGCGGGTAACCGTAGCCCTGCGGCGGCAGGTTGGGCGGAGCCTGCGGATATCCGTAACCGGGAGCGCCCGGCGGCGCGGTGGGGGGCTGTTGCGGCGGCGGGCCGTAGGGGTTGTTCGGGTCGCCGAAACTCATGGCGGGTTCCTCCGTTGCCTGGTGCGGGGACTGGGCGCGGCACGGGTTCGGAGGTGTTTCTGCAGAGCGGTCCGTCCCCCCGGTACTGCCCGCGACACTGTGTTCTCATCGTTCTTTAGCAGACTCTTACTTGTCCAGCGCCATTCCATAGGTGTTGTTCAAGCGCAACACCGGTGATCACGGCCGGATGCGGGCGAATCGGCCGCCGGACGGCCGCCGCGGCCCCGGATTGGAACCTGGACCGCGTCATCCGGGAGGATGGGGACCATGACCGCCCAGATTCTCGATGGCAAGGCCACCGCAGCCGCGATCAAGTCCGATCTGACCGTCCGCGTGGCGGCCCTGAAGGAGAAGGGCGTCACGCCCGGCCTGGGGACCGTCCTGGTGGGCGACGACCCCGGCAGCCAGAAGTACGTCGCGGGCAAGCACCGCGACTGCGCGGAGGTGGGCATCGCCTCCATCCAGCGTGAACTGCCCGCGACCGCCACGCAGGAGGAGATCGAGGCGGTGGTGCGGGAACTCAACGAGGACCCCGCCTGCACCGGCTACATCGTTCAGCTCCCGCTCCCCAAGGGCATCGACGAGAACCGCATCCTGGAACTGATGGACCCGGACAAGGACGCGGACGGACTGCACCCGATGAACCTCGGCCGCCTCGTGCTGAACGAGCCGGCCCCGCTGCCCTGCACCCCGAACGGTGTCCTCACCCTCCTGCGCCGCTACGGCGTGGAGATCAAGGGTGCGGAGGTCGTGGTCGTCGGCCGCGGGGTGACCATCGGCCGGCCGATGCCGCTGCTGCTGACGCGGCGCAGCGAGAACGCGACGGTGACCCAGTGCCACACCGGCACCCGGGACCTCTCCGCGCACCTGAAGCGCGCCGACATCATCGTCGCCGCGGCCGGCTCCGCGCACCTCGTCCGCGCCGAGGACGTGAAGCCGGGCGCCGCCGTCCTCGACGTCGGTGTCTCGCGCAGCGCCGAGGGCAAGATCGTCGGTGATGTCCATCCGGATGTCGCCGAGGTCGCGGCGTGGATCTCCCCGAACCCGGGCGGCGTCGGCCCGATGACCCGTGCCCAGCTGCTCGTCAACGTGGTGGAAGCGGCGGAGCGCAGTGTCGGCTGACGGCGGCTCCGAGAGGGCAGACTCCGCCTCGGCGGCCGTGCAGGAGGCGCAGGCCGGGGCGGAAGCCCCGGTACGCGCCGAGGGTGCGGCCCCGGTACGCGCTGAGGGTGCGGCCCCGGTACGGGCCGAGGGCGTGGCGGGGGAGCGGGCCGTGGCGGCGGAGGCCAAGGGCGACGCGAGGGTCCCGGACGGCGCGAGGGCCGGGGGCGGCTCGGAGGCCCGGGACGACGCGGAGGCCGGGGACGACGTGGGGGCGGCCGAGGCCGAGGGCGACCCCGTTGCGATCGACGCCGTGAGTGCCCCGGACGCCGAGGGGCGGCCGCGCCGCACCACCCGCCGTTTCCCGCTGTTCACGAGGGACACCGCGCGGCCCGAGGGCGGCGGCCGGGCGGCATCGGGCGACGCCCCGGCCCCGGCCCGCCAGTGGCCCATCCTGGCCGTGCTGTCGGCCGTCGGGCTGGGTCTGCTGCTGGTCGCGCTCGACGCGTTCCGGTTCGGCACGATCTTGATCGGCGCCGCGCTGCTGGCCGGTGCCGTGATCCGCTGGATGCTGCCCGACGTCGGCATGCTCGCGGTCCGTTCGCGCTTCACGGACATGGTCACGTACGGCGTGCTGGGCCTCGCCATCGTGCTGCTCGCGCTGATGGCACAGCCCAATCCGTGGCTGGTGATCCCGTTCCTGGACGACACGCTGCACTTCACGGTCCGCTGAGACCACCGCGCCGTCCGCGCACGGCGCCGCGACCCGTCCTCTCCCCCGAGTAAGGACGGGCCGCGGCCGGGCGGCCGGGCCGCCCGGGGACAACCCTTCTGCACCGGAACGGGCTGGACAACAGCCGACGGTTCGCTGTGGCACGGAAGTGACCATTCCGCCACGGTGTCCGCGCCGCGTGACGGGAACCGGCCCACCGTCCGGAGCCGTCCCTCGCTCACGGGGAAGCATGGAGGCGGACGACGCCTCCCGAACGCCGCGGGAGGTGGGTGAGCGATGGGTGCCTGGCAGCCGCTGCCGGAGGAACTTCCCGCGGAGGTACGGCACTTCGTCGAGCAGGTACGGCTGCTCAAGGACAGCACCGGGCTGAGCCTGGTCGCGCTCGGGGCGCGCACCGCGTACAGCAAGTCGTCCTGGCAGCGCTACCTCAACGCGACCCAGCCGCCGCCCCGCCAGGCGGTCGCCGCCCTGTGCCGGGTCGCGGGTCTCACCGGCGCCGAGGCCGAACGCTACGGGGTGCGCTGGGAGTTGGCGGTGCGGGTCTGGCCCCGCGAGCCCACGCCCTCGCGTCTCCCGGTGGGCGGACCCGCCCCCGAGGGACACGACGGCACGCACGGCACGCACGGCACGCACGGCGTGCACGCCGGACAGGGGGGACAGGGTGGAGCGCGGCAGGGCGTGGACGACCCCGCGGGCGCGGGCGGGTACGAGGAGGACCCCACGCTTCCGTGGTGGGACCTGCTCGACGAGGAACCTCCGTCCGGCCCGCGCACCGGACGTCTCCTGCTCTACGCGGCACTGCTCGTCCTCGCGCTCCTCCTCGTCGCCGTCGCGGGCGCCGTCGCCCTGGGATGACCCGTCCCGGCCGTCCCGTCGGAGTGAACGGCCGGGACGGTCCCGCGCGTCCTGTGCGTCCCGCACGGGGGCCGAGAGCACATCCGTGCGGAGGGCGCGAATCCGTTTGGCCGGCGCGGGGGAAATGGGACACTGGGACCGCGGCCCGGCGGGCGTGCGAACGGCGCATGCTCCGGCCCGAACGCTCCCGTGCGCCCCCGTTCCGGGAACTGAGGTCCTGGCCGGGCGCATCCCTGTGGGTAACCAGAACGGGGACTCGGCGGCGATGGGCCATTCCCTCGCCCGCACGCGGCGGGGGGAGCCCGGGGGAGCCGCGCGGGGGGAAATGTCAGGCACGCACGGGGGGAAAGAAGCAGGGGGGGGAAGAGCAATGCCTCGTTGGAAGGCCTTGCCGGATGAACTCGATCCGCAGGTCAAGGAGTTCGCCGTCCAGCTGCGCAGACTGGTCGACCGGAGCGGGCTGAGTGTCGGCGCGCTGGCCGACCGTACGGGCTACAGCAGGACGTCCTGGGAGCGGTATCTCAACGGCCGGCTCCTGGCACCCAAGGGCGCGGTCGTCGCCCTGGCCGAGGTGACCGGGAGCAGTCCCGTTCATCTGACCACCATGTGGGAGCTCGCCGAGCGCGCCTGGAGCCGTTCGGAGATGCGCCACGACATGACCATGGAGGCGATCCGTATCTCCCAGGCGCGGGCCGCGCTCGGGGAGTTCGGGGCGCCCCCGGTGAACGGGAGCGACGGCCGGCAGGTCCGCAAGGGCCGCGGCGCGACCGTGATGCCCGGGATCGCCGGGCCCGCGGGCGTGGTGCCGTCGGTACCGGCGCAGCCGACCGCGACGGATGTGGAGGACTCGGCGGCCGGGGGTTCCTCATCCGGCGGGGCCTCCTCCGGAGGGGCTTCGCGGGGTGGTGGTGGCTGGGGGGCCGTCGCCACGCCGTCGTCCGGGGACGCGGGGCGGTTCGGGCCGCCGGTGACGGCCGGTCCGGCGAGGGCCGCCGCGTCCGAGGGGGGTCCGCCGGCGGGTGCCCGGCCGGCCGGCGGGGCGTCGGCCGGGGCGTCGACCGACGGGGCGCGGCGCAAGCGGCGGCTGACGATGTTCCTCGCGGGTGTCGTGGGTGCGCTCGTCGTGATCGCCGTGGCCGTTCTTCTCACGGGCGCAGGCGGGGACGAGAAGGAGCGGAGCACGCCCAAGGCGGCCACGCCGTCCGCCGTCCGTTCCGACCTGCCGGCCGGGGTGAAGTGCGGCGGCAGCGACTGCACGGGCAAGGACCCGGAGAAGATGGGCTGCGGGGGGCAGTCGGCCACCACTCCCACCAGCATCACCGTCGGTACGACGCTCGTCGAGGTCCGCTACAGCAAGACCTGTGCCGCGGCCTGGGCCCGCATCACGCGGGCCGTGGCCGGGGACTCGGTCGTGGTGTCGGCGGAGGGCGCGCCCGGGCAGAAAGGTTCGGTGGACGCCGACACGGACGCCTACACGCCGATGATCGCCGTCAAGGACGCGGGTGAGGCGAAGGCGTGCGTGACGCTGAAGTCGGGACAGCGGGGGTGTACGCGCTGAGGTGTAGGGGGTGGAGTGGCGGGAGGTGTTCCCGGAGGGCTCCACCCCCGGCTCCCTGCTCCGCTCCCGGCTCCCTGCTCCGCTCCCGGCCCCCCGCTCCGCTCCCGGCCCCCCGCTTCGCTCCCGGCCCCCACTCCGCCCCCGGTCCACCGCTCCCGCCCCGGACCCCCGCTTCGACCTGGACGGCCTCGTTCTCGCGCGCCTGACGGGGTGAAAGCAGGGCCGCGTGTCCAGGCCCGTCCGGCGTCCGCGGACGAGCCCTGCGGGCGAAGCGGGGTCCTGGCGGCGCAGTTCCTCGGCGGAGCCCCCGGGTGCGGATGGGCGGGTGCGATGACGGGCGGTGCGGGAGCCCCGAAAATCGGGGGCATGGTTGCGCCCCGCGGGGGCAGGCGGACAGATGACCCCCACGGGATCCGGCACCGTCCGTGAGGACGGGACCCGGCACCCCCTCGGGGGGGGCCCCCCGCGGGGGGGGGCGCGGGGGCGGGGGGGGGGGGGACAGGTAGGGACTGGGGTGGGAAAGCCGCCCCCGCCCGCGCGGGGGTTGGTGGGTGGTCAAGA
>NZ_JBHWEL010000016.1:62442-129010 GCF_042734135.1 Streptomyces sp. NPDC059668 | reverse complement strand
CGGGCCCCGAGGGGTGGGACTTGTCGAGCGCCCCCGCGCTCGCGGGCGGCAGCGGCCGCGCC
The DNA here is from genome assembly GCF_042734135.1 of Streptomyces sp. NPDC059668. Taxonomy (NCBI): domain Bacteria; kingdom Bacillati; phylum Actinomycetota; class Actinomycetes; order Kitasatosporales; family Streptomycetaceae; genus Streptomyces; species Streptomyces sp. NPDC059668. The sequence continues at coordinate 128,948 of NZ_JBHWEL010000016.1, read as the reverse complement.
GCGCCGCCGGCCCCCGCCCCCCCCCCCCCCCGCCGGCGCCCCGCCCGCCCCCGGCCCCCCCCCCCCCCCCCGTTCGGGGCCTCTTGGGCCTCTGTGGGGTGGGCCACACGGGACCCGGCCGTCGGGGGTATCGGATGCGCGATAGCCTGACGGCGGATCTCTCTTGACGCCGAGAGATCGATCATCGGCACCTTTGATCGATCATTGCGGTGGACGCAGGGGACGATCCTGCACCCCGGGGCAGGGACGCCCCACCGCCAGCTGTCATACGGAGAACGCCATGACCCGCACTCCCGTGAACGTCACCGTCACCGGCGCGGCCGGCCAGATCGGTTACGCCCTGCTCTTCCGCATCGCCTCCGGCCAGCTGCTCGGCGCGGACGTGCCGGTCAGGCTGCGCCTCCTGGAGATCACGCCGGCGCTGAAGGCCGCCGAGGGCACCGCCATGGAGCTCGACGACTGCGCCTTCCCGCTCCTCGCGGGGATCGACATCACGGACGACCCCAACGTGGCCTTCGACGGCACGAACGTCGCCCTGCTCGTCGGCGCCCGCCCGCGTACCAAGGGCATGGAGCGCGGCGACCTGCTGTCGGCCAACGGCGGCATCTTCAAGCCGCAGGGCAAGGCCATCAACGACCACGCCGCGGACGACGTCAAGGTCCTCGTCGTGGGCAACCCGGCCAACACCAACGCCCTCATCGCGCAGGCCGCCGCCCCGGACGTACCGGCCGAGCGCTTCACCGCGATGACCCGCCTCGACCACAACCGCGCGCTGACCCAGCTCGCGAAGAAGACCGGCACGACGGTCGCGGACATCAAGCGCCTCACCATCTGGGGCAACCACTCCGCCACCCAGTACCCGGACATCTTCCACGCCACGGTCGCCGGCAAGAACGCCGCCGAGGTCGTGGGCGACGAGAAGTGGCTCGCCGAGGACTTCATCCCGACCGTCGCCAAGCGCGGCGCCGCGATCATCGAGGCCCGTGGCGCTTCCTCCGCCGCCTCCGCCGCCAACGCCGCCATCGACCACGTCCACACCTGGGTCAACGGCACCGCGGACGGCGACTGGACCTCCATGGGCATCCCGTCGGACGGCTCGTACGGCGTCCCGGAGGGGATCATCTCCTCCTTCCCCGTCACCACGAAGGACGGGCAGTACGAGATCGTCCAGGGCCTGGACATCAACGAGTTCTCCCGCGCCCGTATCGACGCCTCCGTCAAGGAGCTCGAGGAGGAGCGCGACGCGGTCCGCGGTCTCGGCCTCATCTGAGCCCTCGCACCCCGCCGCACCTCGCGGTACCCCACGCAGGCCCCGTCCGGGATTCCCGGGCGGGGCCTGCGCCGTCGCTCTGCGATAAATGCGGCGGGCGCGTCACGCGCCCCCTATGCTGTGACGCCGGACACACCAACGCGTGTGCGAGACAGGGCAGTTCACGCCTCGGGGGAGCAGCGTTGACGCAGACATTCCAGTTACCTCAGCAGCCACAGCCACCACGGCCCGGTGCCACCGGTGCGGCCGGTGAGCCGGGTGTGCCGCCGGGAGCGAGCGAGGCGACCCGGCTGCTCTGCGCGGGCGCCCACCTGGACGCCGGCTACCGCGACGCGGTGATCGAGGAGCTGTACGTCCACGAGGAGCGTCTCGCCGCCCCCTCGCTCGGGTATGACGCGGCGCGCGTCCTGGCCCACGCCCTGCGCGCACGCCGGCTCGAACTCGGCTGGGCGGCGGCGGTCCTGGGCCTGTGGGCGGTGGGCTTCCCGCTCTCGAACTACCTGCTGGCCGTCATCCTGTTCCCCTGTCTGATGCTGGCCGCCGCCGCCTGGATCCGGGGCTCCCAGGAGCGTCCCGCGTGGTACCGGAGAATCCCCGCGTGGTGGGTGCGCTGGGGCGGCCGGCTCTTCCTGATCTACGCGGCGGTCACGACGGTGCGCGCGGCCACCGGCTCGGTGGACCAGGAGGAACTCCTCGACTTCTTCAGCTTCTTCCTCCCGGACGCCCTGGTGGCGGCCCTTTTCAAGAACGGCGTGCGCATCCAGCCGGTCAACGCCTGGTCCGCGCTGCTCGTCCTGGTGCTGGTGGCGCTGTGCGTCGCCCTCCAGCGCGGTCAGTTCGCACGGGCGCTGGCGCACGAGCTGCACCCCGCGCGTTTCGGCGACATGGCCGCGGACCCGGCCGAACTCGCCGAGGGAAGCCGCTTCCAGCGGCTGCGGCACCGCATCCGTGTCGAGCAGCACTCGCCCATGGTGATGTACCACGCGGCGCACCCCTTCTGCGGTGCGGGGCAGGCGTACGACACCTGGAGTCTCGCGGTGGAACTGCGGCCGGACCCGGAGCGCCGGGAGCCGCCGCTGCCCATCAACAACCGGGTGATCCTCGACCGGATCCACGAACTGCTGGCACGGTTGAGGCTGCCCTCGCCGCACGCCGGGGGCGCGGTCCGGGACCGGCTGCGCCGCCTGGAGATCGACGAGTGCGTGTTCCTGCCGGTGGCGGGGCTGCCCCGCAGGGACCTCGCGCCGTACCACCAGGACGCGTTCCTCGTGCACCGCACCGAGTCGGTCGAGGAGGGCGGCGAGACCCGCCGGCACTTCCTGCGGGCACGGGTCGGCGGGTGGGAGGAGGAGGTGGTCACCACCGTCTTCGTCCGTGTGCACACCCAGGGCGGCATGCTGATGCTGGAGATCGCCCCGCACGTCCTGCTGCCGGTCCGCCCCGACTTCGAGAACGCGGACCGCGTCGCCCACCAGCACCGTCACAACAGTCCTGTGGGCAAGGCAGTGTGGGCGCTCGCGCGCACGCCTCGCTCGGTGCCGCTCGCGGTCGCGACGATGGTCCGGGGAGTGGCCCTGACCTGGCGGATCCTCACCGCGGGCTACGGCGCGGCGATGCCGGACGGGCCCGCGCGGTCGGTGCGCGAGCTGGGCTCGGGGGACACCGTCTCGCTCTTCCAGGACATGGACGTCAAGCGTTATCTCAAGTCGATCCAGGACCGGGTGGCGCAGGGCGTGCGCCAGGTGCTGAAGGACTCGGGCTACCGGACCGACGAGTTCGCCCAGAAGGTCGTCAACGTGAGCGGCGGCAGCACCCTGATCGAGAACGCGCAGGGGGCGTTCGCCCTCGGCGACAACAACGTCGTCACCAACAGGGCGCCGAGCGCGCCGAGTACGCCGGGCGCGCCGAGTACGTCCGGTTCGCCGGGCGCGCCGAACACACCGAGTACACCGAGTACGCCGAGCACACCGAACGGGGCGGGAGGGGATGGGAATGGCTGACGAGCAGGCCGCCGGAAGAGGATCCATCAACATCAGCGGAGTCAGCGGCGCCTTCGCGATCGGGGACGGGAACAACGTCGTCAACCAGCCGGGCGCCGAAGGGCCGCGGCGCGACCCGGCGCACGAGGAGCTGCTGCGCCAGGTGCGTGAACTCCGCGCCGACCTGGGGCGGTTGGTCGCCAGCAGCCAGACAGCCGGGCTGGACACCGAACTCGCCGTGGCGCAGGCCGAGATCGAGGAGTCGGGCCGGGCGGGACAGAGCCGGCTCACCCGGCTCCGGCAGGCCCTCACCGACGCCGGCGCGCTGACCGGGCTGCTGGCCTCGGCGGGCGCGGTGGCCGAGTCCGTCGCCGCGCTGCTGGGGAACTGACCGTGGCCGGCAAGGACGAGGTCCACTGGAACGCCGAGACGCAGAGCTGGGAGACGGGCGGTGTGCCGCGGGGCCGCTACACCCCGCCGCCTCCGCCGCGCCCGGAGTTCGAGCCGGTCCACCCACCCGGCCCCGCGCCCGCACCCGGCCCCGCGCCGAGCCCCGAGCCGGGCCCCGAGCCCGGTCCGGCTCCTGCCCCGGGTCCGGCCGACGACTCCGGTTCCGCCTCGGACTCCGGTTCCGGTGCCGGTGCCGCCTCGGACTCCGGCTCCGTCGCCGCTTCCGGCACCGGTTCCACCACCGGCCCCGGCCCGGGTTCCGAGCAGCGGAGCCCGTACCCGGCCCCCGTCCTCTTCCCGGGCCCCGACCCGGGCGGTTACCACCCGACCTATCCGGGCTACCCGACTCCAGGTCCGTTTCCCGCTCCGGGTCCCGCCTCGCGGCCGTCGGTACGGCGCGTGGTCGCGGTACTCACCGCTGCCCTGCTGCTCGGCGGGGCGGCGGGGTTCGGCGGCTGGTACGTGTGGAGCAGGGACAGCGGCGGCACGCACAAGGACGACGCCCGCACCAAGGTGTCCACCGCGCCCACCGACCCGAGCGCCCAGGGCTCCGCGGCCGTATCCAGCCCCACGCCCACACCGACCCTGGACGCCACCTCCGCGTCCCCCTCGGCGAGCGCTCCGCCGGACGGATACCACCGGGTCTCCAACGGCGAGTTCGACCTGGCCGTACCGGACGGCTGGCAGCCGGAGACGCAGAGCGGCAAGAACGGCGTCACGATCTACTTCTTCCGGGAATCCGGCGGAGGCCCCCGCTACCTCCAGGTCTTCCGGGTCAGCGAGGACAACCCCACTCCGCGCGGCACGCTCACGGCCGCCGAGAAGGACCTCAGGAAACAGCTGCCGGGATACCACCGCAACAGTCTCCGGACCGTGCCCGACGCCAGGGGCGAGGCCGCCGAGCTCGACTACTCCCACCCCAGCCGGAAGTGGGGCGTCGACGTGCGCACCCTGGACCGGGTCGTCCCGGCCGGCGACGGTGAGCTGTACGTCGTCCTCACCTCGGGACCGGCCGACGTGTGGCCCGCGCAGCGGCAGATCCAGGAAGCGGCGGTGACGTCCTTCTGCCTGGCCGGCGCCTGCTGAACCGAGGCATCGGCCACCGTGCCGGAGCGGCTCCGGGAACGCCCGGAGCCGCTTCCCCGAACGCACCTGCGCCCCCCCACTCGCGCCTGTGCCCGCACCTGCGTCCGTACCCGCGCCTGCGCCCGCACCCCGCGTCCGTACCCACGCCCGCGCCCTCACGTGCCGGATCCCGGCGTCCCCGGCTCCGACCCCGGCCCCACCTGAGCCGAGCGTCTCCCACGGTGTCGCTTCTGGTCGTTTTTCTTCCGTTTTTTCAGTGACCCCGCGCACTTCCGGTCACCGATCGTGCATGCATTCCGGGGCGGGGGGCATGCGCTCCCGGTCCCCGAGAGTGACACGCGTGTGACACAGGGGCACGGATCAGGAACGGAAGGCAGCACCGACCATGGCCGGACACCAGGCTCAGCAGGCAGAACAGACTCTCCATGTGGGCGGGGAGTGGCGCGCCGCCGCGTCCCGCGCGACCCGCGAGATCCTCGACCCCGCGGATGCCAAGCCGTTCGCCGTGGTCGCGGAGGGTGACGAGCGGGACACCGACGCGGCCGTGGCGGCCGCGCGCGGCGCCTTCGACGAGGGCCCGTGGCCGCACACCCCCGTCGCCGAGCGGGCCGCGCTGCTGCGCCGCGTCGCCGACCTCCTGGTCCGTGACCGTGAGGAGCTCGGGCTGCTGGAGAGCCGGGACGCGGGCAAGACGGTCGAGGAGGGGCGCGTCGACATCGACTGCGTCGCGGACGCCTTCCGGTACTTCGCCGATCTCGTCGTGGGGGAGGGCGGCGGCCGGGTGGTCGACGCCGGGTCCGAGGACGTCCACAGTGTCGTCGTGCACGAGCCGGTGGGCGTCTGCGCACTGATCACGCCCTGGAACTACCCGCTGCTTCAGGCGAGTTGGAAGGTGGCGCCGGCCCTGGCCGCGGGGAACACGTTGGTGGTCAAGCCGAGTGAGATCACCCCGCTGACGACCGTCGCGCTGCTGCGGCTGCTCGTCGAGGCCGGTCTGCCGGCCGGGGTCGCCAACCTCGTCACCGGCCCCGGACACACCGTCGGCGCCCGCCTGGCCGAACACCCCGACGTCGACCTGGTCTCCTTCACCGGTGGCCTGGTCAGCGGGACGAAGGTGGCCAGGTCCGCCGCGGACACCGTCAAGAAGGTCGCCCTCGAACTCGGCGGCAAGAACCCCAACGTCGTCTTCGCGGACGCCTGCGCGACGGACGAGGACTTCGACACCGCGGTCGACCAGGCGCTCAACGCCGCCTTCATCCACAGCGGCCAGGTCTGCTCGGCGGGCTCCCGTCTGATCGTCGAGGAGTCCGTGCGCGAGCGCTTCGTCGCCGAACTCGCGCGCCGGGCCGGTCGGATCAGGCTCGGCCGAGGCACCGAGGAGGGGGTCGAGTGCGGCCCGCTCGTGTCCGAGCAGCAGCGGGAGAAGACCGAGGCGTACGTCGCCTCCGCGCTGGCGGAGGGCGCGGTGCTGCGGGCCGGCGGCCGGCGCCCCGAGCCGTCCGACAGCAGGCCCGCCACCGGCTACTTCTACGAGCCGACCGTCCTCGACCAGTGCCACCGCGGGATGAAGGTGGTCCGCGAGGAGGTCTTCGGACCCGTCCTGACGGTGGAGACCTTCCGCACCGAGGAGGAGGCCGTCGCGCTCGCCAACGACACCGAGTACGGGCTCGCGGGCGCCGTCTGGACCACCGACGCGGGCCGCGCCCGCCGGGTGGCCGGACGGCTGCGGCACGGCACCGTCTGGATCAACGACTTCCACCCCTACCTCCCGCAGGCGGAGTGGGGCGGCTTCGGCAAGAGCGGTGTGGGGCGCGAGCTGGGCCCGGCGGGCCTCGCCGAGTACCGCGAGACGAAGCACGTCTACCAGAACCTCGCGCCCAAGCCGGTCCGCTGGTTCGCGGGCTGACGCCAGTGACGCAACCCCCCACCGCACACAGCACCTTGGAGCACGACCACATGCACGAGAACACGTACGACTACGTCGTCATCGGAGGCGGGACGGCCGGCTCCGTGATCGCCTCCCGGCTCACCGAGAACCCCGACGTCACCGTCGCCGTCATCGAGGGCGGCCCCAGCGACGTCGGCCGCGAGGACGTCCTCACCCTGCGCCGCTGGATGGGCCTGCTCGGCGGCGAGCTCGACTACGACTACCCGACCACCGAGCAGCCCCGCGGCAACTCGCACATCCGGCACAGCCGGGCCCGGGTACTCGGCGGCTGCTCCTCGCACAACACGCTCATCGCGTTCAAGCCGCTGCCCTCCGACTGGGACGAGTGGGAGGCGGCGGGCGCCGAGGGCTGGGGCGCGGTGCCGATGGAGGCGTACTTCGCGCGGCTCCTCAACAACATCGTCCCGGTCGACGAGAAGGACCGCAACGCCATCGCCCGCGACTTCGTCGACGCCGCCCGGTCCGCGCTGGGCGTCCCCCGCGTCGAGGGCTTCAACAAGCAGCCGTTCACCGAGGGCGCCGGCTTCTTCGACCTCGCCTACCACCCCGAGAACAACAAGCGGTCCAGCGCGTCGGTCGCCTATCTGCACCCGGTGATGGACGAGCGGCCCAACCTCACGCTGATGCTGGAGACCTGGGCGCACCGGCTGGAGCTGGCGGGGACGCGCGCGACGGGCGTGCACGTCCGCACCAAGGACGGCGAGGAGATCCTCGTACGGGCGAAGCGCGAGGTCGTGCTGTGCGCGGGCGCCGTGGACTCGCCCCGGCTGCTGCTGCACTCCGGCATCGGACCGGCCGCCGATCTGGAGGCGCTCGGCATACCCGTCGCGCACGACCTGCCCGGCGTCGGCGAGAACCTGCTCGACCACCCCGAGTCGGTGATCGTGTGGGAGACGGACGGCCCCATCCCGGAGAACTCCGCGATGGACTCCGACGCGGGCCTCTTCGTGCGCCGCGACCCCGAACAGGCGGGCCCGGACCTGATGTTCCACTTCTACCAGATCCCGTTCACGGACAACCCGGAACGGATCGGCTACGAACGCCCCGCGCACGGCGTCTCGATGACCCCGAACATCCCCAAGCCGCGCAGCCGCGGACGGCTCTACCTGACGAGCGCCGACCCGGCGGTCAAACCCGCCCTGGACTTCCGCTACTTCACGGACGAGGACGACTACGACGGCCGCACCCTCGTCGACGGCATCCGCATCGCCCGCGAGATCGCCGCGACCGAGCCGCTCGCGGGCTGGCTCAAGCGCGAGGTGTGCCCCGGCCCGGACGTCACGGACGACGAGGAACTGAGCGCGTACGCGCGCCAGGTCGCGCACACCGTGTACCACCCGGCGGGCACCTGCCGGATGGGAGCGACGGCGGACGCCGACGCCGTGGTGGACCCCGAACTGAGGGTGCGCGGTCTCGACGGCCTCCGCGTCGCCGACGCGTCCGTGTTCCCGACGATGCCCGCCGTGAACCCGATGATCGGGGTGCTCATGGTCGGGGAGAAATGCGCCGAGCTGATCGGGGGCGGTGCGTGATGAGTACCAGCGCCAGCAGTCCTGCCAGTAGTACCAGTCCTGCCAGTAGTGCCAGTAGTGCCAGTAGTGCCAGTAGTGCCAGTAGTGCCGGTGGTGCCGGAGACGCCGGTGCCGCGAGCGGCGCAGGCAGCCCCGTCTTCTCCGTCGACGGCCTCTGGAAGGTCTTCGGACCCAGGCCCGAGCGGGTCCCGGCCGACCCCGAACTGGCCGCCCTCACCCCCGCCGAACTCCGCGCCCGCACCGGCTGCACCGCCGCCGTCCGGGACGTCGGCTTCGACGTGCGCAAGGGCGAGGTCTTCGTCGTCATGGGCCTGTCCGGTTCGGGCAAGTCCACCCTCGTACGGTGTCTGACCCGGCTGATCGAGCCGACCGCGGGCACGATCGCCATCGACGGCGAGGACGTACGCGCCATGGACCGGGCCCGGCTGCGCGAACTGCGCCGCCACCGCGCCGCGATGGTCTTCCAGCACTTCGGCCTGCTCCCGCACCGCTCCGTCCTCGACAACGTCGCCTACGGCCTGGAGATCCAGGGCGTCGGCAAGGCGGAGCGCCGCGAGCGGGCCGCCGGCGTCGTCGCCAAGGTCGGCCTCGAAGGCATGGAGCACCGCAGGCCCGGTCAGCTCTCCGGTGGTCAGCAGCAGCGCGTCGGGCTCGCCCGCGCCCTCGCCGTCGACCCCGAGGTGCTGCTCTTCGACGAGCCGTTCAGCGCGCTCGACCCGCTCATCCGGCGTGACATGCAGGAAGAGGTCGTCCGTCTCCACCACGACGAGGGCCGCACCATGGTCTTCATCACCCACGACCTGAACGAGGCCCTGCGCCTGGGCGACCGCATCGCCCTGATGCGCGACGGACGCATCGTCCAGCTCGGCACCCCCGAGGAGATCGTCGGCTCGCCCGCCGACGACTACGTCCGCGAGTTCGTCCGGGACGTGCCGCGCGAACAGGTCATGACGGTCCGTACGGCGATGCGCGCCGCGTCCGCCGACGAGGCCGCCCAGGGTCCGGCGGTGGCACCGGAGACCACCGTGTCGCAGGCCATCGAGGCGGTGGCGCGCTCCGGCGCCCCGGCACGCGTCATGGACAAGGGACGCTGCCTCGGGGTCGTGGACTCGGCCGCGCTGCTCGGGGTGGTGGCGGGGACGGACTCCGCGGCCCGCGGCGAGGAGGTGGCCTGATGGCCGCAGTCACCGCGACCGTCGGACACACCGGCGTCTCCGCCCTGCTCAAGAGCGCCACCCGGCACCGTGCCGTGACCAAGATCCTGCTGCTCGCCGTCGCCGCGGCCGTCCTCGTCCCGGTCCTCGACTCGCGCTGGGCCAGCGGCACCTGGCCGCACGCGCTCACCGTCGACCTCGCCGGCCCCCTCGGCAGAACCAGCGACTGGATCATCGACAACCGGGACAGCCACCCGCTGTTCCTGTACTTCTTCGGCTACGTCAGCAACGCCGTCGTCCTGTGCGTGCGCGCCGTCTACCTGGTGCTGCTCGCCGCGGGCTGGGCCGGCGTCACGGTGGCCGCGGGGCTCGTCGCCTGGCGGGCCGCCGGGATCCGGCTCGCACTGGGAACGGCCGCCGCCTTCCTCGCCTGCGGGCTGCTCGGCATGTGGGTGCCCACCCTCCAGACGCTCGCGCTGATGGTGGTCGCCGTCCTCGCGTCCGTCGTCCTCGGCGCACTGCTCGGCCTCGCCGCCGGACTCTCCGACCGCACCTACCGGGCGCTGCGCCCGGTCCTCGACACCATGCAGGTGCTCCCCGCGTTCGCGTACCTGCTGCCCGTCGTCCTGGTCTTCGGCATCGGCGTCCCCGCCGCCGTGCTCGCCACCGTCGTGTACGCGGCGCCGCCCATGGCGCGTCTCACCGCGCTCGGCCTGCGCGACGCCGACACCGGGGTGATGGAGGCCGTCACCTCGCTCGGCGCCACGGCCCGGCAGCGGCTGCTGACCGCCCGTCTCCCGCTGGCCCGCAAGGAACTCCTGCTGGGCCTCAACCAGACGATCATGATGGCGCTGTCGATGGCGGTCATCGCCTCCGTCATCGGCGCGGGCGGCCTCGGCGACCGCGTGTACCAGGCCCTCGCCTCCGTCGACGTGGGCGCCGCACTCGCCGCCGGCATCCCGATCGTGCTGCTCGCCGTCGTCCTGGACCGGGTGACCGGCGCCGCGGGCGAACGGCTCGGCACCCGCACCGGGGGAACCGCCCTGCTCTGGGTGTACGCCCTCGCCGCGGCCGTCGCCGTGGCGCTCGCCGGACGTCTCGCCGGCCGGCTCGACTGGCCCGGCACCTGGACCCTGCACATCGCGGAGCCCGTGAACCGCGTCGTCGGCTGGATGACCGACCACCTCTACTCCGGGGTCCCCTACCTCGGCGGCACCGCCGACTGGGCCGGGCACTTCACCACCTGGGTCCTGGACCCCCTCCGGGACGGGCTCCAGGCGCTGCCCTGGTGGTCGGTCCTGCTGATCGTCGCCGCCCTCGCCTGGCTGATCGGCACCTGGCGCACCGCCCTCACCGCGGTCCTCGCGATGGCCGCGATCGGGGTGCTGGGCGTGTGGAAGCCCTCCCTCGACACGCTCTCGCAGGTGCTCGCGGCCGTCGCCGTGACCCTCGTCCTCGGTTTCGCGACCGGCGTGGCGGCGGCGCGCAGCGAGCGGGTCGAGCGGCTGCTGCGGCCCGTTCTCGACGTCTTCCAGACCATGCCGCAGTTCGTGTACCTCATCCCGGTGGTGGCGCTGTTCGGTGTCGGGCGCGCGCCCGCCGTCGCCGCGGCCGTCGTCTACGCCCTGCCCGCCGTCGTCCGGATCACCACCCAGGGTCTGCGCGCCGTGGACCCCGCCGCGCTGGAGGCGGCCCGCTCGCTCGGCGCCACCGGTGCCCAGCAGCTGCGCCAGGTCCAGCTCCCGCTGGCCCGCCCCGCACTGCTCCTTGCCGTCAACCAGGGGGTCGTGCTGGTCCTCGCCGTCGTCATCATCGGCGGTCTGGTCGGCGGCGGCGCGCTCGGCTACGACGTCGTGTTCGGCCTCGCGCAGGGCGACCTGGCGACCGGCCTGGTGGCCGGAGCGGCGATCGTCTGCCTCGGCCTGATGCTCGACCGGGTGACCCAGCCGACCCGGCGGTCCACGAAGAAGGGAGCGTGACATGCGACTTCGTACGATGTCGATGACGGCCGGCGTGTCCGCGCTGCTGCTGCTGACCGGCTGCGGCGCGGCCGACATGACCAAGCAGGCCTCGCCCTTCGCCGGCGCCCAGGGCGCCGGGACGGTGACCCTGTCCGTGCAGTCCTGGGTGGGCGCGCAGGCCAACGTGGGGGTCGCGCAGTACCTGCTGGAGCACGAGCTCGGCTATCGCGTCGACACCGTGCAGGTCGACGAGGTCCCCGCGTGGGACGCGCTCAGCCAGGGCCGGGTCGACGCCATCCTGGAGGACTGGGGCCACCCCGACCAGGAGAAGCGGTACGTCGAGGACAAGAAGACGATCGTCCCGGGCGGCGGGCTGGGGGTCACCGGACACATCGGCTGGTACGTGCCCACATACTTCGCCCGGCAGCACCCGGACGTCACCGACTGGAAGAACCTGAACAAGTACGCCGGCCGGCTGCGCACCGCGGAGAGCGGCGGCAAGGGCCAGCTGCTGGACGGCTCACCGTCGTACGTCACCAACGACAAGGCGCTGGTCGGCAACCTGAAGCTGGACTACCAGGTGGTGTTCGCCGGTTCGGAGGCCGCGCAGATCACCCAGATGAAGCAGTTCGCGAAGGAGAAGAAGCCCTTCCTCACCTACTGGTACTCACCCCAGTGGCTCTTCGAGAAGGTTCCGATGACGGAGGTGAAGCTGCCCGCCTACAAGGAGGGCTGCGACGCGGACGCGGCGAAGGTCGCCTGCGCCTATCCGCACACCCCGCTCCAGAAGTACCTCAACACGGACTTCGCGAAGAACGGCGGCAAGGCGGCCGCCTTCCTGAAGAAGTTCAGGTGGACCACCGAGGACCAGAACGAGGTCTCCCTGATGATCGCCAACGACAAGCTGTCGGCGCAGGAGGCGGCGAAGAAGTGGGTGGACCACCACGCGTCGACCTGGCGGGCGTGGCTGTCGTGATCCCGGTCCTCCCCGTGCCGTGGCGACCTCCCGCGGCCTCCGTGCCGCGCGTCACCGCGCCCCCGGCCCGGACCTGATCAGGGGCGGCTCCCCGCTCACCCGCCCGGCGGGCGAGGAGCCGCCGGGCCGGGGCCGATACGCCGGGGGGCCTGGAACGCCCGCTCCCGGCGAGGGGAGCACGCCGGCGACACGCTCGCCGGCGCCGGCGCTGTTACTTGTACTGGCCCGGCGTGTAGTGGCCGGGCACGAGCCGGCAGGTCACGCCGAACCGGTTCCACGCGTTGATCACCGTGATCGAGGCGATCAGCTGTGCCAGCTCGGCCTCCTCGAAGTGCCGGGCGGCGCGCGCGTAGACCTCGTCCGGGACGAAGCCGTCGGTCAGTACGGTGACCGCCTCCGTCAGCTCGATCGCCGCGAGCTCCTTCTCGGTGTAGAAGTGCCGGGACTCGTCCCACGCGCTGAGCTGCACGATCCGTTCGACGCTCTCGCCCGCCGCGAGCGCGTCCTTGGTGTGCATGTCGAGACAGAACGCGCAGTGGTTGAGCTGTGAGGCGCGGATCCGCACCAGCTCGCCCAGCTTCGGGTCGAGCCCCTGCTGGGCCGCCGTGTCGAGCCGGACCATGGCCTTGTAGACGTCGGGGGCCAGCTTGGCCCAGGCCAGACGGGGGCTGTGCTCGGGGGCGTACTCCTCGGTGGTGGCGGTTTCGGTGTCGGTGGGGGCTTGGTTCGTCGTCATGCCTCGACCCTATGAAGCAGGCAGCCCAGGAGTATGGTCCATTTCCATGGTGGAATCTTGGGCCACTTTCGGGATCGACCTGCACGTCGAGCCGACCGGATCCGGTGTCCGCAAGGGGTTGACGGACGCCCTGCGGGAGGCCGTCCGCGGCGGCCGGCTGGCCCCCGGCACCCGGCTGCCCTCCTCCCGTTCCCTCGCCGCCGACCTGGGCGTCGCCCGCAACACGGTCGCGGACGTGTACACCGACCTGGTGGCGGAGGGCTGGCTCACCGCACGCCAGGGCTCGGGCACGAGCGTCGCCGAACGTCCGGTGCCCGCGCCGTCGGCCGCCCCGGAACCGGGCCGCGCCCGCTCCCGGCCGGTGTACGACCTGGCCCCCGGCACCCCGGACCTGTCCTTCTTCCCCCGCGCGGCCTGGCTGAAGGCCTCCCGCCGGGCTCTGGCGACGGCTCCGAACGACGCCCTCGGCTACGGCGACCCGCGGGGCCGGGTGGAACTGCGCGCCGCCCTGGCCGGCTATCTGGCCCGGGCCCGCGGAGTCCACGCCGACCCGGAACGCATCCTGATCTGCTCCGGGTTCGCGCACGGGCTGATGCTGCTCGGCCAGGTGCTGCGCGGGCGGGGAGCGCGGGCGCTGGCCGTGGAGCCGTACGGGCTGGACGCGTACTGGAACCTGCTGGAACGAGCCGGCCTGCGGACGCTGCCGCTCGGCTTCGACGAACTGGGCACGCGCACGGAGGAGTTGACGGCCGGTGGCCCCGCCGGGGCGCGGGCGGTACTGATGACCCCCGCGCACCAGTTCCCGATGGGGATGCCGCTGCACCCCGAACGGCGGGCCGCGGTGGTGGACTGGGCGCGGCGCTGCGGCGGGCTGATCCTGGAGGACGACTACGACGGGGAGTTCCGCTACGACCGCCAGCCGGTCGGCGCGCTCCAGGGCCTCGACCCCGACCACGTCGTCTACCTGGGCACGGCCAGCAAGTCCCTGGCCCCGGGCCTGCGGCTGGGCTGGCTGGTGCTGCCGCCGTCGATCGCGCCGGAGGTGGTCGAGGCGAAGGGCTGGGCGGACTGGTCCTGCGGGGTGCTGGACCAGCTGACACTGGCGGAGTTCCTCACCTCGGGCGCGTACGACCGGCATGTCCGCGCGGCCCGCCTGCGCTACCGCCGTCGCCGGGACGCGCTGGTGACGCAGCTCGCGACGCGGGCCCCCGGGGTCCGGGCCACCGGGATCGCGGCGGGTCTGCACGTGGTGCTGCGGCTCCCGCCGGACACCGAGCGGGCCGCGCTGCGGGCGGCGGCCTGGCACGGTCTCGCCGTCCACGGACTGGACCGCTACCGCCATCCGGACTCGACGGCCGGGCGGACGGACGCGCTGGTGGTGGGGTACGGGACACCTCCGGACCACGCGTGGTCCGGAGCGCTCGAGGCGCTGTGCGCGGCCTTGGCCCCCGCGGGCCGATAGCCCGGAACCGCCGTAGGGGAGCGGAGCGGCTCGCCGCCGAGCCGAGCCGTGTCGTGTCATGTCGTGCCGTGCCGTGTCGAGCCGTGCCGGTGGCTGGTGGCTGGTGTCGGTGTCGTGGTCATCGACGGTGGCGTGACGTCGTGGCCGGCCAGCCACCGCTTCAGACAGGAGAAGACGCTCGCCCGGCCCCTGCGCGGGGGCCGGCCGGCCCGCTCCCCTTCACACCGTCAGGACTCCTCCACCGGTGCCTCCCCGAACCGCGCCAGGGCCAGGGCCCCCGCCACCGCCACCAGGAACCCGAGCACGGCCAGCCACTCCAGCCCCTCGCGCGTACGGTCCCCCAGCCAGACCACCCCCACCAGGGCCGGCCCGATGGTCTCGCCGATCACCAGGCCCGCGGTCGCCGTCGTCACCGAGCCGCGCTGAAGTGCCGTGGTCAGCAGCAGGAACGCGGCACCTCCCCCGACCAGCAGCGCGTACACCGCCGGATTGCGCACCAGCGTTCCCGGCGCGAGGTCGTCGATCAGCCGCACGGACACCTCGACCACCCCGAACCCGAACCCCGCGCCCAGCCCGAGCACCAGCGCCCGCCCGCGCCCCGACAGCCGCCCGCCCACCAGGCCCAGCAGCAGGACCAGCACCGCGGTCCCCAGCATCACGTACTTCAGCGTCATCGAACCCGCCCGGTCGCCCTCGGCCCCGGACGCCAGCCCGAGCATCGCCAGCCCCGCGCACACCACCCCCACCGCGGCCCACTCCGACCCGCTGAGCCGCACCCGCAGCAGCCGCGCCGCCACCACCGCGGTCACCGCGAGGCTCGACGCCAGCGCGGCCCCCACCGCGTAGATGGGAAGCGACCGCAGCGCCGCGATCTGGAACACGAACCCGAGCCCGTCCAGCGCCAGCCCCGCCAGATACCGCCACTGCCGCAGTGCCCGCAGCAGCAGCGCCGCGTCCCCGCCCGGGCCGCCGGCGCCGGCCGCCGTCCGTGCGGCGACCGCCTGCAACACCGTCGCCGTACCGAAACAGACCGCCGCGCCAAGCGCGCACATCATTCCAAAGAGCACGAAGTGACTGTAGGGGAAGGCGAATCGAAGGGGGCCACCGAGTGCGGGCCGCGACCGCTCTCTACGCTGATCGCCGGCACTGAGCCGGACGAACTCGATCTGGACCACGGGGGACCGAACATGGCGGACACACGACGGCGACTGCGCTCCGGCACGGTGGTGCTCGGCGGAATGGGACTGCTCGCGGCGACCCTCGCCGCCTGCTCCTCGGACCCCGACAAGCGCTGTGTCGACCGCGACAGCTACCAGGCGCTCAAGGGCTACAAGGTCGTCGCCGACAAGAACTGCACGTCCACGAAGAGCACGACGCACACCACCTGGTACTACGGCGGCAAGAAGAAGAGCAGTTGGGTCGACGGCGGCTCGTTCACCAAGCCGGGCAAGGGGTCCGGTTCCTCGGGCGGCGGCCACGGCCACGGAGTGGACCGTGGCGGCATCGGCGGTGGCAAGGGCGGCAAGGGCGGCTCCGGCGGCTGACCGCCCCGACGCCACCGACCCCGTACCGCCCAGCACCCGATCGGACACATGCCGCCGTGGAACGCCTGCCCATCGAACCCCGCCCCGACTGGCAGCAGACCGTCGAGCGGCAGGGCCTCATCTACCCGCTGACCCGCTATCCGGACGACTCCCTGCGCCCCTACTGGGACGAGAGCGCGTACTACGCCTTCTCGCTCCCCGAGGTCGAGGCCCTGGAGGACACCGTCGCGGAACTGCACCGCATGTGCCTCGCGGCGGCCGGGCACATCGTCGAGGAGAACCGCTTCGCCGATCTCGGCATCACCGACCCGAGGGTCGCCCGCGCGGTCACCGAGGCCTGGCACCGCCGCGCCGAACTCCCCTCCGTCTACGGCCGCTTCGACCTGCGCTACGACGGTACGGGCCCCGCCAAGCTGCTGGAGTACAACGCCGACACCCCGACCTCGCTCGTCGAGGCCGCGAGCCCCCAGTGGTTCTGGATGGAGGACCGTTTCCCCGGCGCCGACCAGTGGAACTCCCTGCACGAACGCCTCGTCGCCGCCTGGCGGAAGCAGGCCCCGCTCCTCCCGCCGGGCAGCCCCCTCTACTTCGCGCACTCCGCGGAGGACGAGCTCGGCGAGGACCTGATGACCGTCGCCTATCTGAAGGAGACCGCCGAGCAGGCGGGCCTCGACACCGACTGGACATCGGTCGAGGAGATCGGCTGGGACCCGCTGTCCGGCCGCTTCGTCGACAACCGGCTCCGCTTCATCCGCAGCTGCTTCAAGCTGTACCCCTGGGAATGGCTCACCACCGACCGCTTCGCCGGCCACGTCCTGGACACCCTCGACAACGGCGGCGGTACCGGCTCGACGATGTGGATCGAGCCCGCCTGGAAGATGCTCCTCAGCAACAAGGCGCTCCTGGCGATCCTCTGGGAGCTGTACCCGGGCCACCCCAACCTGCTGGCCGCCCACCTCGACGGCCCGCGGGAGCTGGCCGCGACCACGGGGTACGTCGCCAAGCCCCTGCTCGGCCGCGAGGGCGCC
The DNA here is from genome assembly GCF_042734135.1 of Streptomyces sp. NPDC059668. Classification (NCBI taxonomy): domain Bacteria; kingdom Bacillati; phylum Actinomycetota; class Actinomycetes; order Kitasatosporales; family Streptomycetaceae; genus Streptomyces; species Streptomyces sp. NPDC059668. Next base: position 111,822 of record NZ_JBHWEL010000016.1, on the reverse strand, counting down.
GGCGTCACCGTCCACGAACCCGGCGCGGACCCGGTCCTGCGGGACGAACCCTGCTGCTACCAGGAACTGGCCCCGCTGCCGTCCTTCGACGGCAACCGCGTCGTGCTCGGCGCCTGGGTGGTGGACGGCGAACCGGCGGGACTCGGTATCCGCGAGTCGACAGGCCTGATCACCGACGAGTACGCCCGCTTCCTGCCCCACGTGATCGTCTAGCGGCTGCCGTGCCGTCCCTGGCGTGATCGTCCAGCGGCTGCCGTGCCGTCCCCGGCGGATGCGCCCGCCCGCAGTCACGGGACGTCACGGGACAGCGCCCGGAGACCCAGCACACCACGCAGCTGCGCCAGCCCCCAGTCCAGGTCCTCCCTGGTGATCACCAGCGGCGGGGCGATCCGGATCGTCGCCCCGTGGGTGTCCTTGACGAGGACGCCCCGGTCCATGAGCTGTTCGGAGACCTCACGGCCCGTCCCGTACGCCGGGTCGATGTCGACGCCCGCCCACAGTCCGCGCCCGCGGACCCCGGTCACCCGGCCGGTGCGGGCCAGCAGACCCAGCTCCCGGTGCAGATGGGCTCCCAGCCGCGCCGCCCGCCGCTGGTACTCGCCCGTCCGCAGCATCGCGATCACCTCCAGGGCCACCGCGCAGGCCAGCGGATTCCCGCCGAACGTGGACCCGTGCTCACCGGGCCTGAACACACCGAGCACCTCACCGCTCGACACCACCGCCGACACCGGCACGACCCCGCCGCCGAGCGCCTTGCCCAGCACGTACACGTCCGGCACCACACCCTCGTGCTCGCACGCGAAGGTCTTCCCGGTCCGGCCCAGTCCCGACTGGATCTCGTCCGCGACGAACAGCACGTTCCGCTCGCGGGTCAGGGCCCGTACCTCGGCGAGATAGCCGGCGGGCGGCACCACCACCCCCGCCTCGCCCTGGACCGGTTCCAGCAGCACGGCGACCGTCTCGTCGGTGAGCGCCGCCCGCAGCGCGTCCGCGTCCCCGTACGGCACGATGTCGAAGCCCGGCGTGAACGGACCGAAGTCGGCCCGCGCCGCCGGGTCCGTGGAGAAACCGACGACGGTCGTGGTGCGCCCGTGGAAGTTGTCGGCCGCCACCACGATCCTCGCCCTGCCGTCGGGAACCCCCTTGACGCGGTACCCCCACTTCCGGGCCGTCTTCACCGCCGTCTCCACCGCCTCCGCGCCCGTGTTCATCGGCAGCACCATCTCCATGCCGCACAGCTCCGCCAGCTCCGCGCAGAAGGCACCGAACCGGTCGTGGTGGAAAGCCCGCGACGTCAGTGTCACCCGCTCCAGCTGCGCCTTGGCCGCGTCGATCAGCCGCTGGTGACCGTGTCCGAAGTTCAGCGCCGAGTAGCCGGCCAGCAGGTCGAGATAGCGCCGGCCCTCGACGTCCGTCATCCAGGCGCCGTCCGCCGTCGCCACGACGACCGGCAGCGGACGGTAGGTCGGCGCGCCGTGCGCGTCGGCAGCGGCGATCAGCCGTTCGGTGAGGGTCACGGGGTCTCCGTCTCCTGCGGCACCAGGGCCTTCCTCCCATCGTCGCGCGCCCGGGGCGCCGGCGGCGAGCGCGCGCCCTCCGGCGTCGCGTGGCCCGTGATCCGGCGTGCCCGGTAGGCTGACCGGCGGAGCCGTGACTGGCGCGCTGGGATGGGACCGACCATCGGGGAGCGGCTCCGTGAACTGTGTGCCGTGCGCCTGGGCCGACCCGTGAACGCCGAACGCCACGTCCGGAGGCCGTCATGTCCCAGCCCCTGTCCAACGAGTCCACCGCCTTCCGCAGCGCCCTCGACGTGATCCGGGCCGTGGAGCCCCGCGTCGCGGACGCCATCGGCCAGGAAGTCGCCGACCAGCGCGACATGCTCAAGCTGATCGCCTCCGAGAACTACGCCTCCCCGGCCACGCTGCTGGCCATGGGCAACTGGTTCAGCGACAAGTACGCCGAGGGCACCGTCGGCCGCCGCTTCTACGCCGGCTGCCGCAACGTCGACACCGTCGAGGCCCTCGCCGCCGAGCACGCCCGCGAACTCTTCGGCGCCGAGCACGCCTACGCTCAGCCGCACTCCGGCATCGACGCCAACCTCGTCGCCTTCTGGGCGGTCCTCGCCGCCCGCGTCGAGGCTCCCGCCCTCGCCAAGGCCGGCGTCCGCAACGTCAACGACCTCTCCGAGGCCGACTGGGCCGAACTGCGGCAGGCCTTCGGCAACCAGCGCATGCTCGGCATGTCCCTGGACGCCGGCGGTCACCTCACGCACGGCTTCCGCCCGAACATCTCCGGCAAGATGTTCGACCAGCGCTCCTACGGCACGGATCCCGCCACCGGCCTCATCGACTACGAGGCCCTGCGCGTCTCCGCCCGCGAGTTCAAGCCGATGATCCTCGTCGCCGGCTACTCGGCCTACCCCCGTCTGGTGAACTTCCGGATCATGCGGGAGATCGCCGACGAGGTCGGCGCGACGCTGATGGTCGACATGGCGCACTTCGCCGGCCTCGTCGCCGGCAAGGTCCTCACCGGCGACTTCGACCCGGTCCCGCACGCCCAGATCGTCACCACCACCACCCACAAGTCGCTGCGGGGCCCGCGCGGCGGCATGGTCCTGTGCGACGAGTCCCTCGCCGAGCAGGTCGACCGCGGCTGCCCGATGGTCCTCGGCGGCCCGCTCCCGCACGTCATGGCCGCCAAGGCCGTCGCGCTGGCCGAGGCCCGCCGGCCCGAGTTCCGCGACTACGCCCAGGCCGTCGTCGACAACGCCCGCGCCCTCGCCGAGGGCCTGATGCGCCGCGGCGCGACCCTGGTCACCGGCGGCACCGACAACCACCTGAACCTGATCGACGTCGCCTCCTCCTACGGCCTCACCGGCCGCCAGGCCGAGTCCGCGCTGCTCGACTCGGGCATCGTCACCAACCGCAACGCCATCCCCGCCGACCCCAACGGCGCCTGGTACACCTCGGGCATCCGCATCGGTACGCCCGCCCTGACCACCCGTGGTCTCGGTACGGCCGAGATGGACGAGATCGCCGGCCTGATCGACCGCGTCCTCACCGTCGCCGAGCCCGGTACCACCGCCAAGGGCAGCCCGTCCAAGGCCCAGCACGTCCTGGACCCGAAGATCTCCGACGAGATCTCGCACCGTGCCACCGATCTGCTGGCCCCCTTCCCGCTGTACCCGGAGATCGACCTCGGCTGACCCTCCTCGGAGGCGGCCCCGACCTTTCCTACAGGTCGATCAGTTCCTGTCGTGGTTCCCGCGGCGGTCCGGCGACGTCGTGCCGGGCCGCCGCGCGGCGTATCAGCCCTGTGCCGCCCGCACCGAGGAGCAGGCCCACCGCCAGTCCGGCCACCGCCCACTTCGCGCACACGGCCGGCCCGGCGGCCCGCGCCGCGGCGGGTGTTACCGGCGTCCCGGGACCCAACGGACCCCCGCGCTCCACCAACTGGTCGAACACCGAGCGGGGCGCCCGGTGCCAGCGGACGTCGTCGTCCGCCACGTCCGGGGAGGGGTCCGACCGCACCCAGGGCGTGCCGTCCGACGCCAGGAACACCTGGTCCTCACGCTCGATGGCGACGTCTCCGCCGGGTGCCCGGCTCGTCTGCGGCCAGCCTCCGACGCCCGTCATCCCCCAGATCACGGTGGCGCGCGCCGGCGGATGGTCGCCCGCCGCCCAGGCGTCGGGCACCGCCTCCGTCCCCGTGAACCGCGGTGCCAGCAGGCGCCAGAGCAGCGCGAAGTCCTGGTCCCCGGAACGCAGGAGGGTGGTGTGCCCGGTGCCCGCGGCGACGACCAGGGCCATGTCCGGTGTGTCGGCCCGCGCGGCTGCCTCGCCGGGTGCCGAGGCCCGGGCCGCGGGCGCGCCGAGCACGGTCAGCACCAGTGGCACCAGGATCGGCAGCCACCGTCCCGCACGCCCGCCGGACCACTCCGTCCGACTCCCTCGCCACCGCACCGCCCAGCCTTCTCGCCACCACACTGCCCGGCCCGCCCAGCCTTCTCGCCACCACGCCGTCCGGCGCTCGCGCCACCTCGCCGCCCGCTCGTCCCGGCCCACGGCCCCTTCGCCGGGGCGGTGTTCCGTGTGCTTGCCCAGGTCCTCGGTTCCGGCGGCTCGCCGCCACACCGCCCGCTCGTCCCCGGCTCCCGCCGGCTCGTTGGGGCGGTGGCCCGGCCGCGCGCCCCGGCCCTCGGCCGCTCCGCCGCGGCGGTGTTCCGTCCCTCCGCCCCGGCATCCCGTCCCGCCTTCCCTCCGACGCTCGGTCCGCCCGTCCCGTACCCCCTCCCGAGGGACCGCCCCGCCCGTCCGTCCTCCCCGGCCACCCGTACGCAGGTCCTGCCACCTCATCCGTTCCCCCCGACGCTCGTAGGCCCGAACCGCCCCTCATCCATTCCCCGGCCCCGGGGCGATCCGCGCGCCCGGCCGCCGGTCCTGGTACTTCACCCACCGTCTCCGCCCGCCGGAGTGGGCTGCTGCCTGTCGCCCCCGCATCCCGCCCCCGCTCCCCGCATTCCGATGGCCGCTCCACGGGTCCCGCGGCGTGCGGGGCCTCCGCGGCCCCGCACGCCGTGTGTCACTTCTGGTACACCGCTCGACCCGCCGGGGTTCCCACTTCCGGGCCGCCGCCTACGGCCGCCGCCTACTTCCGCCGCTCCAGCGACCGCGCGATCTCCACCGCGCGCGCCTTCGACGCCACACCCTCCAGACGGAGGGTCACCTCGCCCCCGCGCGTCCACAGCAGCGTGGGCCCCGCGGTCCGCTCCGAGCGGGTGAAGCGGTCACCGGACGCGTCGATCAGCCAGAAACCGAGCAGATGCGGCCGGGGGAACCACAACGCCGGATCACCGAAGCCGGCGTCCCCGTCCCCGTCCCCGCCCCCACTCGCGTCCCCGCCCAGCGACAGCCACTCCGGCGGCTCCCGCACCGTCTTGGCGAAGGCGATGTCCAGGCCGGCCGGGTACTCGTCCAGCCGGATCGTGTGCCCCCGCTCGCGCCAGCACAGAGTCATCAGGAACCGCACCTTCGGCTCCCGCGTGACCGTCACCGCGTCCGGCACCCCGAGCGCGTCCGGCACGAGCGGCGCGAACCCCGCCCGGCGTGTCGCCCCGGCCATGGTGAGCGAGGGTCCGCAGCCCGGCACCTCGGCCCCCGGGGACGGCACCGCCGACGGGTCGTACCGCACCTCGACCCCGCCGAAGCCGAACCAGTCCACGACCGCGGCGCGCACCGGAGGCGTGAGCACGAGCACCGTCAGCAGACCGCACAGGCCCGCGACCAGCACGCGCCCCCTCAGCCGCACCCAGCGGCGCACCGCCCGGACACGCTCGCCGGGCCCCGGCCGGACGGCCACCGGGACCGGGAGCCGCTCAGCGAGTATCCGCTCCAGCACCCGCTCGGCCATCGACTCGTCGCCGGCCGTGCCGCGTCCGTCCGGCGACCGCCCGTCCAGCGAGCGCCCGAGCGCGCGCAGCTCGTCCGTGAGTCGCGGGGCGGCCTCGCGACCCGCCCGCTCCCGGTCACCCGAGGGCCCCGGGCCCTGTTCCCCGTGCGGCTCAGACACGCGCGTCACCCCCTTCCCGGGGCTCGCCCGGCTCGAAGCCCGGCAGCAGTCGGCCGAGCTTGCGCAGGGCGCGGTTCAGGCGGGACTTCACGGTGCCCCGGGGCCAGCCCAGGGCCTGGGCCGTCTCCGGTTCGTCCATCTCCAGGAGATAGCGGTAGGTCACGACGAGCCGGTGCTCCTCGCTCAGCTGGTCGAGCGCCGCCAGCAGGGCCGCCCGGCGCTCCGCCCCGAGCGCGGCGGCCGCCGGGTCCGCCGATTCCGGTATCAGCGGGTCCGCTTCCGCGAACGCCGCCTCCCGGCCGGCCAGCGTCCGCTGCCGCGCCGCCGTGCGCACTGTGTTCCTCGTCTCATTGGCGACGATCGAGAGCAGCCACGGCTTGAACGCCGCGTCGTCCCGGAAACGCCCCAGTGCGCAGTACGCCTTGAGGAAGGCCTGTTGCACCACGTCCTCCGCGTCCGCACCCGCTCCGAGCGCCCGGGCCGCCCTGATCGCGATGCCCGTGTGGGCGCGGACCAGCTCCGCGTACGCCTCCGGCTCCCCGGCGCGTACGCGTGCGATCACCACGGCCTCGTCGACGACGATGCGGCCCCCCTCCCGCGTCCTCACACTCTTGCTACACCGCCGAAGGCCGATCGGTTCCCACCCGTGCCGCCTCTGTTTCGCGCCAGTTCCGGACCGGGCGCCCACACCTGAGAGAATGGTGGGCATGGCCTCTGATCGTCCCCGCGTGCTCTCCGGAATCCAGCCCACGGCAGGCTCGTTCCACCTCGGCAACTACCTCGGCGCCGTGCGCCAGTGGGTGGCTCTGCAGGAGTCCCACGACGCGTTCTACATGGTCGTCGACCTGCACGCGATCACCGTTCCGCAGGAGCCGGCGGACCTGCGCGCCAACACCCGGCTCGCCACCGCCCAGCTGCTGGCCGCGGGCCTCGACCCGGAGCGCTGCACGCTCTTCGTCCAGAGTCATGTCCCCGAGCACGCCCAGCTGGCCTGGATCATGAACTGCCTCACCGGTTTCGGCGAGGCGTCCCGCATGACCCAGTTCAAGGACAAGTCCGCCAAGCAGGGTTCCGACCGCGCCTCCGTCGGCCTCTTCACGTACCCGATCCTCCAGGTCGCGGACATCCTGCTGTACCAGGCCAACGAGGTTCCGGTGGGGGAGGACCAGCGCCAGCACATCGAGCTGACGCGCGATCTCGCCGAGCGCTTCAACGGCCGTTTCGGCCAGACCTTCACGGTCCCGAAGCCGTACATCCTCAAGGAGACGGCGAAGATCTTCGATCTCCAGGACCCGTCGATCAAGATGAGCAAGTCGGCCTCCACGCCGAAGGGCCTCATCAACCTGCTCGACGACCCGAAGGCGACCGCCAAGAAGGTCAAGAGCGCGGTCACCGACACGGACACCGTGATCAGGTACGACACCGAGCTCAAGCCGGGTGTCAGCAATCTGCTGACCATCTACTCGACCCTCACCGCGACCGGTGTCGCGGAACTCGAGGAGAAGTACGCGGGCAAGGGCTACGGTGCGCTGAAGACGGACCTCGCCGAGGTCATGGTCGACTTCGTGACGCCGTTCCGGGAGCGCACCCAGCAGTATCTGGACGACCCGGAGACGCTCGACTCGATCCTGGCGAAGGGGGCCGAGAAGGCCCGCGCCGTCGCCGCGGAGACGCTCGCGCAGGTGTACGACCGGGTGGGTTTCCTGCCCGCCAAGCACTGAGAGCGCCCGCGCGACACCGTTCGACAGCCCGTACGAGACGAGAGCAACACCGGTACGACGGCCGGTATCGGGCCGTATCGCCGTACAGTCGATAGCCGAACCGGCAGTCGTTCCTGCGCGCAGGAAGACCGGACATCGACACAACGACAGGAGACGACGTGGGGACCGTAACGATCGGAGTGTCGATCGCGGTCCCGGAGCCTCACGGCAGCCTGCTCCAGGAGCGGCGCGCGGGCTTCGGTGACCCCGCGGCTTGTGGCATTCCCACACACGTCACCCTGCTGCCTCCGACGGAGGTGGACGCCTCGGCGCTGCCGACGGTCGAGGCGCACCTCCTGGAGGTCGCCGCCGCCGGGCGCCCCTTCCCGATGCGGCTGTGCGGCACGGGCACCTTCCGGCCGCTGTCGCCGGTCGTCTACGTCCGGGTGGTGGAGGGCGCGGAGGCCTGCACCTGGCTTCAGAAGCAGGTCAGGGACGCGTCGGGGCCGTTGGCACGCGAACTGAACTTCCCGTACCACCCGCACGTCACCGTGGCGCACGCCATCGACGAAGCGGCGATGGACCGGGCCTACGAGGAGCTCGCGGGGTACGAGGCCCAGTGGCCGTGCACCGGCTTCGCCCTCTACGAGCAGGGCACCGACGGCGTCTGGCGCAAGCTGCGCGAGTACGCGTTCGGCGGCGCGGTCGTCCCGCCGCAGGCCTGCGCGCCCGCGGACCAGGACACGACGCTGACGGCCTAGGGCCCGTCGTTCGGACCAGGTGGCGCCGGGGGGCGGTGCCCGTTCCGGACGCCTGCCCCTAGATCGGCAGCCGCCGGAACAGCGCCCGCGGCAGATGCCGCAGCGCCGACATCACCAGCCGCAGCGCCCCCGGCACCCACACCGTCTCCGAACGCCGGCGCAGCCCCACCTCGATGGCCGTCGCGACCGCCTCCGGGGTGGTGGACAGGGGGACGTCGCCGAGGTCCGCCGTCATCTTCGTGCGGACGAAGCCGGGGCGTACGACCATCACGTGTACGCCGGTGCCGTGGAGCGCGTCGCCCAGGCCCTGGGTGAAGACGTCCAGGCCCGCCTTGCTGGACCCGTAGATGAAGTTGGAGCGGCGGGCCCGCTCGCCCGCGACCGAGGAGAGCACCACCAGCGAGCCGTGCCCCTGCGTCTGGAGGGACCGCGCGCACACCAGCCCCGCGGACACCGCGCCCGTGTAGTTGGTCTGCGCGATCCGTGCCGCGGCGAGCGGCTCCCGTTCGTCGCGCGCCTGGTCGCCGAGGATCCCGAAGGCGAGCAGCACCATGTCGAGGTCGCCCTCGGCGAAGACCTTGCCGAGCACCGCCTCGTGGGACTCGCAGTCGAGCGCGTCGAAGGCGACGGTACGGACGTCCGCGCCGAGTCCGCGCAGGTGCTCGGCGTCCCGTTCCAGGGCCGCCGAGGGACGTCCGGCGAGCCACACCGTGTGGGTGCGGCGCGCGATCAGACGGCGCGCCGTGGCGAGCGCGATCTCGGACGTGCCGCCGAGGATCAGCAGGGACTGGGGGGCACCGAAGGCGTCCTTCATGTCAGCTCCTAGAAGGTGGTGGGGGCGTGGGGCGGCGTGCGGTCGCTCAGAGTCCGAGCCGGCGGGACAGGTCCGAGGTGAACACGCCGCCGGGGTCCAACTCGGCGCGCAGCCGCCGGAACTCGGCCAGCCGCGGGTACATCCGGCCGAGCAGCTCGGGCCGCAGCCGTGCGTCCTTGGCGAGGTAGACGCGCCCGTCCGCCCCGGCCACCTCCTCGTCCAGTCCGTCGAGGAAGGTGTCGAGTCCGGGCAGGTTCGCGGGGATGTCCAGGGCGAGGGTCCAGCCGGGCATCGGGAAGGACAGCCAGCCGGGGTCGGCCGTTCCGAAGCGCTTGAGGACGGCGAGGAAGGAGGCGCAGCCGCGCTCCGAGACGCGCCGCACGATCCGGCGCAGGGTCTCCTCCCGGCCGTGTCCGACGACGAACTGGTACTGCACGAAGCCGGCGCGTCCGTAGATCCGGTTCCAGTGCGGCACCCCGTCGAGGGGGTGGAAGAAGGCGGGGATCGTCTGCAGTTCCCTGGTGCGCGCGCGGGGCGCCCTGCGGTACCAGAGCTCGTTGAAGAGGCCGACCGTGGTGGGGCCGAGCAGCCCCTCCGGTACGAAGGCGGGCGCGGCCGGAAGCCGGCGGGGGCGGAACGCGAGGGGCCGTCTGCGCGCGCGGGCGGGCAGGGCGTCGAGGGGCGCGTGCTCGCCCCGGGTGAGGACCGCGCGTCCCGTCGACCGGCCGCGCGCGAGCAGGTCGATCCAGGCGACCGAGTAGCGGTGGCGGTGGTCGGTGGCGGTGAGGCGGGCCATCAGGTCGTCCAGGTCCGCCGCGCGTTCGGTGTCGACGGACATCAGCGAGGTCTCCACGGGCAGGAGCCGGACGGTCGCCGAAAGGATCACGCCGGTCAGGCCCATGCCGCCGGTGGTGGCGTCGAAGAGGGGGCTGCCGCGGTCCACGGTGCGGATCCCGCCGTCCGCGGTCAGCAGGTCGAAGGAGAGCACATGGCGGGAGAAGGAGCCCGCGCCGTGGTGGTTCTTGCCGTGGATGTCCGCGCCGATCGCCCCGCCGACCGTGACGTGGCGGGTGCCGGGCGTGACCGGTACGAACCAGCCGAGCGGGAGCAGGACCTCCATCAGCCGGTGCAGACTCACCCCGGCGTCGCACAGCACGGTGCCGCAGACGGCGTCGACGGTGTGGACGCGGTCCAGGCCCGTCATGTCGAGCACGGCCCCGCCCGCGTTCTGCGCCGCGTCGCCGTACGCACGGCCCAGCCCCCGTGCGATGCCCCCGCGCGCCCCGCACATGCGGACCGCGGCCGCCGCCTCCGCGTAGCTGCGCGGGCGGACCAGCCGCGCGGCGGTGGGGGCGGTGCGGCCCCAGCCCGTGACGGAGACGGTCTCGGTCGTGACGGGGACGGAGACGCGCCGGGGGGCGGGAGGGGGAGCGGAGCCGGTGTCGGAGCCGGCGTCGGCGGCGGTGTCGGCAGGCATGACCGTGACCGTATCGCCGAAAAAGGTGCATAACACCCCGCTCTCCCTGGTGCCAACGGCTCCTCACCGAAATGGGTGATTAATGAGATGTCATCACTGATTGCCGTAATTCTTCGGTCACTCTCTAGAAGAGTGAGATCACATGGACGACCTTGACGACATGGACCGCCGGCTGCTGTCGGCATTCCACGCGTGCGGCACGGATCCACGGGTGGCGGCGGTCGCGCGCGCCCTGTCCTGGAGCGGGGAGCACGGCGCGCTGTGGCTGGCGGCCGGGCTCACGGGGGCGGCCGTCGACCGGGGGCGGCGCGGCGCGTGGCTGCGCGGCACCGCGCTCACCGGTACCGCGCACCTCGCCAGCATGGGCCTGAAACGGATCGTGCGCCGTCCGCGCCCCGCGCACCTCGCACCCCTGGTCCGTACGGCCGGACGTCACTCGTTCCCCAGCTCGCACGCCACCTCGGCGACGGCCGCCGCGGTGGCGTTCGGACGGCTCGGCGCCCGGGTGGTACCGCCGCTCGCCGCCGCCATGTGCGTCTCACGGCTGGTCGCCGGCGTCCACTACCCCTCCGACGTCGTCGCGGGCGTGGTCCTCGGAGCCCTGACGGCCTGGCTGGGCGTCCAGGGGACGGAGACCGGTCATGGCTGAGCGCACGGTGCTCCTGGAGCACCGCGGCACCCCGCCCGTGCCCGCGCGCACCGGGAGCCTCGCGCTCGGCCTGCTGAAGACCGCCCGCCCCCGTCAATGGGTGAAGAACCTGCTGGTGGCGGCGGCTCCGGCGGCCGCGGGGCAGCTCTTCTCCCGGCACGCGCTGACCCAACTCGCCCTCGTCTTCGTCCTGTTCACGGCCTGCGCCGCCGCCGTGTACCTGATCAACGACGCTCGGGACGCCGTCGCCGACCGTGCCCACCCGGTCAAACGCCGCCGCCCGGTGGCCGCCGGTCAGGTCCCGGTCAGGGTCGCCTACGGCGTCGGGGGCGTCCTCGCCGTCCTCGGCCCCGCCCTCGCCGCCTGGCTGTCCTCCCCGGTCACCGCGGCGCTGCTGACCGCCTACCTCGGCATGCAGCTGGCCTACTGCGTCAGCCTCAAGCACGTCCTGGTCGTGGATCTCGTCGTGGTGACGACCGGATTCCTGATGCGGGCGATGATCGGCGGCCTCGCCCTCGGCATCCCGCTCTCGCGCTGGTTTCTGATCACCACGGGCTTCGGCGCGCTCTTCATGGTGTCGGCGAAACGATACTCCGAGGCTGTCCAGATGGCGGGGAAGGCGGGGGTCACCCGCGCGCTCCTCACCGAGTACACCACCGGCTACCTGCGCTTCGTCTGGCAGCTGGCGGCCGGGGTCTCCGTCCTCGGCTACTGCCTGTGGGCCCTCGAAGGCGGCGGCGTGCCCGGTGCCGGTGCGCTGCCCTGGCGCCAGCTGTCGATGGTCGCCTTCATCCTCGCCGTCCTGCGGTACGCGGTCTTCGCCGACCGGGGCACCGCCGGCGAACCCGAGGACGTCGTGCTGCGCGACCGGCCGCTCGCCCTCATCGGCCTGGTGTGGCTCGCGATGTACGGCCTCGCGGTCGTGAAGTGGTGACTCCGGCCCGGCGCGCCGCGGCCCCCCGGCTCACCCGGGAACCGCGCGGCGTCGCCACCGTCGGCCACCACGCCCTCGGACTCACCTCGCACCGCGCCGACACCGCCCCGGGAGCGGGGATCGGCATGGCGTCCGCCACTGTCCTGCGATTTCGGGGTACCCGGACATTGGTTTCCCGAGGCGAGGGCAGATTCGGATCATGGACTGGCTGAGCAAGCTCCCCGGCGTGGGCCCTTTGGTCATCCGCCTGATGGCCACGCACGCATGGCGGTCGTACGAACGGCTGGACCGGGTGAAGTGGACGCGGCTCGCCGCCGCGATGACCTTCGTCAGTTTCGTGGCGCTCTTCCCGCTGCTGACCGTCGCCGCCGCGGTCGGCGCCGCCACGCTCAGCGTCCATCAGCAGAAACAGCTCCAGGACAAGATCGCCGAGCAGGTGCCGGGGATCTCCGACCAGCTGGACATCAACACGCTGGTGCAGAACGCGGGCACGATCGGCGTCATCGCGGGCGCCGTCCTGCTGCTCACCGGCATCGGCTGGGTCGGCCAGATGCGGGACTGTCTGCGCGCGGTCTGGGAGCTGCCCGACAGCGAGGAGAACCCCCTGCTGCGCAAGCTCGTGGACGGCGGCGTCCTCGTCGGGCTCGGCGGCGCGGTGCTCGTCACGGTCGGCGCCTCGGCCGCCGCCTCCACGACGGTCGGCTGGACGGCCCGGCTGTTCGGCGTCGACAAGGACGGCTGGGGCGGGGGGCTGCTCCAGGCCGCAGCGTTCGGCGTCGCCGTGCTCGCCGACTTCCTGCTGCTCCTGTACCTGCTGACCCTGCTGCCCGGCGTCGAACCGTCCCGTCGCCGGCTCGTCGTCGCGGCCCTCATCGGCGCCGCGGGGTTCGAACTGCTCAAGCTGCTGCTCAGCAGTTACATGAGGGGCATCGCGTCGAAGAGCATGTACGGCGCCTTCGGGGTGCCCGTCGCGCTGCTGCTCTGGATCAACTTCACCGCGAAACTGCTCCTGTTCTGCGCGTCCTGGACGGCGACGGAGCACGAGGAGCCGGAGCACGAGGACCAGGGGTCCGAGGAGCCGGAGCCCGGGGAACCGGAGCCCGGGGCCGGCACACGCGCCGGCCCCGCGGCCGACGCACCGGGCGGCCCCGGGACCGAAGGGGTCAGCGGCGCCGGCGCATCAGGTCCGGCAGCGGCCACCGCCGGTTGACCAGGAAGGCGCTGCCTGCCAGCAGCACGAGGAGACCGCCGGCGACGGCCAGCGCGATCCCGACCCCGCTCGAACCGTCCTTGGCGCCCGCGGAGGCGGCCACCGGCGCCGTCGATCCCCGGCCCGTGCCGGACGCGGCGGACGGGGCGCCGGCCGACGGGTCCGAGCCCGCCTGCGTACTGGTGTCCGCGCTCTTCGGCGGTACCAGCTCACCCACCGGCGTGACCTTGTCCGCGGCCTTGAAGCCCCAGTCGAGCAGCTGCGCGGCCTCCTTGTAGACCTCGTTGTGCTCGTGCTTCTCCGGGTTCATCACGGTGACCAGCAGCACTTTGCCGTTGCGTTCGGCGACACCGGTGAAGGTCGCCCCCGCGTTGGTGGTGTTGCCGTTCTTCACGCCCGCGATGCCCTGGTACGTGGAGATGTCGCTGTCTCCGGTCAGCAGCCGGTTGGTGTTCTGGATCTCGAAGGACTCACGGTTGGTCTTGCCCTTCTTGTCCTTCTTCGTCTCGCCGGGGAACTTCGCCCGCACCGTCGAGCAGTACTCCCGGAAGTCCTTCTTCTGTAGTCCCGAACGGGCGAACAGGGTCAGGTCGTACGCCGAGGACACCTGGCCCTTCTCGTCGTAGCCGTCGGGGGTGACCACGTGCGTGTCCAGGGCCTGAAGGTCGTCGGCGTGCGTCTGCATCTCCGTGACCGTCTGCGCGACGCCGCCGTTCATCGCGGACAGCACGTGCACGGCGTCGTTGCCCGAGCGCAGGAACACCCCGAGCCACAGGTCGTGCACCGTGTAGGTCTCGTTCTCCTTTATCCCCACCAGGCTGGAGCCCGCGCCGAGTTCCGCGAGGTCGGTGACGGCGACCTTGTGCCGCTCGGTCCGGGGGAACTTCGGCAGCAGCGTGTCGGCGAAGAGCATCTTCAGGGTGCTCGCCGGGGGCAGTCGCCAGTGCGCGTTGTGCGCGGCCAGGACGGCCCCGGACTCGGCGTCGGTGACGATCCAGGAGCGCGCGGTGACGTCCTTCGGCAGCACGGGGGCGCCGCTGCCCAGGTCGGCCTGGGTCCCGGGCAGGCCGAGCCGAGCGCCGCCCACCGTCGACATGTTCGCCGGGGGTGTGGCGCTCGGCGACGGCGAGGCCGACGGCTTGTCGGCGGCCAGGACCGGAGCGGCGGTCAGCGAAAGGGACAACAGAGTGGCTGATGTGACCAACAACGATCGGTTGATGGTCTTCTTGAAGGCGGGCACGGTCGAGAAAGTACAGGGCTCCGGCGGTGAAGTCCTCTCACCCTGCCCACCCCGGCCACGGGTGACGACCGATGGCGGCGATACTGGACCCATGAAGCTCAGCCGCCCCGTCTCCTGGTTCCTGCTCGCCTTCGGGGTGTGGAGCTGGATCATCTGGATCACTTTCGTCAAGAACCTGTGGAAGGACGGCAGCGGGCTCGCGTTCGACGACGCGGGGGATCCGACGGCGTACTTCTGGGTCCATCTGACGCTCGCCGTGGTCTCCTTTGTTCTGGGGACGGTCGTCGGGGCCATCGGGTTCCGCGGGCTGCGCGCCTTGCGACAGACGTCATAGCGGCGGGGGACACGCGGCCGTGGTCATCGTCTTCCTGCTGGTGGGTCTGGCGGTCCTGACCGCCTTCGCGGGTCTGCACCGGTACCTGTGGCGCCGTCTGGTGCGCGACACGACGTCCGGTCCGGGGCTCGCGCGCCGCGCGGGCACCGTGGCCTTCGTCGCCGGCCCCGTACTGATGGTCGGCGCGGTCGCCGCGGAACGCGGGGGAGCGCCCTTCTGGCTCCAGCGGACGCTGGCCTGGCCCGGCTTCCTGTGGATGGCACTTGCCCTCTACCTGCTGCTCGCGGTCGTGGCGGGCGAGGCCGTACGGCCCCTGGTGGCACGGCTCGTGCGGCGGCGGACCGCCGACGGGCCGGTGGCGCCGCGCGCCGTCGTGGGGGCGGCGACGGGACCCGGCACCCCTCCCGGCCCGGCCACGGAGCCTCTCGCCCCGGCCGGCCCGCGGGAAGCCGGTGCCGGCACGCGGGCCGCCACGCCCGGACGGCCCGACGCCCCCGCACGGGCGGCGGCGGGTGCGGGACGGGCGGACGGCGTCGCGCCGGGACCGTCGCGGCGGCTCTTCGTCTCGCGGGCCGTGGGCGGGACCGCCGCCGCCGTCGCCGTGGGAACCGTCGGGTACGGCACCTACGGCGTCCTGCGCGGGCCCCGCGTGAAGCGGGTGACCGTACCGCTGGCCAGGCTGCCCCGGTCCGCGCACGGCTTCCGGATCGCCGTCGTCAGCGACATCCACCTCGGGCCCGTCCTCGGCCGGGACTTCTGCCGGCGGGTCGTCGACACGATCAACTCGACGCAGCCCGACCTGATCGCGGTGGTCGGGGACCTGGTCGACGGCAGCGTGAAGAACCTGGGACCGGCCGCCGCGCCCCTCGCGGGACTGCGGGCGCGGCACGGCTCGTACTTCGTCACCGGCAACCACGAGTACTACTCGGGCGCCGCGCAGTGGGTCGCGGAAGTACGCGAACTGGGGCTGCGTCCGCTGGAGAACGCGCGGACGGAACTGGCCGGATTCGACCTCGCCGGGGTCAACGACGTGGCCGGCGAGAGCGAGGGGCACGGCCCCGACTTCGGCAGGGCGCTGGACGGCCGGGACACCTCACGGGCCGTGGTGCTGCTCGCGCACCAGCCGGTCCAGATCCACGACGCCGTACGCCACGGTGTCGACCTCCAGCTCTCCGGACACACCCACGGGGGCCAGCTCTGGCCCGGGAACTACGTCGCCGAGCTCGCCAACCCCACCGTCGCGGGCCTCGAACGGTACGGCGACACACAGTTGTACGTCTCCCGGGGTGCGGGAGCCTGGGGGCCGCCGACCCGGGTGGGAGCGCCCTCGGACATCACGATCGTGGAGCTGGCCTCCCGGCAGGCCTGAGCGACGGCTTCCGGCGCCGGCCGGCTCACGGGGCCGGAGTCGAGCCGTACGCGGTCATGAAGCGGTCGCGGAAGGAACTCATCTTCCAGACCGGGGCGTTGTGCTCGGGCTGGAGACCGTCCGTCCACCCCCAGTCGGCGATCTTGTCCAGGACCTTCGGGTCCTTGGCGACGATCGACACCGGCACGTCCCGGCTGGCGTGGTTGCCGCTGACCCGGGCGATGGGCTGGTGGTCACCGAGGAAGATCAGCACGGTGTTCTTGTCGCCGTACTTCACCAGGTAGTTGATCAGGCTCGACACCGAGTACTGGATGGACTTGCCGTACTCCTGCTTCGATTTCGCGGAGTCGGTGATGATGTCGGCGGGCTTCTTGCCGGCCTTCTCGATGGCGTCGTAGACCGAGCCGTCGCCGACCTGGTCCTGCGGTACCAGCTCGGGGATCGGCGCCCAGGGCTGGTGGCTGGAGGTCAGGATGATCTCCGACATCAGCGGCTTGTCGTGCTTCTTGCCGTGCACCAGGCGCTCGAACGCGGTCAGCGCGTACTGGTCGGGCATCGTCGACCAGCTGAACTTCGGGCCCTTGTAGCCGAGCTTGTGGGAGTCGTAGACCTTGTCGAGGCCGTAGAACTTGGACTCGGGCCAGGCCTTCTGGACGCCCGGCATGACACCGACGGTGTCCCAGCCGCCCGACTTCTTGAAGGCCTTGGTGAGGGTCAGGTGCTCGCCCGCCGTGACGGTGCGGTACCGCTGCTGGTTGCTGATCCACAGGCCCGACAGGAACGTGGAGTGGCCCAGCCAGCTGCTTCCGCCGTACGTCGCCGAGGTCAGCCAGCCGCTCTTCGCCGCGAACCCGGCCTTGACCAGCTTCTGGTTCTCGGCCGTGAGGGTCGCGTCCACCCCCGGCGCCATGACCGGGTCCTCGATCGCGCTGCGGCCGTAGCTCTCGATGAAGGTGATCATCATGTCCTTGCCGCGCAGGTCCGTCAGGAGCTGGTCCGGCGGGGTGTTGGCGAAGGCGTCCTTCTTCGCGAACTTGGCGAACGCCGCCTCGTCCCGCAGGGTCGCCTGCACCCGCTTGGTGCGGTCCTCGACGGACTTGGCCGTGCGGTCGGAGGCGACCGGCACGCCGGTGAACTGCACGCCGAGCGCCGCGCAGGCGATCCAGACGGTGCCGAGCACCAGGGTCGAGCGGGTGGCCGTCGCGGTGTGGCGGGACAGCAGGCCGGCCAGCCGGACGACCGCCAGCGACATGACGGCGAGCAGGACGATCACGAACAGCACCAGGGCGACGACGATGCCGAGCGTCGCCTGCTTGCCCATCGTGTCCTGGAGATAGGCCTGGGCGTCGCCGAACAGCGCCCAGTCGAGGACGAGGTTGAACCCCCGCCCGAGGTATTCGTTGAAGCCGATGTCGAGGAGGTTCAGGATGGTCAGCGCGCCCAGGGCCAGGCCGGCGACCGCCGCCACCACCAGCCGGGGCCTGCGGGGCAGGACGATCAGCACGGCGGCGCCGAAGATCGCTTCGACCGGGATGCGGACGAACTCGCCGGGCCGGAAGCCGGCGCTGCTGTTCGGCATGAGCAGCGCGAACAGCACGAGCACGGCGGCGAGACCGGTGGTGGTCCAGGTCAGGGCCCGCGCCGCGGCAGGGTGCTTCGCCCGCCACCCCCGCCACCGACGCCACCGGCCCTTGACCGGAGGCGATCCGGCCGTGCTTTCCCCTCCGGGGGCGACGGGTTCGGCGGTCTCCGGGGACCCGGCGGTCTCCGGGGGGCCGGCGGGTTCGGAGTGGTCCGTGGGGCCTGCGGTTTCCGCGGGTTCGCCGTGGTCCGTGGGCCCGGCGTCCTCCGTGGGTACGGCGTGGTCCGTGGGGCTTGCTGTTTCCGCGGGTTCGGCGTGGTCCGTGGGTCCGGAGTCCTCCGTGGGTACCGCGTGCTCCGGGGACGCGGCGTCTTCCGTGAGTTCGGCCGCTTCCGCGGCTTCAGCCGCTTCCACCGCCTCGGCAGGTTCCGAGGATTCGGCGGCGGTGGCGGTGGTCTTCGCGGCCTCGGGGGAGTCGACGGGTTCGGCCGTTCCGGCGGGCGCGGTGACCTCGGCGGAGCCTTCGGGTTCGACCGCTTCGGGGGAGTCGGCGGCCGCGGCGGCCCGCGCGGGCTCGGCAGAGCCGGCGCGTTCGGGAGAGCCGGCGCGTTCGGGAGAGCCGGCGCGTTCGGGAGAGCCGGCGGGTTCGGCGGCGTCGGAACGGTCGGCGGGTTCGGCGGCGTCGGAACGGTCGGCGGGTTCGGCGGCGTCGGAACGGTCGGCGGGTTCGGCGGCGTCGGAACGGTCGGCGGGTTCGGCAGCGTCGGAACGGTCGACGGATTCAGCGGCGTCGGAACGGTCGACGGATTCGGCGTCCACGGCGGCGGGCGCGTCCGGCGTGCGGGTCTGCTGCGGGCGCGCCTCTTCGGGCGTCTCGTCCGTGTCCGGCAGCTGTCGAGAGCTCGTGTTGAACGACAACCCGAAGGTCCTTCCGTGCGAAGCCCGGTGGTGGCGCGGCGGACCGTGCCGAAGAGGCCGGGCCGTCCGCTTCTGTGTACGGCACCACGGCGGGCCGTGTTCAATGCCCTGGGTCTGCTTATGTTCAAGGGCACCACCGCAGATGTTCAAGCAGGTCAGCGCGCAGGCAGGGTCACGGTCACGGCGAGCCCCTCGCCCGGTGCCGTGCGCACCGCCACATCACCCCCGTGAGCCGTCACCACCCCCTGCACGATCGCCATCCCCAGACCGCTGCCCGCACCGCCCCCCGCCCGGAAGAACCGGTCGAAGATGCGGGCCGCGTCGTCCTCGGCGAGCCCCGGACCCTGGTCCGCGACACACAGCCGTACGACCCCGTCCGCGCGCTCCAGACCGAGCCGCACCGGCACCTCGGCGGGCGTGTGCGTACGGACGTTGGCCACCAGGTTGCCCAGGACCTGCCGCAGCCCCGATTCGTCGGCGAGCACCAGCAGGGTGCCGTCCGCGCCCACCGTCACCGGCCGTCCCGGCTGCTGGGCGCGCAGATCCTCGGCGGCGTCCCGTACCAGCCGGCTCAGGTCGACGTTCCTGAACCGCAGCTCCGGCCGCTGGTCGAGCCGGGCCAGGGTGAGCAGCTCGTCCACCAGCCGCCCCATCCGGTCGGCCTCTGCGTTCATCCGGTCCCAGGCCCGCCGGCGCTCGGCCGGCTCGCTCAGCATCCCCTTGTCGTACAGCTGGAGGTAGCCGCGGATCGCGGCCAGCGGCGTGCGCAGCTCGTGCGAGGCGTCGCCGACGAACCGCCGCAGCTGGGCGGCGCTGCGCTCACGCGTCCGGTAGGCCGATTCGACCTGCTGGAGCATGGAGTTGAGGGCCAGCCGCAGCTGTTCGACCTCCTGGGTCGGATGATGGCTGGAGGGCACGCGACGCGTCAGGTCCCCCTCGGCGATCGCCGACGAGGTCTCCACCATGTCCTCCAGCGGCCGCAGCCGACGGCTCACGCTGAGCATGGTCAGGACCGCGAGCAGCGTCAGCAGCAGGGTCCCCACGGCGAGGTCGAGCCGGAGGGCCTTGGCTATGCCCTTGTGGAGCGCGTCGGTGGAGGTGGCGAGCAGCACGTAGGTGCCGTCGGCGAGCCGCGCCCCGGTCGTACGGTAGGCGGCGCCGTGCACCGTGATGTCGTGCAGTGCCCCGCCGCGGACGAGGGCGCGCGGGTCGTCCACCGCGGCGACCAGTGCGCGCTGGGTGCCGGTCGGCTTGAACCCGCCGATGCTGAGCGGCTGCCCCCGGCCGTCCACCGCCGCGAAGATCGAGTCCGGCTGCGGGGAGCCGTCCGGGCGGGGGGTCAGGTGGTTGCGGACGAAGGACAGCGCGGTCAGTGAGTCGATCTGGTGCAGCGTGAGCTGGGAACCGGTCAGCGAGTCCCGCGTCTTGACCAGCTCCGCGTCGACCTGGTCGATCAGGTAGTGCCGCATGCCCATCAGGCTGACGGCGGTCGCCACGATGATGCCCAGGGCCAGCAGGGCCACGTTGGCGAGCGTCAGCTTGCCGCGCAGTGAGTGGATCCCGTGATGGCGGCGGGGGCGCCGGATGCCCGCCCGGGCCGAGAGGACGCGGTCCGGGAGCCTCATGCGAGCCCGTACCCGACTCCCCGCCGGGTCTGGATGACCGGCGGTCCGAGGGGTTCGAGCTTGCGCCGCAGATAGCTGATGTAGGTCTCCACGACGGTCGACTCGGCCGGGTGCTCGTACTGCCACACGTGCCTCAGGAGCTGTTCCTTGGGCACGATCCGGCCGCCGTTGCGCACCAGGAAGCGCAGCAGCGCGTACTCGGTCGGGGTCAGTTCCACGGTCCGCTCGCCGCGGTGCACGGAGTACGTCGTCTCGTCCAGCTCCAGTTCGCCGTAGCGCAGCGGCGGGCGCTGCGGCAGGACGTCGGCGGGGCGGGTGCGGCGCAGGACGGCGGTGATACGGGCGACGACCTCGTCGATGTTGAACGGTTTGGTGATGTAGTCGTCGCCGAAGCCGAGCGCGCCCACGATCTCCGCGGGGGCGTCCCGGGCGGTGAGGAAGACGACCGCCAGATCGGGCTGCCGTACGCGCAGTTCACGGCCCAGGGCCCGGCCGTCGCCGTCCGGCAGCATCACGTCGAGCAGGGCCGCGTCGGGCCGGGTGCGCTCGGCGAGCGTGAGTGCCCGGCGGACGGTGCCCGCGGTCATGACCTCGAAGCGGTGGTAGCGCAGGGCGATCGCGAGGACGTCCGCGATGCTCGGCTCGTCCTCGACGACGAGGACGGTGGCACCCTCATGAGCGGTCATGCCCTCAGTATCCGCGTGCCCGTCGCGCCGGGGGGCGGCTCCCGCCTTGGAGTTCCTTGAGAGTCATGGGCAGGTCGTTCATCGCGCGAGCACGCCGGTCGATGGTTCTTCCAGGACCTGGGGGACCGACCGACCGACTAAGGAGCGTTGAGCGTGGCGACATTGGCACGGTGGTGCTATCGGCACCGGCTGGTGGTCCTGTTGTTGTGGGTGGGGGCGCTGCTCGGACTGGGGGCCGCGGCGTCCACCGCGGGAACGGACTACGCGAACGTGTTCTCCCTGCCCGACACGGACTCCAAGCGCGCGTACGACCTGATGGAGAAGGCCTTCCCGGACCGCGCGGGCGACACCGACACGGTGGTGTGGAAGGTCGACGCGGGTACGGTCCGGGACCCGGCCGTACGCTCCCGGATCCAGCCGGTGCTCGAGAAGATCGGCGGCATGAAGGGGGTCGGCGGCGTCACCAGCCCGTACACGGGCGCGCAGGGCGCGGCGCAGATCAGCGCGGACGGGCGGATCGCCTACGCCCAGGTCACCTTCGCCGAGCAGGCCAACGCCGTGCCCAAGGAGCTGGTGCAGAGCGTCGTCGACACGGCGCAGGGCGCCGATCGCGCCGGTCTGCGGGTGGCCCTGGGCGGCCAGGCGATCCAGCGGGTCCAGGAACCGCCCACCGGGCTCGCCGAGATGGTCGGCATCCTGGCCGCGGCCGTCGTCCTCTTCCTCGCCTTCGGCTCGCTCTTCGCGATGCTGCTCCCGCTCGGCATCGCGATCTTCGGCGTGGGCACCGGGCTGTTCTCCACGCAGCTGATCAGCCATGTCACGGACGTGCCCGACCTGGCTCCGCTGCTCGCCACCCTGATCGGGCTCGGCGTCGGCATCGACTACGCGCTGTTCATCGTCACCCGGCACCGGCGCGGCATCCTGCGCGGCGCGGACCCCGAGGAGTCGGCGGTCACGGCGCTCAACACGTCGGGGCGGGCCGTGCTGTTCGCGGGCGGCACGGTGTGCATCGCGCTGGCCGGGATGCTCGTGACCAACCTGCGTTTCCTGGACGGCGTGGTCATCGGCACCTCGCTGACGGTCGTGTTCAGCGTGCTCGCGGCGGTCACGCTGCTGCCGGCGCTGCTCGGTTTCCTCGGTCCGCGGGTGCTCAGCCGCCGACAGCGGCGCAAGCTGGCCGCCGAGGGCGGCCGTGAGCCGGAGTCCGCGAGCGGTCCGGCCGCGCGCTGGTCGGCGGGCGTGCAGAAACGTCCGCGGACGATCGCCGCGGTGGCCGTGGTCGTCATGGCGGTGCTCGCGCTGCCCGTGCTGTCGCTGCGGCTCGGTGCCACCGACCAGGGCAACGACGACGCGACCACGACGACGCGGAAGGCGTACGACCTGCTCGCGGAGGGCTTCGGGCCCGGCTTCAACGGCCCGCTCCAGGTGGTCTCGTCCGGCGGTGACACGGACGCGCTCGTGCGGAACATCCGCGCGACCGACGGTGTCGCCCGGGTCGCCGCGCTGCCGCCCGCCGGGGGCGTCACGGTGATCCAGGTCGTGCCGACCACCTCGCCGCAGTCCGAGAAGACGGACCGGCTCATCGACGCCCTGCGCGACAGGGCGATCCCGGACGCGGGCGTCCAGGCCCACGTGGGCGGTGTGACGGCGATCTCCAAGGACTTCTCCACGGTGACCGGGGACCGCCTCCCGCTGTTCATCGCGACCATCATCGGCCTCGGCTTCCTGCTGCTGATGGTCGCGTTCCGCTCCCTGGTGGTGCCGCTGACGGCCGCCGTGATGAACCTGATCGCGGCCGCCGCGTCCTTCGGTGTCCTCGTCGCGGTGTTCCAGTGGGGCTGGGGTCTGGACCTGCTGGGCCTCGGCAAGGAGGGGCCGATCAACGCCTTCCTGCCGGTCATCATGCTCTCGCTGCTCTTCGGCCTGTCGATGGACTACCAGGTGTTCCTGGTGAGCCGGATGCACGAGGAGTGGGTGCACACCAGGGACAACGCGCGGGCGGTGCGGGTCGGTCTCGCGGAGACCAGCCGGGTCATCAACTCCGCGGCCCTGATCATGGTCTGTGTCTTCCTGGCCTTCGTCCTGAGCGGCGACTCGGGGGCGGCGATGGCGGGCGTCGGTCTGGCGGCGGCGGTCGCGCTCGACGCGTTCATCCTCCGGACGGCGCTGGTGCCGGCCGCGATGCATCTGCTCGGCAACTCCAACTGGTGGCTGCCGGCCGGGCTCGACAAGCGGCTGCCGCACCTGGCGGTGGAACCGGCGGAGGAGGCCGAGCCGGTGCCGGTGCCCGCGCAGGGCGGAGCGACGGCCGTCCACGGCTTCGTGCGCGACGCGACGGGCGAACCCCTCGACGGGGCGGTCGTCACGCTGCTCTCCAAGGGCGGGCGCCAGCTGGACCGGGTGACGTCACTGGCCGACGGCTCGTACATCGTCTCGGTGCCGGCCCCGGGGACGTACCTCCTGGCGGCGACGGCACCCTCGTACGCGGCCCGTGCCGGTCATGTGCTGGTGGGCGGCGAACCGCTGGTGTACGACGTGGAGTTGTCGGAGGACGAGGTCGACGCGGTCAACTAGCCGTGGACCGGCCTGCCTTCAGGATCTCGTCGACGTCCGGGGCCACCTTGGCGCCGATCGAGTCGGGCAGCACGGCGAGTTCCCCGGGGGCGTGGACGCGATGACCCGCGTACTCGTCCCCGAGGGGCTCGGCCAGCACGTGGAGCCGCTGGTGTGATCACTCGGTCCGCGCCTTGACCGCCGGATCGGGGAGCAGCCTCGTCATCCCCGGCAGGAAGTCCGTGAACAGCTCGTGCACCTCGTGGACGAGCGGTCGCAGCACCCGGAAGCGGGCCAGTGCGACACCCCGGGTGGTGAGCCGGGCGCCGCGCTCGGCGAGCCGGTAGCTGCGCTCGCGTCCCTCCGTGCGGTCGAAGACCCAGTACAGGACGAGCCCCATCTGCGACAGCCACATCAGCTCGGGGAGCACGTCCCGCAGCTCCTCGGGGACCTTCGCCTTCGACCCCGCGAGCACCTTCCGGTGCAGGGCGATGGACTCCTCGCGCGGTCCGGCCGACTCGGGCGAGAAGGGGCTGAGCGGGCTGTCGGGATCGGCGGCGTTCTTGAAGAACTGCGCCGCGAACTCGTGGTACGGCTCCGCCACGTCCAGCCATGCCTTCAGCACGCCCGCGATCCGCGCCTCCAGATCCTTCTCGCGTTCCAGGACCGGCCGGACCGCCACCTGGTGCTCGGCGCCGATCCGGTCGTAGAAGCCCTGGATCAGGTGCTCCTTGCCGGCGAAGTAGTAGTACGCGTTGCCGACCGAGACCCCGGCCTCCTTGGCGATGGCCCGCATGGTCGTCTTGTCGTACCCCCGCTCCTGGAACAGCCGGAGAGCCGTCTCCAGGATCAGGGCGCGGGTCTGCTCGCTCTTGGCGGGGCCTTTGTCCGGGCTCTGGTCCGGGCTCTGGTCCGGGCCCTCGGAGTCCTTGCCGGGGCCGGGGTCCTCTGTCGGTGCTGGCACGGTCATGAGCCTAACGAGTGGAACAGGTGCCGCCGTCACAGCCGGGAGGGTTGTACAGCCATCCGACGGTCGGCTCGTACACCCAGCCGTCGTCCCGCCGGTAGGCCTGCCCGCCCCATCCCTCGGGGCGGCGGTGGCCCGCGCGCCACTTGGCGGCGGCGAGCATCGCGCCCCTCGCGAGCAGGGCACCCGCCGGGGTGCTCAGCCGGTGCGCGAGCGCCCGGTACTCGCGCAGCGCCCACAGGCAGACGACCCAGGCGGCCGCCCCCCGGTAGACCTGGCCGGCGTCGCCCACGACGGTGATCTCGTCGAGGGTGGCCCGGTGGTCGAGGGCCGGGAAGAGCCCTCGGGCCTCTTCGGAGGTGGCCGGCACCAGCCGCAGCGGAACCAGCTGGGACTGTTTCGCCAGCCAGTCGCGCAGGAAGGCGCACAGCGAGCACCGCGCGTCGTAGAGAACGGTGAGCCCGCGGACCGGGACGCGCGCGGCGTCCCGGTCCAGGGTGCCCTGGGAGGCGGCCACCGGGGTCACACCCCGGCCGGGGGCGCGATCCAGTCCGTCGGCCCGACGGGCGGCAGCTGCTCCCGCTCCATCACGCCCCGCCGGCGGATCCTGTTGAGCACGTACACGTTGCCGAGGTGCATGACGCCGAGCACGAGCAGGACGACGCCGAGCTTGGTCGACAGGGCCTCGAAGACCCCGCGGGCGTTCTCGATCTCGTCGTCCCCGTTCAGGTAGAGCGCGACGAAGCCCAGGTTGACCAGGTAGAAGCCCACCACCAGCAGGTGGTTGACGGCTTCGGCGAGCTTCTCGTTCCCGTGCAGCACGTCGGCGAGGAAGATCCGTCCGTTGTGGCTCAGAGTGCGCGCCACCCAGACCGTCAGCGCGATGCTGACCAGCAGATAGATGACGTACGCGACGACCGTGAGGTCCATGTCCCCACCCCTTCTTGAACGCGTTCAAAACGCTGTCGAGCAGAAATGTAGACCTGCTTTTGAACATGTTCAAGTCAGGGGGATGGGTGTGCCCGGCGTCACGCCCGGCGCCCTCTCCCCGCACGCCCCGCGCCGCCCGCCGCCCGCGCGGCGGTGCTTGGTGCCGGGCAGGGCGACGTGTGCGGGCGGGGCGGCGCGTACGGGCGGGGCGGCGCTCAGGGGCGGCGGGCGAGTTCGGGCCGCTTGGTGTAGTCCGTGAAGCCGATGACGTTGCCCCAGGGGTCGGCGATCTCGACGGTCCTGCCGGTGGCGACCGTGAACACGGGGGCGAGCGGAGGGATGCCGGCGGCGGCCAGCGCGGCGGCCGTGGCCCGCGCGTCCCGGACCTCCAGCCACACCCGTGCCGGGGCCCACACCGGCGGCCGCGGACCGAGTCCGTCCTCCAGGCGCAGCAGCAGCCCCGGAGTCTCCTTGCCCACCTTCAGCAGGGCGATCCCGGCCTCGTCGAGGCGGAACGCCACCGGGAACCCGGCCTGTTCGTAGAAGCTCACCGCCGCGCCGAGGTCACCCACCGGCAGCAGTACGTTGTCGAGGCCGAGCAGCTCATGTGACACGTCATCTGACATGCCGTCAGATTAGGTGTTCGTCCGCCTTCGGCCGCGGGGGCTGACCGTGGGGGTCACTCGTTGGGCCGAGACCCGGCCTCCGCGCCGGTGGCGCCCCGCCCCGCCCGCGGGCGGGGAAACGGTGACGGGACGAGGCCGTCGCCGGCGTGTGGACAAACCCACTTCTCCGTCCGGGGTTTCCTGCTGCAAGATGGCGTGACTCATTTCCGACTTTCGTACGTGAGTCCATCGTCCCCACGCACGCGCCTACCAGGAGCCAGCACCTTGACCGATCAGCCGCAGCAGCCGCAGCAGCCCCCGAACCAGCCGCCCGGCTACGGCTATCCGCACGCCGGCGCGACTCCGCCCGGCGGCCCCGGCCCGTACGGCCCCGGACAGCAGGGCCCCGGACAGCAGGGCCCCTACCAGCAGCCGGGGCCCTACGGGTACGCGCAGCCCGGCGGCTACCCGATGGGCGCCGTTCCGCCCGGCACGTACACCGGTGACCCGAACGCGCCGTACGGCTACGACCCCTACGGCCGCCCGTACTCGGAGAAGTCGAAGATCGTCGCCGGTGTCCTCCAGCTCACCCTGGGCAGCCTCGGCATCGGGCGGTTCTACATGGGCAGTGTCGGCATCGGCATCGCCCAGCTCCTCACCTGCGGGGGCCTCGGTATATGGGCCCTGATCGACGGGATCATGCTGCTCACGGGCAGCAGCGCCACGGACTCCGAAGGCCGGGTCCTGCGTGGCTGATTCCGTCGCGGCGCGCGGGGTCGCGCTGCGGCACCCGGCGGCGGCACCCCTCGCGGTGCTCGCCGCCGGGGCGGCCGGGGCGGGCTATCTGTACGTCACCGACCCGCACGAGCCCGGCCATGTCCTGCCCAGGTGCCCGTTCCGTCTGGTCACCGGGCAGCTCTGCCCGGCCTGCGGCGGCACCCGCATGGTGTACGACCTGATGCACGGTCACCTCGCCGGGGCCTGGCTGGACAACAGGGCGCTGTTGCTCGCCTCGCCGTTCGCCCTCGCGCTGCTCGCGCGCTGGGCCTGGGAGGGGCTGCGCGGACGCCGCTGGAGGCCCGAACTGAAGCCGCGCACGCAGGCGTTGATCCTCGTCGTGGCGGTGGCGTGGACGGTGGCCCGCAACCTCGTCTAGGGCGTGGGCGCGGCGGCGGTTCGATCGAGGGACCGCGAGTGGCCGGAATATGATCACGGGATGGGAACGATTGATCTATTTCTCTCCCCTTGAGGTCATTGATCTCCGTACGCTCCCACGGCACAGGGGGGATGGCGTGCACGTGATCCATGGGGGATCTCTGCCATGAGGTCCCTCCTGGACTCCGGCCGGAGCGCTTTGCTCCGGTTGTATTTCAGCCATCCAGGAGCAGCTTTCATGACCGTCCCCACCCCTGACGCCCCCTACGGTTACGACCCGCAGGGCCGTCCCTACTCCGACAAGTCCAAGATCGTCGCGGGCGTCCTCCAGCTCTTCCTGGGCGGATTCGGCGTCGGCCGCTTCTACGTCGGTTCCACCGGCGTGGCCCTCGGCCAGCTCTTCACCTGCGGCGGCCTCGGCATCTGGGCCCTGGTCGACGCGATCCTGTTCTTCACGAGCAACGACCGCACCGACAAGCAGGGACGCGTACTGCGCGGCTGACGACGGCAGGCACGACGAAGGGCCCCGCTCCGGGAAGGAGGGGGGCCCTTCGGGCAGTGTCGGCGGATCAGAAGCGACGCGTGATCAGCGCGCGCTTGACCTCCTGGATCGCCTTCGTGACCTCGATACCGCGCGGGCAGGCGTCCGTGCAGTTGAACGTGGTGCGGCAACGCCACACGCCGTCCTTGTCGTTGAGGATCTCCAGGCGCTGCTCGCCCGCTTCGTCACGGCTGTCGAAGATGAAGCGGTGCGCGTTCACGATCGCGGCCGGGCCGAAGTACTGGCCGTCGTTCCAGAACACCGGGCAGGACGACGTGCACGCCGCGCAGAGGATGCACTTGGTGGTGTCGTCGAAGCGCTCGCGGTCCTCGGCGCTCTGCAGACGCTCGCGCGTCGGCTCGTTGGTGTCCTTCGTGATGAGGAAGGGCATCACGTCGCGGTACGCCTGGAAGAACGGGTCCATGTCGACCACGAGGTCCTTCAGGACCGTCAGGCCCTTGATGGCCTCGACCGTGATCGGCTTCTCGGGGTTGATGTCCTTGATCAGCGTCTTGCAGGCAAGACGGTTCTTGCCGTTGATCCGCATGGCGTCCGAACCGCAGATGCCGTGCGCGCAGGACCGGCGGAACGTGAGCGTGCCGTCCTGGTCCCACTTGATCTTGTGCAGCGCGTCGAGGACACGCTCCTTCGGGTCGATCTCCAGCTGGAAGTCTTCCCAGACCGCGTCCGCCGAGACCTCGGGGTTGAAGCGGCGGATGCGGAAGGTGGCGGTGATGTACGGCGAGTCGGCGAAGCCCGCCTCGGGCTGGCCGGCGCTGTCCGCCTTGTCGAGAGTCGGGGTAGCCATCAGTACTTACGCTCCATCGGCTGGTAGCGGGTCTGGACGACCGGCTTGTAGTCGAGACGGATGGACTCGGTGCCGTCGTCGCCGACCTCGCGGTACGCCATGGTGTGGCGCATGAAGTTGACGTCGTCGCGGTTCGGGTAGTCCTCGCGGTAGTGACCGCCGCGGGACTCCTTGCGGGCGAGCGCGGAGACGGCCATGACCTCGGCCAGGTCGAGCAGGTTGCCCAGCTCGATGGCCTCGAGGAGGTCCGTGTTGAACCGCTTGCCCTTGTCCTGGATCGCGACGTTGCGGTAGCGCTCGCGCAGCTCCGCGATCTTCTCGACCGCCGTCTTGATCGTCTGCTCGGTGCGGAACACCATCACGTTGGCGTCCATGCACTCCTGCAGTTCGAGGCGGAGGGCCGCGACCCGCTCGGTGCCGGTGGAGTCGCGCAGCCGCTCGACCTGGGCGACGACCTGCGAGGCCGGGTTCTCCGGCAGTTCGACGTAGTCGGCCTTCGCCGAGTACTCGGCCGCGGCGATGCCCGCGCGGCGCCCGAACACGTTGATGTCCAGGAGCGAGTTCGTGCCGAGACGGTTGGCGCCGTGCACGGACACGCAGGCGACCTCGCCGGCCGCGTACAGGCCCGGGACGACCGTGGTGTTGTCGCTCAGCACCTCACCCTGGACGTTCGTCGGGATGCCGCCCATCGCGTAGTGCGCGGTGGGCTGGATCGGGATCGGGTCCGTGTAGGGCTCGATGCCGAGGTACGTACGGGCGAACTCGGTGATGTCGGGGAGCTTCGCGTCGAGCTGCTCCGGCGGGAGGTGCGTGAGGTCGAGGTAGACGTGGTCGCCCTCGGGACCGCAGCCGCGGCCCTCACGGATCTCCGTGTAGATGGAGCGGGACACGACGTCACGGGACGCGAGGTCCTTCATGACCGGCGCGTACTTCTCCATGAAGCGCTCGCCGTCCTTGTTGCGCAGGATGCCGCCCTCACCGCGGGCGCCCTCCGTCAGCAGGATGCCCATGCGCCAGATGCCGGTCGGGTGGAACTGGAAGAACTCCATGTCCTCCAGCGGCAGTCCGCGACGGTAGACCGCCGCCTGACCGTCACCCGTCAGGGTGTGCGCGTTGGACGTCACCTTGAAGAACTTGCCGGTACCGCCGGACGCGTAGATCACGGACTTCGCCTGGAAGACGTGGATCTCGCCGGTCGCCAGCTCGTACGCGACCACGCCGGCCGAGCGCTTCACGCCGTCGACCTCGGTGATGAGCTGGTCGAGCACGTAGAACTCGTTGAAGAACTCCACGCCCTCCTTGACGCAGTTCTGGTACAGCGTCTGGAGGATCATGTGGCCGGTGCGGTCCGCGGCGTAGCAGGACCGGCGGACCGGGGCCTCGCCGTGGTTGCGGGAGTGACCGCCGAAACGGCGCTGGTCGATCCGGCCCTCGGGCGTCCGGTTGAACGGCAGGCCCATCTTCTCCAGGTCGAGGACCGAGTCGATGGCCTCCTTCGCCAGGATCTCGGCGGCGTCCTGGTCGACCAGGTAGTCACCGCCCTTGACGGTGTCGAAGGTGTGCCACTCCCAGTTGTCCTCCTCCACGTTGGCCAGCGCGGCGGCCATGCCGCCCTGCGCCGCGCCCGTGTGGGAGCGGGTGGGGTAGAGCTTCGTCAGCACGGCGGTGCGGCTGCGCTTCGTCGCCTCGATGGCGGCGCGCATGCCGGCGCCGCCGGCGCCGACGATGACGGTGTCGTACTTGTGGATCTGCATGAGTCGGTTACCTCAGCCCCGTGCCTAGCGGATGTTCGGGTCGAAGGTGAAGATCACCAGCGTGCCCAGCAGGATGGTGAACACCGTCGCGGTGTAGAGCAGGCCCTTGAGCCACAGGCGGGTGTTCGCGCGCTCGGCGTAGTCGTTGATGACCGTGCGCAGGCCGTTGGCGCCGTGCAGCATGGCGAGCCACAGCATCGCGAGGTCCCAGGCCTGCCACCACGGGGACGCCCAGCGGCCCGCGACGAACGCGAAGCCGATCTTGGAGACACCGCCGTCGAGGACGAGCTGGATGAGCAGGTGGCCGAGGACCAGGACGACGAGGACGATGCCGGACAGGCGCATGAAGAGCCAGCCGTACATCTCGAAATTGCCGCGCGTGGACTTCGGGGTCTTCTTGGTGCGCTTGCGGGGGGCCTCGATGAGCGGCGCCGGGTTGTCGACGCCGTACGCCGAGAACGCGCCCGCGCCCTCGACGGGTCCGATACCGGAAGCGGCGGTCTCTGTGGTGGACATCTGCGTCAGCTCCCGAAGACTTCGCGGAATGCGTGCCCGAGGACGGGGTACAGCGCCCCGGCCATCAGCACGACCCAGATACCGACGACGGACCAGAGCATCTGCTTCTGGTAGCGCGGGCCCTTCGACCAGAAGTCGACGGCGATGACACGCAGGCCGTTGAGCGCGTGGAAGAGGATGGCGGCGACGAGGCCGTACTCCAACAGCGCGACGATCGGCGTCTTGTACGTGGACACGACCCTGTCGTAGTCCTCGGGGGAGACACGGACGAGAGCGGTGTCCAGCACGTGTACGAACAGGAAGAAGAAGATGAGGACGCCGGTGACTCGATGAGCCACCCAGGACCACATTCCTTCCCGGCCGCGGTACAGCGTTCCAGCCGGCACGGAAGAACCCTCCGGGAGCGGGGATTGGGGCCTGCCGGCTTCTGTGTCGGTCGGCCCGGCCGGGTACGGTCCACCGGCCCCGGCCATCGTAGCGACGACTTGTCGGAACGTTTACAGCGGCCCTATCTATGTGATCAAACTGGCAGACAATCAGGCACGGACGGGCTACTGCGGACGCGGATCGCGGGTCGGCGCGGGGTGGCGGCGGGACGCCACGCGCGGAAGCGGGGTGGCGGCCGGCGCTCCTGGAGGGGGGCGCTCCACCACGGGCGGCGCGCAGAAGTGCTGCACCAGGCGGGCCAGACGGCCTCGGGCGAGGCGGCGCAGTTCGTCCGCCGTCGTCACTCGCTCCTCCTCCCGATCGTTCGTCAATCGTGACCGGATGGCGCCGAGTACCTGGTCGAGGGCCTCCGCGGGGGCTATGCCGTCCAGACAGATGACGAACACATGCCCGAAGCGGCTTTCGTACGCGGCGTGCGCGGCGCTCAGCGCGGTGTGGGCGGCGGAGTAGCCGCCGTCCGGGAGCGGCGTGAGCGACTCACCGGCGAGCGCTTCGGCGAGATCGCCGGGCGTGAGGTCGTACGCCGCCTCGTCGGCCGCGGCCAGCAGGGCGTCCAGGTCCGGATAGGGCCGGTGGGCGGCCAGCCGACGGGCCCAGCGCGGATTGCGGCAGCACGTGAGCAGGGCGCGCTCGACCTCGTCGGCGGGCGCGTCGTTGAAGGGCTGGAGGCGCGCCGGGGACGGTGGCGCGCTCTTCTGCTCGGGTAGGGCGACCTGGCCGGGGAGGCGTGGGAGACGGTGCGCGGGCAGCGTGGGTCCTCGGCGATGCGATGGCGGCGGGTGCGTGCCGTGGCGCCCTGTGGACGTCACGTGTGGTGCGGCAGGGGATGAAGTGAGAAGTGTGCCGCCACGGTATCGACGATTGACGGGAGCTGTCCGTCCGATGCCTGAATTTCACCCGGACGGGAGAGTTTCGGAACCTGCGGTGGACGGTTGTGACGGAGAAGGGGACGGTGGTTCATCGGAGGGGTGTACGACGTGAGGTGTACGGGGTGCGGGATGCGTACGTGAAGGTGCGGGCCCCGACGGCCGGGGCGCGAGTGTGATCGTGAAGGGCGTGGTGCGGTGAGCACGGGCAGGCGGCGACGGACGCCGGTGCGGAGCGGGAGACGGCCGGCGCTGACGGCCGCCGGAGCGGTGGCGGCGGTGGGCGCCGTGGTGGCGGCCGTGATGCTGTGGCCCTCCGGCGGCGGCGACACCGGGGCGAACGTGTCCTCGGCGAGCAGGTCGGCCGCCGCGAGCCGGTCCTCCGCGTCCGCCTCGCCCACCCGGACCTACCCGCTCTCCCAGGCCCCCCGCACGATCCCCGCCGTGCGGGAGCACACGCCCGCCCGGGGACCCGGCTGGCGTCCCGCCGCGGGCGGCCGGGTCGTCGTGGGCGACCCGGGCCTCGCCGACGAGGGGAAGCTGATAGCGGGAGAACTCAAACTCTCCTACGCGGGGCGGACCGAGGCCCGCGACGGTGACGTCGAGCTCGCCCTGAACGGCACGGCCGCGGACCCGGAGTCGTACACCCTGACGGTGAAGAACCGCCGGGTCACCATCTCCGCGCCCGGCCAGGCGGGCGTCTTCTACGGCACACGCACCCTGAAGCAGGAGGTGCACGGCGGCGGCACCGCACCGGAGGGCGTCGTACGCGACCGGCCGGCGAAGCCGCGCCGCGGGTTCATGCTCGACATCGCCCGCAAGCACTTCACGGCGGCCTGGATCGAGGACCGCGTCCGTGAACTGGGTGATCTGAAGTTCAACGAACTGGGCCTGCACTTCTCCGACGACCAGGGCTTCCGCATCCAGTCGGACACCCACCCGGAGATCGTGTCCAAGCAGCACCTGTCCAAGACCGAGGTCAAGGACATCGTCGACCTCGCGGCGAGCCGGCACATCCACGTCGTGCCCGAGATCGACTCGCCGGGCCACCTCGGCGCGGTGATCGCCGCCCACCCCGACCTCCAGCTCCGGAACGCCTCGGGGGTCCCCACCCGGGGCGCCGTCGACATCTCCGAGCCCGCGGCGGCGGGCATCGTCGACGACCTGCTCAACGAGTACGCGGGGCTCTTCCCCGGCCCGTACTGGCGCCTGGGCGGCGACGAGTACCAGGCGCTGACCGTGGCGAACCCGGCGGCCTCCTACCCCCAGCTGGCCGCCGCGGCCAGGAAGCTCTTCGGGGCCGGCGGGAGCGTCGCCGACCTCGCGACCGGCTGGCTCAACGACCGCGCCGCGGTGGTGCGCGGACACGACCGGACCGCGCGGGCCTGGAACGACGGGTTCTTCCGCGGGGGCGGCGTCCAGGCCGCCAAGGACATCGAGGTCGCGTACTGGACCGGCAAGGAGATCGGCGCGCGCCCACCGGCCGAGTACCTGAGCGCCGGCCGCGAACTCATCAACTACAACGACGAGTTCCTCTACTACGTCCTCGGCGAACCGCAGACCTTCGTCTATCCGACCGGGCGGCGCATCTACGAGCAGTGGACCCCGCTCGTGCTGCGCGGCACCACACCGGTCCCGTCGAGGTACGACGGCCAGATCCTCGGCGGGAGCTTCGCCGTCTGGTGCGACCTGTCGGCCTCGCAGACCCAGGACCAGGTGGCGGCGGGCATCAGGATGCCGTTGCGCGCGACCGTCCAGAAGCTGTGGGATCCGGGCCGGCCGGCGCTGTCCTGGAGCGCCTTCAAGAGCCTGGCGGACCGACTGGGCTGAACCGGCCCCGCCGGACCCACCGGTCGGCGGCCGCTCGGCGGGCCGGGCGCAATCGGTTGGACGCCGGGGCCGGATGAACGTATCTTCCGATGGTTCGTGTGCCGGGTGTGCCCCTGGGGAGGGAGCGCACCCGGCTTCTTGTGCCGGTACCGCCTCGCGTGCGTGCCGGAGATCCGGGGGGCTCCATGTCCAGTACACCCATGTCCGATGCGCCTCTGCCCGGTGCGCCCCCGCCCGCACCCGCGCCCCTTCCGACGGGCGTCCCCGTGCTGCCGCACGGTCCCGCCCGGCTGAGGTCGCCGGTCGGCCTGGGGAAGGCCACCGCCGCGCTGCTCGGCCTGGTCGTCGCGACCGACCTCTTCGCGATCTGGGCGGACCGCAGGATGCGCGACGTGGCGTCCGCGCTGGTGGACGGCCGGACCGGGGAGGGCATCCGGCACGAGGCGGACCAGGCCGACTCGCTGTACTCCGTGGCCGGA
Source organism: Streptomyces sp. NPDC059668 (assembly GCF_042734135.1). Lineage (NCBI taxonomy): Bacteria > Bacillati > Actinomycetota > Actinomycetes > Kitasatosporales > Streptomycetaceae > Streptomyces > Streptomyces sp. NPDC059668. Next base: position 77,504 of record NZ_JBHWEL010000016.1, on the reverse strand, counting down.
TACGCGCAGACGGGCGCCCTGCTCGCGACCATCGTCGTCTTCCTCGTCTGGTTCCACCGGGCGCGGGTCAACGCCGAGGTGTTCGACCCCTTCGGCCACAGCCAGGGCCGCGGCTGGGCGGTCGGGGGCTGGTTCGTGCCGGTGCTGAACCTGTGGCGCCCGCGCCGGATCATGCTGGACATCTGGGACGCGAGCATCCCGCAGGGCTCCCGGATCACGCACGGCCTGGTCAACCTCTGGTGGGCGCTGTGGCTGACCTCGCTGCTCGCCGACCGGGTCTCCATGGCGGAGCACCGCGGCGCCCGGACCGCGCTGGAGATCCAGCACGCGGCCGGCCAGGCGGTGTTCGCGGACGCCGCCGACATCGCCGCCGCGCTGCTGGCGATCCTCGTCGTCCTGCGGCTGACCCGGATGCAGAACGAGAAGGCGCATCGCGGACCGGTCGCGCCGGCCGTCTGACCCCCACCGGTCCGACCGCCCTCCCGGCCTCTCCGAGGCCCCTTCTCCCGTCCCCCTCTCCCTCTCCCTCTCTCTCGCTCTTCCGCTTCCCAAGTCGCCTGCGCCCGCGCTGTGTTCGGCACGGGCCGACCGGGACTCGGGGGCCGGGCGCACGGTCGTCGCCGTACGGGCGGCGGAAGCACGTCGTTGGCCGAAAATCCGCTCTTTCGCCCCCTGGACCGGCTCGGCGTGGTACCCCTGTGACACTCCCGCTGCTGAGCACGCAGTAAGGGAAAGTGCGGGCTCCGTAAGGGGGAGCGCCCTGTCGAGGGGAGGCGCGATGAGTCTGGTGGACCTGATCGCTCAGGCCGACGAGCGTGGACTGGCGGCCAGCGGGCTGGCTTGTTTGGATCGGTGTGTGCCCCTGCTGGGTGGCGACGACGAGGTCCTGAGACCTCTGTGGTCGAGCCTCGCGGACGGGGGCGCCTGGGGTGAGTACCTCGAACAGGCACGGACCGAACTGGAGGTCGCCGGCCCCGGAGAGGCCGTCGACGGCGGCGGTGACGGCGACGGTGACGGCGATGGAGAGGACGAGGCGGCCGCCCTGGTCCGCCGAATGCTCGCCGCCGCTCCCGACGACCCCTTCGCCCCCGACCTGCGGGAGTGGGCCGACGCCTGCTCGGTGGCCGCGCTGCGGATCCACCGGCTGCTCGACGCCGCCGCCGGCGACACCGGCACATGTCCGGTCTCGGCACACCGTGAGGGCCTCACGGACGGCATCTCCCCCCTCGTCGCGGCCGAACTGCGGCGCCAGGTCGCCGTCCTGGAGCTGCTGGCGGGCCGGGGCGCGGGCGGACTGCGCCCCGCGCTGGAGGTGTCCACGGAAGGCCGGCGTGTGCTGCGCGCGGTGGTGTCGCGACGGGCCCGCGGACGTTCGTGACGCGGCGCCCCTGAGCCGGGGCCCGGGACGCCGGACGGGAACCACGGGACCGGACGTAAACCTGATTCCTGCGGGGTTCCTGTGACTGTCCTGCGCGGGCGGATGGGGGTCCTGGGCCGGTGTCGCGGATGCGCCCGGAACGCGTGACGAAACGCGTCCGCCGAGCGCTCTTCCGAGTGTGAACGCACAGCGAACAACCAGGCCCCAGGCGGCGACGAAGCCCGTGCGCTGGGCGGCGGACGCCGTCGCCACGATGCGCGAGGGCGCCCGGCTGCGCCTCGACTACTCGGCCCAGAGTCTGTGGCGCGTCGACCGGCTGATCGACGAGATACGCCGCGAACGGGCGCCGTACGCCGCCGTGGAGAGCGTGCTGCGCGGCTTCGGCGCGTACGCCGGCGAGGTCGTCGCCCGCTACACCGGCGCGGAGTGGTGGGAGACCGGCGGCGAGCACTGGCTGCGGACGCCCGACGGGCGGCTGTGGGACCCGATCGACGAGGCCCGCCGCTGCTACGGGGGCGACGGTTCGCTGCGGCTGCTGTGCCGGGAGGCCACCGGGGACAGAGCGCGGCGCTGACGGCCCCGTCCTCGGGCCGCGGGCGGCCGGCGTCGTGCCGCCCGGCCTGTTCGGGCGTGGGTGGAGAGCCTGACGGCCTGTGACATTTCCGTGGGGGCCGACGCTGATGACCACGGGGACGTCGACACGGCCGGCCGTGTCGCACGGTGGGCATTCAGGCGAACTCGGTACGAACGAGGACAGTGTTGGGCCAGGGAGGGGAACCCCGCCGCGTACAGCTGTACGACGGTGAGCTCGGTGCGGCCGTGGCGCGGGCGCAGGAGGGGGACGAGGCCGCCTTCGCGGTCGCCTACCGGATGGTGCAGCCGGGCCTGCTCGGCTATCTGCGCGGGATCGTCGGGGACGACGCCGAGGACGTGGCGTCCGACGCCTGGCTGGAGATCGCCCGTGACCTCGGACGGTTCCGGGGGGACGGCGCCGGGTTCCGCGGCTGGACGGCGACCATCGCCCGGCACCGCGCGCTCGACCATCTGCGGCGCCAGAAAGTACGGCCCCGGGCCACCCCGCTGGAGAACGAGGCCCTGGAACTGCCCGGCCACCACAGCACCCACGACCAGGCGCTGGAGACCCTCGGCACCGAGCGCGCCCTGGAACTGCTCGCGCGGCTGCCCCGCGACCAGGCCGAGGCCGTTCTGCTGCGCGTGGTCGTCGGACTGGACGGGCCGGCCGCCGCCCGCGTCCTCGGCAAGCGCCCGGGCGCGGTGCGCACCGCGGCCCATCGCGGTCTGAGGCGACTGGCCCAGCAGATCGGCGCCGACGGGGCGGACCTCGCCACGGACGCGGGCACGGGCGAGGGAGCGGCGGGCGGCACGGGCGAGACAACGGCCGGCGGTGTGACGCCCGAAGGGCGCCGGACGCTGGGGGATTCGGGATGAGCGCCGGGAGCGGTCGGTGAGGGGCGGGCGGGGACATGGGTGAACGGCACGCGGACGCCGATCCGTTCTTCGGCCTCGCCGTCGGCCTCTCCCTCGACGCGCTGCTCGCCGCCGTACGGACCACCGCCGTCGATCCCGACGCGGAGGGCCGGGCCGTCGCCGCGTACCGGGCCGCCCGGGAGGGCGGGGCGCACGGGGCACGGACCCGCCGGCGCGACGACTGGACCGAGTGGACCGAGTGGACCGCCCGGGACGACGGCACCGGGGCGGAGACGGACAAGACGGAGTAGAGGCGAAGGGCCGGGGGTCTGGCTGAGGCGATGGGGCCTGGTCCACGGCGGTGTCGGGCGCGTCCCGCGAGAGGCGGTGACGGCGCCCCGAGGACGCCCGTCCGGAGAGCCGATGGCAACGGCCGGGGCCGCCACCCCCCACAGGAGAGGCCCCGGCCGTCGCGCGGCACGGGCCGCGCGGCGGCCCGTACTCTCTACAGCGCCGCGACTGCGTTTTGTGTCACACCCCGCTCCGTCACGACATAGTTGCAAGTTGTACGGACGTGGACGGGGAGCTGTTTCAGGCCGTAACGTGCCATTCGCGCCGGGGCGCGGAGGACAGGCAACCACAACGGCGAGAGCCCGGGCCGCGAGAGCGGCGCCGGTTCAGGCGCAAAGAGGGGCGCGCGGGTGCTGGGGGACGACGCGGAGCTGACCACCGCGGTGCTTGCGGCGCAGGACGGGGACGAGACCGCGTTCCGGACTGTGTACCGCGCGGTGCACCCACGGCTGCTCGGATACGTACGGACGCTGGTCGGTGACCCGGACGCGGAGGACGTCACCTCCGAGGCCTGGTTGCAGATCGCCCGGGACCTGGAGAGGTTCAGCGGCGACGCCGACCGGTTCCGCGGCTGGGCCGCCCGGATCGCCCGCAACCGCGCCCTCGACCACATACGCATGCGCGGCCGCCGCCCGGCGATCGGCGGCGACGAGACCGAACTGACCGGCAGGGCCGCCGAGTCGGACACCGCGGGCGAGGCCATCGAGGCGCTGGCCACCGGCAGCACCCTCTCGCTGATAGCCCAGCTCCCGCAGGACCAGGCGGAGGCCGTGGTGCTGCGGGTCGTCGTCGGCCTCGACGCAAAGACCGCGGCCGAGACCCTCGGCAAGCGGCCCGGAGCCGTCCGCACCGCGGCGCACCGGGGTCTGAAGCGGCTCGCGGAGCTGATCGGCGGCGATCCGGAATCCGCGGTCGCGCTCGGCGCGGTCCCCCCACAACGAGAGTCGCGCACACGCGCGGTGACGTCCGCCGGTGTGACGCATACGCGTTCGCGGACGCAGAAGGACATGTGATGGCCGACGAGGACTACAGGTGGCTGGACCGCGAGGCCGCGGAGCGTCTGCTGCGCGGTGAGCCGCTGGAGGCCGTCGACGCCGACACGAAGGAGCGCGTGGAACGGCTCGCCGAGGCGCTCGCCTCGCTGGTCGCGGAACCCGCGCAGGACGGTACCGAACTCCCCGGCGAGGGCGCCGCGTTGGCCGCGTTCCGGGCCAACCGCGCGGGCCGCGGCGGGGTGCCGGCCCAGCGCGTCGCCGGCCGCGACCCGTGGGGCGCCGCGCACGCGTCCGATGCCGGTCTGGTCCGTCTGGGCAGCCCCGGTCGGGGTGGTCAGCGGGTCCGCTGGGGTCGGCCCGTGCGCTTCGGACTGGCCGCCGCGCTGGCCGTCGGCATGATCGGCGGGGTCGCCGTCGCGGCCGGCACCGGAGTGCTGCCGACTCCGTTCCGTGACGACAGGCCGCACCCGGCCGCCACGGTCTCCGCCGCACAAACACCGCAGCGCCCGCTGGTCTCGCCGTCGCCGGGGGTGTCGCAGGCCGACGGCTCGGAGGTACCGCTGCCCGGGGCCACGACGGGCGGGCCTGCCGGTTCCGGCTCCTCCGACGACGTGGAGGCCGGCGGCTCCGCGAGCGGACAACCCCAGGCGACCGGGCCGGGCCGGCCGGCGCGCTCCCACGAGTGGTGGAGCAGGACGCGCTCGTCGTGCCGGGACGTCCTGGGCGGCAAGAACCTGGAGGCCGGCCGCAGACGCGTCCTGACGGACGCGGCGGGCGGCGGCGGGCGGGTGAAGACGTTCTGCAAGCGTGTCCTCGGCTGGACCGGAACCGGTTCCGGCGAGGGCCGGGACGACCGGGGCGGTCAGGACGGCCGGGGTGACGGACAGAACGGCTCGGGCTCCGGCTCCGGGCACGGGTCCGGCGGCGACAAGGGCGACGACGGCGGTCACATGGTCCCCGGGGGCAACGGCCACCACCACAGCGGGGTGTTCGCCCCGGCCTCGCCCTCGGCCCTGGCACCGGTGCCGCGGAAGTCGGCCCTGACCTCGGCGGCCCTGACCTCGGCGGTCCGGGACATCGCGCGGGCGGGGGACGCGACGCCGCGCCTGTCGGGCGTCTGAGCCGCTGCCCGGCCGTCCGCAGCGGACGCCCGGCCGCAGGTAGCCGGTTCCCGGCCGTCCGTGGCCGGTTCCCGGCCATACGGTGCGTCCCGTCGCCTGTCGCCCGACGCCGACGCCCCCGCACGCACCCGCTCTGAGCTGCGATTTCGTATGGCCCTGAACTTTTTCCCGGGCCGGTGTGACGTTTTCGGCCGCGCCGACGCAGTACTGGGTGAGCCGACTGGTCATCGGCCGTCGCACCGAGCCGGGGTTCCCCCCGTACCCAGGCTCGGTGCACACCGGCGCGGGCGGGACACGTTCCCCCGGTCCCGCCCGCGCCCCGCACACATTCAGCGCCCCGCACGCCGTCACCAGTAGACGACGACCTTGTCCCCCGTGCGGACCTGCGCGAACAGCGCCGAGATCTTCCCCTCGTCCCGTACGTTGACGCAGCCGTGCGAGGCACCCGCGTAGCCGCGGGCCGCGAAGTCGGCGGAGTAGTGCACCGCCTGGCCGCCGCTGAAGAACATCGCGTACGGCATGGACGTGTGGTAGATCGTCGACACGTGGTAGCGGGACTTGAAGTCCACGCTGAACACGCCTTCGCGGGTCGGGGTGTACTGCGAGCCGAACCGCACGTCCATCACCGAGACGGTTCTGCCGTCGATCATCCAGCGCAGGGTGCGGCTCGTCTTGCTGACGCACAGCACCCGCCCGGTCAGACAGCGCGGGTCGGGCGGCGCGGCGGGCATGCCGCCGAACGCGTACAGCTCCCACCGGCCCGGCTCGTGCGTCATCGACAGCAGCCGCTGCCAGGTCACGGCGTCCACCTCGCCGGTGCGCGCGAGCCCCCGCCTGCCCTGGAAGCCGCGTACGGCCGTGACCGTCGCGAAGTCGTACGTCCCCGTCGGGCCCTCGAAGAGCCAGGCGAGCTGGCGCAGCCGGGCCTGGACCTCACGGACGCCCCGGCCGCGGTCGCCGCGGGACCAGAGCACCTCGGGAGGCGGTGTCCTGGAGGCGGTCGGGCCCGGTTCCCGGGACGCGGGAGCCGGCACGGCGCTCCCCGGGCTCGGCTTGGCGTCGTCCGACGCGTCGGTGGAGCCGGCCGTCGCCCGCACCGGCGTCCGCGTCCCGTGCGCGTCGACGGTCTCGACCCGGCAGCCGCTCACCGCGACGAGCGCCAGCAGAGCGGCCAGCGATCCTCCTCTGACTGTGCTGCGCATCCGAACCCCCGTCGTCTCACCCGTCCACCGCACGCCGATGTGCCAGGTATACCCCTGGGAGACACCCTGAGGATGTTCCCCGCGCGTGACCGGTCGTGAACCGCGCGGCATGGTGGAGACGGTGGAGAGCGAAGGCGGTGAGCGACGAAAGGGAGAACGGACCCGCGCACCGGTCTGTGAGCAAGGTCCCAGCCCGGGTCTCTCCACCGGGCGCACGGCCCCCACTACAGTCCGTCGCGAGGGTCGGACCTACCAGTGAGTAACCCAGCGGGAGGCACAGCAATGTCGCGCGAGTCGGAGTCCGGACTGCCCATCGAAGCGGTCTACGGACCGGAGGTCCTCAAGGACTGGGACCCGGCGGAGAAGCTGGGCGCACCCGGCGCCTACCCCTTCACCCGCGGTGTGTACCCGTCGATGTACACCGGCCGGCCCTGGACGATGCGTCAGTACGCCGGCTTCGGCACGGCGGTGGAGTCGAACGCGCGGTACAAGCAGCTGATCGCGAACGGCACGACGGGCCTCTCCGTCGCCTTCGACCTGCCCACCCAGATGGGCCACGACTCGGACGCCGCCATCGCGCACGGCGAGGTCGGCAAGGTCGGCGTCGCGATCGACTCGGTGGAGGACATGCGGATCCTGTTCGACGGCATCCCGCTGGACAAGGTCTCCACCTCGATGACGATCAACGCCCCCGCGGCGCTGCTGCTGCTCATGTACCAGCTGGTCGGCGAGGAACAGGGGGTCCCGGCCTCCCGGTTGACGGGCACCGTCCAGAACGACGTGCTGAAGGAGTACATCGCGCGCGGCACGTACATCTTCCCGCCCAAGCCCTCCTTGCGGCTGATCGCGGACATCTTCAAGTACTGCAGGACCGAGATCCCGAAGTGGAACACGATCTCGATCTCCGGCTACCACATGGCCGAGGCGGGCGCGTCCCCCGCGCAGGAGATCGCGTTCACCCTCGCGGACGGCATCGAGTACGTCCGTACGGCGGTGGCGGCCGGCATGGACGTCGACGACTTCGCTCCCCGCCTGTCCTTCTTCTTCGTCGCCCGTACGACGATCCTGGAGGAGGTCGCCAAGTTCCGTGCCGCGCGCCGCATCTGGGCCCGCGTGATGCGCGAGGAGTTCGGCGCGAAGGACCCCAAGTCGCTGATGCTGCGCTTCCACACGCAGACCGCGGGGGTGCAGCTGACGGCCCAGCAGCCGGAGGTGAACCTGGTGCGGGTGGCCGTCCAGGGCCTGGGCGCGGTCCTCGGCGGCACCCAGTCGCTGCACACCAACTCCTTCGACGAGGCGATCGCGCTGCCCACCGACAAGTCGGCGCGTCTGGCCCTGCGGACCCAGCAGGTGCTGGCCTACGAGACGGACGTCACGGCGACCGTCGACCCCTTCGCCGGCTCGTACGTCATCGAGAGGATGACCGACGACGTCGAGGCGGCCGCCGTCGACCTCATGACGAGAGTCGAGGAGATGGGCGGCGCGGTCAGCGCCATCGAGCACGGCTTCCAGAAGGGCGAGATCGAGCGCAGCGCGTACCGCATCGCGCAGGAGACCGACTCCGGCGAGCGGGTCGTGGTCGGCGTCAACCGCTTCCAGCTCGACGAGGAGGAGCCGTACGAGCCGCTCCGCGTCGACCCGGCCATCGAGGCCCAGCAGGCCGCACGCCTCGCCGGGCTGCGGGCCGGCCGCGACGGGGCGGCGGTCGAGGCGGCCCTCGCCGACCTGAAGAAGGCGGCCGAGGGCACGGCCAACGTCCTCTACCCGATGAAGGACGCCCTGCGCGCCCGCGCCACGGTCGGCGAGGTGTGCGGCGCGCTGCGCGAGGTGTGGGGGACCTACGTGCCGACGGACGCCTTCTGACCTGGGCGATTCCTCCGTACAGGTGATCGGGGGCGAATGCCGCACGCCCCCGGTCGCGCTCATGAAGAGTGATACCTGAATGGAGGACGCCGTGGCCTTACTGCGACACGAGCTGACGCTGACGCCGAGGCGGGCATCCCGGTCCACCTCGTGGCCGACCGCAAGCACGACGAGGTGCTCCTCCACCGTGATCCGGTCAACGGCAAGTGTCCGGCCCCCGAGCGCTACGGACGGGGGCGGAGCGTCCCGGTCCCGGAGTCCGTCGGCGTCACCCTCGAACTCTCCGTGGACACGCTCCTCGACGGTGACTGAACCGCGAGACGGGGACGCGCGGTGTCGTACCCCCGTGCGACACTCCTCCTCATGCTTGGTGTCATCGACCTTCCCACCTATCTGGCGGGACTCGTCCTGATCGTTCTGCTCCCCGGACCGAACTCGCTCTACGTGCTGTCCGTCGCGGCCCGTCGTGGTGTGCGCGCCGGGTACACGGCCGCCGCGGGCGTGTGGTGCGGGGACACGGTGCTGATGACGCTGTCGGCGGCCGGCGTCGCCTCCCTGCTTCAGGGCAACGCCGTGCTGTTCGGGATCGTGAAGTACGCCGGGGCCGGGTATCTGACATGGCTGGCGTTCGGGATGCTGCGGGCCGCGTGGACGATGTGGCGGACCCGGCGGGAGCGGGTCGAGGCGGAGCTCCCGGAGCAGTCGGCGGCCGAGGAGCGGCCGTACCGGAGGGCTCTGGTCATCAGCCTGTTCAACCCGAAGGCGATCCTGTTCTTCGTCGCCTTCTTCGTGCAGTTCGTGGACCCGGGATACGCCTATCCGGCCCTGTCCTTCGTGGTCCTCGGCGCCTTCGCCCAGCTCGCGAGCTTCCTGTACCTCACCGCGCTGATCTTCAGCGGGACGAGACTCGCGGAGGCCTTCCGGCGGCGCAGGCGGCTGTCCGCGGGCGCCACGACCGCCGCGGGTGCCCTCTTCCTCGGCTTCGCGGTCAAACTCACGCTCGCCAGCGCCTAGGCCGAACTCACGCTCGCCAGCGCCTAGGCCGAACCCACGCTCGTCGGTGCCCGGGTCGAACTCACGCTCGTCGGCGCCCGGGACCGAGACGGGGGACGCCCCCGTCGCGGCTCCGGGCACGCGCTCTCGTGCCGTCGTCCGAGGCCGTCCTTCTGACGGCCGGGGCCCTCAGCGGGCGAGGAAGGGGCCGAGCACCGCGGTGAGTTCGGTGGGCGCGTCCAGTGGGATGAGGTGGGCCGCGGTGGCGAACTCGACCAGGGTGGCGCCGGGGATCTCGGCGGCGTAGCGCCGGCCGATGTCCTGGAAGTCGGCGACGTCGAGCTTGCCGATTCCGACCAGGGTGGGGACCGAGACGGACGCGAGGTCGCCGGTCGCGGTGCCCTGGGAGAACTTGCCGACGACGTCCTGGTTCACCAGCGACGTCCGCAGCGGGCCGCGGAGTCCGTCGGCCAGTCCGGGGGCGACGTCCTCCCAGCCGCGGGCGGCCCCGCGCAGCCACATGTCCAGGTTGATACGGACGGCGGCGTCCAGGTCGTCCGCGTCCAGGGCGGCCGTTTCCGCCTCGTCGTACGCGATCATGTCCGCGGACCAGTCGTATCCCGGCCACGGCGCGGCGAACAGCGCCAGCGAGTGCACCCGGTCCGGGTGGGTGAGGGCGAAGTCGACGGCCACGCGGCCGCCCCAGGACGCGCCGACGAGCCGGACCCGGTCGTGGCCGAGGTGGTCGAGGAGACGGCGCAGGTCGTCGGCCTCGCTGAACGGGCCGGTCGGCGGCGCGGACCGGCCGAAGCCGCGCAGGTCGTACCGGACGACGGTGTGCCGTTCCGCCAGGGCGGGTACGACCGCGTCCCACATGCGGTGGTCGGCGATGCCGGCGTGCACGAGCACCACGGGCGGTCCGTCGCCGGTGACGACGTAGGAAAGCTGTCCGAGATCATCATCAAGTGTGAGCATCGGCTCGATGGTCCCAGGGCGACACCACAGGTGCCACCCAATATGGGGAGGCTCCGCCCTCGCCCGCGCAGCCTCCGGCGTCCGGGTCCACCCATGAGCAGGGCGCCGGTTCCCGGATCCGGTGGACCGTCCCGGTCACAGCCCCCGGCCGACGGCCAGCCCCACCCGGTGCGTGTACCGCGGCAGGTCCCGCGCACCGGTGCCCGCCCACCCCACGTAGCCGTCGGGGCGGACGAGGAAGACGCCGGTCCCGTACCGGTCGTACGACGCGAGCCGGACGGTGCGGACGCCCGGGAGCGGTGGCAGTTCCTCCTCGGTGCCGACGGCCAGCAGCGTCCAGTGCGGTCCCCGGAACACGTCGAAGAGACGTACGCCCTCCACGGTTCCGTCGGGCGCGCGGTCGCCCGCCCACAGGGCCTTCTCCGGCAGGTCCGCGCGGGTCTCCACCGCGAGGGAGGAGCCGCGGTAGCCGAGACCGAGCTGGCGGGTCGCCGCGCCGCGCCGGGCCTCGCCGCGGTGTACCCGGGTCGACAGGCCCAGCATCTCCGCGGCGACGGGCAGCCGTTCCTCCTCGTAGGTGTCGAGGAGGGACTCCGGAGCCGCGCCGCTCAGCACGGCGCCGAGCTTCCAGCCCAGGTTGTAGGCGTCTTGGACGCTCGTGTTGAGGCCCTGGCCGCCGGCCGGCGAGTGGATGTGCGCCGAGTCCCCGGCGAGGAAGACCCGCCCGGCGCGGAAGCGCTCCGCCAGCGCGGTGCGCGCCCGGAAGTCCGAGGCCCAGCGCACCTCCGTCACGGCCTCGGGGGAGAGGTGGGACCGCTCGGCGACGGTCCTGCGGATGCCGTCGAGGGAGAGGTCGACATCCGTGCCCTCCGGGAACTGCGCCACCACCTGGAAGTCCTCCGTGCCGGCCAGCGGGCAGATCGCGAGGAAGCCGCCGGTGTCCTCGCGGGGCGGGAAGACATGCCAGTTGTCGCGGTCGAGCCCGGTGATCCGTACGTCCGAGACCAGCATCGGGTGGGGATCGACGGTCTCCCCGGTCATGGCGATGCCGAGCGCGCGCCGCACCGCGGAGCGGCCGCCGTCGGCGGCGACGACGTACCGGGCGCGGACCGGTGTGCCCGAGGCGAACTCCACGCTCACACCGTCCTCGTCCTGCGCGACCGCGACGACCTCGCGGCGGAAGGCGACCCGCCCCCCGGCCTCCTCGAGCCGCGCGAAGAGGATCTCCTGCGTGCGCCACTGCGGCACCATCCACGGCGCGGTGTACGGGGAGTCGTCGCTCGCCTCGGCCGGGTCGAACATCAGGTGCTCGCCGGTCCGGCGGCCGTCCTGCCAGATCATCCCGACCGGGTAGTCGCCGCCCGCCGCGCGGATCGCGCCGAGGACGCCGAGGTCGTCGAAGACCTCCATCGTGCGCGGCTGGATGCCCTTGCCGCGGGAGCCGGGGAACAGCCCGTCGGCCCGCTCCGCGACGAGGACGTCCACCCCGCGCCTGGCCAGGTCGACGCCGAGGGCGAGACCGGTCGGACCTGCGCCGACGACGAGTACGTCCACGTCCACGAGACTCTCCTTAACGTTGTTAAGTTCCATGCCGCGAGCATGCACTTAACGGCGTTAAACTGTCAAGCGTGGCTACCCAGAGACCTCAGCGATCCCCCAAGCTCGACAAGAAGCAGGTCGTCGAGACCGCCCTGCGACTGCTCAACGAGACCGGCCTGGACGGCCTCACCCTCCGGGCGATCGCCAAGGAGCTGAACGTGCAGGCGCCCGCGCTCTACTGGCACTTCCGGAACAAGCAGGAGCTGCTCGACGAGATGGCCACGGAGATGTACCGGCGGATGGTCGACGACGCCGGGGCGGCTCCGGGCGACGGCTGGCGCGAGCGGCTGCTCACCGCCAACCGCGGACTGCGCGCGGCGCTGCTCGGCTACCGCGACGGCGCGAAGGTCTTCAGCGGCTCACGCTTCACCGGCACGCTGCACGCCGTGGAGATGGAACGGACGCTGACGCTCCTCACCCGGACGGGATTCACCCTCACCCAGGCGGTCCGCGCGACGTCGACCACGTACCTGTACACGATCGGCTTCGTCACCGAGGAGCAGGGCGTCCAGCCCCTGCCGGGCGAACGCCGCGAGGGCTACGACGTGACGGAACGCGCCCGCCGTATGGCCGACTTCCCCCTGTCGGCCGCGGCGGGCGCGGAGATCTTCGAGGACTACGGCCGGCACTTCGAGGAAGGGCTGGCCCTGGTGATCGCGGGCATCGGGGCGCGCTACGGGATCGACTGAACGGGGCGGGGCCGGGGGGCCGTCCCGGCGGGGCGGACTCGACGGCGCTTTTGCCGCCCGGCCCCGGCGGAACGTGGGCCGACGCTCTTTTCCCGTGCGGCGATCCCGCGTTTCAGGCCGCTGCCCACGCTGCCCACGCTGTGCGCGGTGTGCGGGTCGAGGGGGTGACGGGAAGTTGAATTCCTCGGCCTTTCCCTTTTCTTGGAATCGTGGAATCCGTTCCCTTGGCGAGCTGGAATTCGCCCTTGTGGCCACTGCTTTCACCTCCGTAACGTGCGGCCCGGGAAACGTCAGCATCACCGAATCAGCAGAGGAGAGCTCGTGAAGTCTCGATTCCGACTGCCGGTCGTTCTCGCCGCCCTGTCGCTGGCCGCCGGATGTGCGGTGGGGCTTTCCGCCACGCCCGCGGCGGCGGCGTCCGTCACGTGTCTCGGGGTCACGGGGAACCTCAACGGGTACGGCGCGGACCTGGTCGCCTGGCAGTACGGGCCGTCCGAGTGCTTCGGCGTCGCGCCGTCGGGGAGCATCTGGCACACCTGGTCGGGGGCGGGCAGCTGGAAGGAGATGCCCGGCAACGGCAGCGCCCTGCGCTTCGTCGCCTATTTCGAGAACTCTGTCGGAAAGTCCGTCAAGGTCGTGACGGAGACCGGAAACTACTACTGCAACTACGACGATTACGCCACCAATACGTGGGGCGGCTGGTACGGCACGTCCACCGACCACTGCTGAACGGCGGACAGATGTTTCCGGGTGGTCACCGCGCCACCCGGAAACGGCAGGGTCCGAATTCGACTTCCCTTCACCTGCCGCGCTCGGTGCCGATTCTCGTCGTACTCGATTACGTCGGCGAATTCGGCACCGGTGAACGGGGTCCGGCGGGGACCGCGTTCACCGGCCGGAAGGGGTCCCTACGCCCGCGGCTTCGCCAGCGCCGCGCGCAGCTTCGGCGTGAGCCAGTTCTCCACGTAGCGGTTGAGCAGCCAGGCCAGCAGCAGCATCGTCGCGACGGCCAGCGGGAGGGTGCCGTACGACGGGATGTGCAGGGTGCGGTGGTAGGCCTTGATGACGACCCAGCCCAGGTGCTCGTGGACCAGGTAGAAGGGGTACGTCAGCGCGCCCGCGACCGTCAGCCAGCGCCAGTTCGCCCAGTTCAGGTAGCCCAGGGCGATCGCGCCGACGGCGAGGTAGCCGAGGGTGACGACCAGGATGATGCCGAACGAGCTGCGGTAGGAGAAGAACTCCGGGTTCGGCGCGTGCCACAGGCGGTCCACCGCGTAGTGCTGGCCGATCAGCCAGCTCACGCCCACGATGCCCCAGGCGTACGCGTCACGCCGGTTGCGGTGGAGGAGGTAGAGGCCGACACCGCCGATGAAGAACGGCGCGTACTCCGGCATCAGGACGGTGTTCAGGAGCGGTTCGTTCGCCGTCTGGGCGATCGCCGCCGCCAGGGTCCAGCCCGCGCAGAACAGGATGACGCGCTGCCGGTTGGCGCCCGGCAGGACGATGCAGAGCGCGAAGAGCGCGTAGAACCGGACCTCCGCCCACAGCGTCCAGCAGACGCCCAGCACCCGGTCCACGCCCAGCGGCTGCTGGAGCATCGTCAGGTTCAGCAGGGCGTCGCTCGGCCCGACGGTCTTGTACGCGACCACCGGCAGCGCGAACACGGCCGTCACGATGATCACCGCGGCCCAGTAGGCGGGCAGCAGCCGGGACGCGCGGGACGCGAAGAACGACCTGAGCGGCCGGCCCCAGCCGCTCATGCAGATCACGAAGCCACTGATCACGAAGAAGATCTGGACGCCGAGGCAGCCGTACGCGAAGTACGAGTGGAGGCTGGGGAACTGGTGCCTGGGGGAGGTGCCCCAGGCCTGCGTGACCTCGCCGTCGCGGCCCCCGTAGTGGTACGCCGCCACCATCAGCGCGGCGATCAGCCGCAGTCCGTCCAGGGCGCGCAGACGGGACTCCCGGGGCTTCGCGCGCGACGGCGGGCGGGTGTCGGGCGCCGGGAGGACGGCGCGGATCGCCGGACCCTCGGACGTCACGCGCGTGTCCTGGGGGGTGTTGGTCACGGAATTCCTCTTCGCGGGCGGTTCATGCTGACGGGTTACACACAGCACGCTAGTCCGATTCGAAGGATGCAGCCGATTGCCCAAGTGACGATTCCCCTTACGGACGCCATGAGTTCACCCGCCCGTCGCTTTCGGTTCCCCGTTTCCCCGGCCGCCCCCAATTCACCGACAAAGCGCCGGCTCGGCAGAGGGAAGGGCGAACGCGAAAACGGGCGTGGGGGGGGGGGGGTGGGGGGTTTTGGGTTTTTGTTGTAGTTGGGGGGGGGGTTTGGGCGGGGGGTGGGGGGTGTTTGGGGGGGGGGGGGTTGGGGTGTTGGGGGGGGGGGGGGGGGGTGTTGGC
Source organism: Streptomyces sp. NPDC059668 (assembly GCF_042734135.1). NCBI lineage: Bacteria > Bacillati > Actinomycetota > Actinomycetes > Kitasatosporales > Streptomycetaceae > Streptomyces > Streptomyces sp. NPDC059668. Next base: position 62,501 of record NZ_JBHWEL010000016.1, on the reverse strand, counting down.
CGGGGGCGCCGCGCCGACTCGGCGGGGGCGGGGCCCTGCCGGCCGCTCCCGTACCTGTC
>NZ_JBHWEL010000016.1:47245-62432 GCF_042734135.1 Streptomyces sp. NPDC059668 | reverse complement strand
GCGGCGGCCGCCCCCCCCGCGGGGGGGGGGGGGGCGGGCCCCCCCCCCCCCCCCCCCCACGCCCGCGGGGAATTCCTGGACGGGAGGCTCAGCGCCGTACCGCCCGGCGCAGGCTGCGCGCCCGGCGCGCGACACGGCGGACCGTGGCGTTGCGCGGCAGGAAGGCCAGCTGGGCCGGGACCGCGCCGGGCAGCGCCAGCGAGGTGAGGCGCTTGCGCTTGAAGTACCGCCAGGTGTGGGTGTTCAGGTGCTGCGTCAGATAGCGCTCGGCGGCCGGGCGCAGGTCCGGCAGGATCTTCGGCTGCATCGCGTAGCCCACGGCCCGTACGAGACCGGTCAGCGCCTCCGTGGTCATGCCCACGCGCTGTTCGGCGACCGCCGCCTTGTCGGTCAGCTCCGGCAGCAGGGCGTCCACGATCGTGACCGGGACGCGGTTGCTGTTCTCGTACGGCACCAGACGGTCGAGCAGTGTGTCGGTGCCGACGCGGGCCACGGGCAGGCCGTAGAGCGCGGACGCGGTGAGCAGCGCGGTGGAGAAGCAGCCGACGACGAGCGCGGGACGCATGCGCTGGTACAGCACCTCGGCGAGGACCGGGGTGTCGAGGACGGTCAGCTCGACGTCGAGCTTCCCGGCCTCCTTCTCCAGGACGCGCGACCAGCGGGCCGGGGCCGTGGGGTGCGGCTTGAACACGACCCGGGTGTGGCCGAGCGCGACGGCGCCCTTGAGCATCCGTACGTGCAGGTCCTCCTCCTGCTCGCCGGTGAGGATGCCGAGCGCGGAGAGGTACTGGCCGAGCAGCAGTGCGGGCTCGTCGATCGACGGCAGTTCGTCGCCGGTGTCGATGAGTTCGGCGAGCACCTTCGAGAAGGCGTCCGTCGGTACGATCTCGGGTTCGACACCGAACTCCGTCAGCAGCAGCGGCGTCAGACCCGGGACCAGGTCCAGGTGGAGCAGGCGGGTCACCCGGGTACCGACCAGCGGGTCGATCTTGTTGCGGGTGGGGCCGTAGCTCATCAGGCCGTCCGCGTACACGGTGACGGGCGCGCCGGTGAAGATCTGGGCGAGGCCGAGCGCGGGGTTGACCTGGATCGACTCGACGGCCAGCTCGACGTCGTCGTCGCCGAGGTTCCAGGCCAGCCGCAGATGCCGCTCCCACAGGGGCGTGTCGTCGAGGCGCGGGGCCCAGCCCCCGGGGTGGAACGGCGTGATCGTCTCGTTCCACGACAGCACGTCGTCGAAGCGCCCGCGTAGCCGGCCGAAACCGGGCATCTCGTCCACGGCGGGTGTCGTCTCCGGCGTCGCCGCGTTGTTGGAGACGAGCAGGATGCGCCGGTCGGCGGGGCCGAAGCAGTCGGCGTCCAGGGCCGCGGCGAGCGTCGCGGTCCCGTACAGCGTGGACGCCATGAAGATCTGGGTCGTCACGCTGCCACCCCTGCGCCCGCGGCGGGACGGCGGCGCAGCCGGCGCAGCCGGGTGGCCCGCTGGACGTCCATCGAATCGAGTGCCTCGTCGAGCACGTCCTGGGGCATGCGCTGCAAGGCCCCCGCACTCATCGACTTCAGTTTCCGCGCCACGGGCGGCTCGAACCTTTCCATGGATCCCAGATGGTGGGAAATAATCGCGCAGTACGTGCGCACGGCTTTGGGCAGCAGTCTCGACGCGTCGGGGTCCTGGGCGGTCTCCGCCACGACCTGGTCGAACGCGCGGATGAAGTCGAGCTGGCGGACGTCCCCGATCTGGGTGAGGGAGGAGGCGACACCACGTCGGTAGAACACGCCGAGCAGGCTCACCGCGGCGAAGGACTCGGCCTCGCGGTGCAGTTTCCAGATCCACGGGCGGTCCTCGGCCGTACGCAGGCCGTGGGTGAAGTGCAGCAGTCCGCGGTCGACCAGACGGCGGTGGTAGATGCCCGCCCAGGCGTACGCGTAGTCGACGGAGGTGGAGCGGTCGGAGGGCAGTATGGCGTCGCGGGGGTTCATCACGACGCCCCGGCGGCCGTGCGGTACCCGGTGGACGGTGCGGGCCCGCGCGGTGCACTGGACATGGTCCGTACGGACGAAGTCGCAGCCCAGGCCCTCGATGGCGGTGACGAGTTGCTCGTAGTAACCGGGGGCGAGCCAGTCGTCCCCGTCCAGGAACGTGAGGTATTCGCCGCGCGCGGCGTCGATGCCCGTGTTGCGCGCGGTCGCCAGCCCTCCGTTCTTCTCATGTCTGACATGCACCGCGCCCGGGAGCTCGCGCTCCGCGCGCGCGAGAATCTCCGGTGTCTCGTCGCTCGAACAGTCGTCGACGAGAATGAATTCGAAGTCCTCGCGCACGTTCGCACGCAGGCTCTTCAGGGTGTCGGGTGCGTATTGCTGCACGTTGTAGAACGGCACGATGACGGAGAGCTTGACCACCCACGTGACGTTAGGGGGCGGTCCGGCATTCGTCTTGGCCGTTGGTGAGATGTCAGGTGAACGACGCGTGGCGAAGCCGTGAACCAGGCTGATTTCTCGATGGTTCGCGGCCTGATTCGCCATTCGTCGATGTGCTGTTAACCGTTTGTTGCATTCAGGTTGGGCCGCTACACGGAATCGCTTCCTAGCGTCTTGGACGTGCCAGCAAGTACCAGGAAGTCCCTGCGGGTCGCCGTTCTCGCGGATTCCGACACACGGTGGAAATGGGGTTCGCTCACCGCGAACCGCATATCTACGACTGAAACGTCCAATACGGACATTCAGGAATCGGACATCCGTCTCGACGGCTATCTCCTGCGTGGCCGAGCCACCCCCACCGCCCGCCAGCTCGAAGAGGTCGGCGTCCGCGCGGATTCCCTCCGCGAAGTGACCGCCGTCGAATTCCTGCGCGCCATGGAGCGGGAACGGTACGACGTGCTGGTCCTCGCCCTCGTCGGGGGCGCCGTCCAGGCGGTCCTGCACGGCCTGGCCCACCTCTGGGACGGGCACGAGGAGCGGCCCGTGGTCGTCACCGGCTACGTCGGTGTCGTCTACGAGAAGCTCGCCGACGGCCTGCTGCTGCGGCACGGCGCGGACCTGGTCCTCGCCAACTCCCGCCAGGACGCGGACCGCTTCCGGGACGTGTACGAGGGAGTGGGCGCCGACGCCTCGTCCGTGACGGAGGTGGCGCTGCCCTTCCTCGGCGGGGCCGCCTACCGCGAGAACGACCCGTACACGGTCGTCTTCGCCGCCCAGCCCTCCGTACCGGAGAGCCGCAAGGACCGCACCTACCTGCTGGACCGGCTGATCGCCCACGCCCGTCTGCACCCCGACCGCGAGGTGCTGCTGAAGCTGCGCTCCAAGCCGGGCGAGCACACCACGCACATCGAGGAGCTGCCCTACCAGAAGCTGGCGCAGAAGACCGATCTGCCCGCCAACTTCAGCCTGGTGTACGGACACATGGGCGAGGTGCTCGACCGCACCGACCTGCTGGTCACCATCAGCTCCACGGCGGCCCTGGAGTCCCTGCACCGCCGCATCCCCACCGTCGTCCTCAGCGACCTCGGGGTGCGCGAGTCGCTCGGCAACCACCACTTCGTGGGCTCCGGCTGCCTCGCCTCCTGGGACCAGCTCGACGCCGGACACCAGCCGGCGCCCGACCCGGCGTGGGTGGCCCGGCAGGGCGTCGCCGCCGACGGCTCGTACGAGACGGCCTTCGACGAGGCGCGCACCCGCATCGCCGAACTGCTCGCGGGCCCCGGGCTGCCGCCCCTGGCCCCCTACTACACACCCGTCACCGCGCCCGGCTACCTCCCCGGGATCCTCGCCCGCCACCACCTGGCCCCGGACGGCAGCCCGCTGCCCGGCGCCCCCACGGCCGACAAGGAGCCCAGCCCCGTACGGCAGATCGTGCGCCGGGCGGCCCGCGGCGCCTACCGCCACGGAGTGCAGCGCGTGGCTCCGGTGATCCGGCGGATGGGAGAGCTGTGACCGCCGCCGATCCCTCCAGCCTTCCTCGTCAAGGAGAACAGCGCATGACCAACTCGGAAGCGGGCCGGCCGACGCCGGTGCGCCGCGTGCTCGCGGTGATCCCCGCGCGCGGCGGCTCCAAGGGCGTCCCCGCGAAGAACCTGCTCCCGGTCGGCGGCATACCGCTGGTGGCCCGCGCGGTGCGCGAGTGCCGCGCCGCCCGCCTGGTGACGGACGTCGTCGTCTCCACCGACGACCAGGCCATCGCGGCCGCCGCCCGCCAGGCCGGCGCCGAGGTCGTGCTGCGGCCCGCCGCCATCGCCGGTGACACCGCCACCTCCGAGGCCGCCGTCCTGCACGCCATGGACGCCCACGAGGCGCTGCACGGCTCCCCGGTCGACGTGGTGCTGCTCGTCCAGTGCACCAGCCCGTTCATCGTCCGCGAGGACGTGGACGGAGTCGTGAACGCGATCGTCGCGAACGACGCGGACACGGCGCTGACCGTGGCCCCCTTCCACGGCTTCGTGTGGCGCGACGGGGACGACGAGCCCGCCGTCCCGGTGAGCGTCGACGCCGAGCGCGCCGCCGTCGCGGGCGGCACCGACACCCTGGTCACGGACACCGGCACCAGCGGTGGCTACGGCATCAACCACGACAAGTCCTTCCGCCCGCGCCGGCAGGACCGCCCCCAGGACCTCCTGGAGACCGGCGCCGTCTACGCCATGGAGGCCGCCGGCTTCCGCGTCGCGAAGCACCGGTTCTTCGGCCGCACCGAACTCGTGCGCACCGACCCGGCCCGCGTCCTGGAGATCGACGACCCGCACGACCTCGCCCGCGCCCGGGCCCTCGCGCCGCTCTTCGACGCGAACCGCCCCGGCGCCCTCCCGACCGCCGCCGACATCGACGCGGTCGTCCTCGACTTCGACGGCACCCAGACCGACGACAGGGTGCTGATCGACTCCGACGGACGGGAGTTCGTCTCCGTGCACCGCGGGGACGGACTCGGTATCGCCGCCCTCCGCAAGAGCGGACTGACGATGCTGATCCTGTCCACGGAACAGAACCCGGTCGTCGCCGCCCGGGCCCGGAAGCTCAAGATCCCGGTCCTGCACGGCATCGACCGGAAAGACCTCGCACTGAAGCAGTGGTGCGAGGAGCAGGGCATCGCGCCTGAGCGCGTGCTCTACGTCGGCAACGACGTCAACGACCTCCCGTGCTTCGCCCTCGTGGGCTGGCCCGTGGCGGTCGCGAGCGCCCACGACGTCGTGCGCGGCGCCGCACGCGCGGTCACCACCGTCCCCGGCGGCGACGGCGCGATCCGAGAGATCGCCAGCTGGATCCTCGGCCCTTCTCTCGACTCCCTCGACAAGTAAGGAACGTCTCACCATGAGCAACTCCCGTCTGCGCAGCTTCGGTTCGAAGACCGCCGGCCCCGGCCACCCCGTCTACGTCGTCGGCGAGATCGGCATCAACCACAACGGCGAGCTCGAGAACGCCTTCAAGCTGATCGACGCCGCCGCCGAGGCCGGCTGCGACGCCGTCAAGTTCCAGAAGCGCACCCCGGAGATCTGCACCCCGCGCGACCAGTGGGACATCGAGCGCGACACCCCCTGGGGCCGCATGACCTACATCGACTACCGCCACCGCGTGGAGTTCGGTGAGGACGAGTACCGCCAGATCGACGAGTACGCCAAGAGCAAGAACATCGACTGGTTCGCCTCCCCGTGGGACACCGAGGCCGTCGCCTTCCTGGAGAAGTTCGACGTCCCGGCCCACAAGGTCGCCTCCGCCTCGCTGACCGACGACGAGCTGCTGCGCGCCCTGCGCGCCACGGGCCGCACGGTCATCCTCTCCACCGGCATGTCGACGCCGAAGCAGATCCGCCACGCGGTCGAGGTCCTCGGCTCGGACAACATCCTGATGTGCCACGCCACGTCGACGTACCCGGCGGTGGCCGAGGAGCTCAACCTCCGCGTCATCAACACCCTCCAGGCCGAGTACCCGAACGTCCCGATCGGCTACTCCGGTCACGAGACGGGCCTGCAGACCACGCTCGCCGCGGTCGCCCTCGGCGCCACCTTCGTCGAGCGTCACATCACCCTGGACCGCGCGATGTGGGGCTCCGACCAGGCCGCCTCCGTCGAGCCGCAGGGCCTCACCCGCCTCGTCCGCGACATCCGCACCATCGAGGCCTCCCTCGGCGACGGTGTCAAGAAGGTCTACGAGTCGGAGCTCGGCCCGATGAAGAAGCTGCGCCGCGTCACCGGCGTCGTCGCCGAGTCGGAGATCGCCGCCGCCGCGGGCGAGCCGGTCTCGGTCTGAACGCCCTGATTTCCTTACGACGGGACGGTCGTACGCCGATGAGCCCCCGCGCCGGTACCTCCGGCCCCCACACGCTGGCCTTCGTCGAGAGCCCGGTACAGCTCCTGAACGTGCTGGAGTGGGCGCATGCCCACGCCCCGCACGCGACGGAGGCCGGCGAGTGGGCACCCGGCGCGGGACCGGACGGTGCGTCCGTCCGGTCCGCCGGCGCGGGGCTCACCCTCGTCGTCCTCTCGCCCAACGACCCCATGACCCGCGGCCAGCTGCGTCGCATGGCCGAACTGGCCCGCGACGAGGGTCACGAGGTCCGCTGGGAGGAGGCGCGTGGTGGCACCACGGCCCCCTTCCACACGATCGGCGGCCTGGCCCCGCTGCTGCGCAGGGCCCGCCGCATCGTCATGGGAGACCCGTTCTCCCGTTACGTGCAGCTCCTGCTGACGATCACGAAGGCACGCGACCTGGTGGTCGTGGACGACGGCACGGCGACGATGGAGTTCGTCGCCCAGCTGGCCCGCGGTGAACGCCTGGTGCGCTGGCACCGGCGCGGGGGCCGTCCCGGCCCCCGTGACGTGCTGTTCGCCCCGATCTCGTCGTCGGCCCGCCGCCGCCTCACCCCGAGTGAGGGACGGCGGGTGGAGGTCTTCTCCTCCATGCCGATCGACTCGGCGCCGGACGGCGTCACCATCACCGCCAACGACTTCTCCTGGACCCGCGCCCGCTTCGGGCCGCCCCGGATCACCAAGGGTGCGGACCTGGTCGGCACCTCGCTGGTCGAGACGGGTGTGGTGGACCCGGACCGCTATCTGGAGGCGGTCCGTTCCCTCGCCAAGACCCACGGCGCGACCCGCTACTTCGCCCACCGCCGCGAGAGCACCGACAAGCTCCACCGGCTGGCCGTCGAGACGGGGCTGGAGATCGTCCGCCCCGACCTCCCCCTCGAACTCATCGCCCGTCGCGGCCCCATCGGCCGTACGATCCTGAGCTTCCCCTCGACCGTCGTGCACACGCTGCCGCTGGCGCTGGTGGGGACCGACGTCCGCGTCGCCGTCTGCGACATCGACCCGGCGTGGCTGACGGAGACGGCTTCCCCGCGCGCCCAGGGGTTCCTGTCGGGCGTCACCGGCACGGCCCGGGACGTACACCGGCTGTCCTCCGTCGCGACGGCGTAGGGAACCGGTCGCGACGGCGTAGGGAACCGGCGGCGCCGCGCGTGGTGCGTGGCGCCGGCGGGACGGCTTTTCACGAGCCCGCCCCCGCGGGCCAGGGGCGGACCGGCCGGCCCCGGGCGCCGTGAGGCGGTGGCCCCGCCCGTCGCGCGCCCGCGACACCCGGCGGACGGCGACGACCGTCCCCCTCTCACCGACACCCGGCCACTCCCGGTGAAGACCGGATTCCGCCCCCGAACGCCCCGCCCAGATCCTGGGCGGGGCGTTCGGCGTCGAGCGGGGGGACCGGCGGTCGACGGGACGAGGGGCACTTTCAGCCACAACCTCGGCAATACCGTGACGGTGGATATCGCAGACCCCGAATTCGGGACAGCGCACACCGACTCACAGGTTGTCCCGAACTTCTCCACACCTGCTGCACCGAACAGACACGGGCTATTCGCGATTCGTCCATGGATCGCGCGTTGGACCGACACGATCCAGCCATTGAATCTCCCCGCACGGCACCAATCGGTGACCGCACGCCTGTTTCGTCTACGCAGTGGGGGGACCACACGTGGCGTCCGCGCACGAGGAGTCCGACAGACCGGATTCCGACACACCCGCACCCCGGCGGCCACCCGCCGCCCGTGGGCTCGGTGACCGGATCTTCCGGTATCAGCTGACGGCCAGCGGTGTCGTCGTTCTCGCCATCATGGCGGGAGTCGGCCTCTTCCTGCTGCTGAGGGCCGGTCAGGCGCTCAAGGCCACCGGCTTCTCCTTCCTCACCACCGCAGCGTGGCAGCCCGACGTCCACCACTTCGGCATCGCGGCCGTGCTCACCGGCACCCTGCTGATCGCCGCCGTCGCGGTGACGCTCTCCGTGCCGCTGGCCGTGGGAACCGCGCTGTTCATCTCCGACGTGGCGCCGCGCAAGCTGCGCCGCACGCTGGTGACGATGGTCGACCTGATGGCGGCCGTACCGTCGGTCGTCTACGGACTGTGGGGCCTGTTCTTCCTCCAGCAGCACGTGATCGGAGTGTCGCGCTGGCTGTCCAGCTGGCTCGGCTGGATCCCGCTGTTCACGGTGGACGGCGCCCAGCCGGGTGAACCGCTCGCCTCGGACAGCGTCTACACCGCCTCCACCTTCGTCGCCGGCATCGTCGTCGCCCTGATGGTGGCGCCGATCCAGTGCTCGGTGATGCGCGAGGTCTTCGCGCAGGCCCCGGCGGGCGAGCGCGAGGGCGCCTACGCGCTCGGCGCCACCCGCTGGGGAATGATCCGCGCGGTCGTCCTGCCCTACGGCAAGGCCGGCATCATCGGCGGCACCATGCTGGGCCTCGGCCGGGCACTCGGCGAGACGATCGCGGTCTACCTGATCATCTCGCCGGTCTTCACCATCCAGCCGCACATCCTGCAGACCGGCTCGAACTCGGTCTCCTCGCTGATCGCCCTGCACTACGGCGACGCCTCCACCTTCGGCATGTCGGCGCTCATGGCAGCGGGCCTGGCGCTGTTCCTGCTCACCCTGGCGGTCAACTTCACCGCCTCCTCGGTCGTGGCCCGCTCCCGGTCCGGCGCACAGAGCGAGGCATGAGATGACCGTCGTGGAACAGACCCCCGCCCCGGCCGCCGCCCCGTCGGCCGCCGTTCCTCCGGCCCCCGCGCCGGAGCCCGTGCAGCCCCCCGACCGGCCGCGCCGTATCGGCGGCTTCAGCCGCCCGGGCGTGCTGTCGCTCACCGGCGCCGCCGCCTCCGCGCTGTGCACGACCATCCTGCTGTACGGCGAACTCGCCCCGTTCTCGGGTGCGTTGGGCTTCACCCTCACCGCCTACCTGCTCTTCCTCTCGATCTACGCGGTGTTGACAGGATTCGAAGAGGACCGGCAGGCCGTACGCGACCGGGTCATGACCGTCGTGCTGTGGACCGCGGCCACGCTGCTGTTCTCGGCGCTCGTCCTCGTCGTCGGCTTCACCGCCTGGCGCGGCCGGGAGGCGCTGCCGCACGGCAACTTCTTCACCCAGGACATGCAGGCGACGGGCCCCCTCGACCCGCTGACCGGCGGCGGCATCGCCCACGCGATGGTCGGCACCCTCGTGATGACCGCCATCGCGCTCGCGATCACCATCCCGCTGGGCCTGGCCTGCGCGGTCTACCTGAACCAGATCCCGGGGCGCTTCTCCCGCTTCGTACGCACCATCGTCGAGGCGATGACCGCGCTGCCCTCGATCGTCGCCGGCCTGATGGTCTACGCCGTCTGGATCCTCGGCCTCGGCATGCAGAAGTCGGGCCTCGCGGCGGGCTTCGCGATCAGCGTGATGATGCTGCCGATCGTGATCCGCGCCGCGGACGTGGTGCTCCGGCTGGTGCCGGGGACCCTGACCGAGGCGGCCGAGGCGCTCGGCGCACCCCGCTGGCGCACCGTCTGGCACGTCGTCCTGCCCACCGCCCGGTCCGGACTCGCCACGGCCGTCATCCTCGGCACCGCGCGCGGCATCGGCGAGACCTCCCCCGTCCTGCTGACCGCCGGCTTCACGGCGTCGCTCAACACCGACCCCGCCAGCGGGCCGATGGTGTCCCTGCCGCTGGCCGTCTTCAACTTCGTCAAGTCGCCCCAGCCGACCATGATCGCCCGCGGCTTCGGAGCGGCGGCCGTCCTCATGGCCCTGGTCCTGGTCCTCTTCGTGATCGCCCGAGTGATCGGCGGCCGCGGCCCCGGCCACCAGACCAAGCGGCAGGCCCGCCGCACCGCCCGTGCCTCACGGCAGGACCTGGCGCGCTTCGACGAACTGCACGCCCCCGGCCTCTCGTTGTTCGAGGCCGGATCCCCTGCCGAAGCGTCCGCCCCAGCCGACCCCACCGCCTCCGGAGAGAACGACTGATGCGCAGCCACCTCACCACCGCCTGCCGGCGCCTGCGCGCGCTGGGGACCCTGGGCGCCCTGTTCGCCGTGATCGCCGGGCTGCTGGCCGGGCTCGGGGCGGCACCCGCCGCGGCCGAGAGCTACACCCCGGTCGCCGGAGCCGGTTCCACCTGGGCCGAGAACGCCATCGACCAGTGGCGCAAGGCCGTCAACCAGTACGGCATGCGGATCAGCTTCGCCGGTACCGGTTCCTCCGACGGCCGCCGCCAGTTCCTCAGCAACACCGTCGACTTCGCGGTCTCCGACATCCCCTTCCAGACCCACCCGACCGACGGCTCGGCCGCCGAACGCCCCTCGGCCGGCAGCTACGCGTACATGCCGATCGTGGCCGGCGGCACCGCGTTCATGTACCACCTGACCGTCAACGGCAAGCGGGTCACCAACCTCCGCCTCTCCGGGGACGTCGTCACCAAGATCTTCACCGGCGTCGTCAAGACCTGGGACGACCCGCTGGTCAAGGCCGACAACCCGGGGCTCCAGCTGCCGCACCGGCCCGTCGTGCCCGTCGTCCGCTCCGACGGCTCCGGCTCCACCGCCCAGTTCACGATGTGGATGGCCGCCCAGCACAAGTCGCTGTGGCAGGCGTACTGCGGCAGGGTCGGCCGCTCCGGGGCCTGCGGGCAGACCTCGTACTACCCGACCGTGCCCGGCATGATCGCCCAGAACGGCGACCCGGGCGTGGCGGGCTACGTCGCCCAGAACTACGGCGAGGGCGCGATCGGCTACGTCAACTACTCGTACGCCATCAACGAGGGCTATCCGGTCGCCAAGGTCCTCAACCACGCGGGCTACTACACCGAGCCGACCCCGAAGAACGTCGCCGTCTCGCTCCTCAAGGCGAAGATCAACACCAACAAGCACTCCGCCGACTACCTCACCCAGCAGCTCGACGGCGTCTACAGCGACACCGACAAGCGCAACTACCCGCTCTCCAGCTACTCGTACATGATCCTCCCGCTGCGGGTGCAGGGCATCTTCACCGAGGCCAAGGGCAAGACACTCGGCGCGTTCTCCTACTACTTCATGTGCCAGGGCCAGCAGCAGATGCCCAAGCTCGGCTACTCGCCCCTGCCCATCAACCTGGTGCAGGCGGGCTTCGACCAGATCCGCCGGATCCCGGGCGTGCAGACCAAGAACATCAACATCAAGGGCTGCAACAACCCGACCTTCTCCTCCGACGGCCACAACAAGCTCGCCGAGACCGCCCCCTACCCGGCCGACTGCGACAAGAAGGGCGCCCCGCCCTGCAACACCGGCAGCGGCGGCGCCAAGTCGAACGACGGCAAGGGTGGTTCGGGATCGACGGGCGGCACCGGCGGCGGCAGCGCGTCCGGCGGATCCGCGAACGGCGGTACGAACGGCGGGAGTTCCGGCGGTGACGGCGGCACGGGAGGCACCGGCGGCCCGGGCGGTTCGGCGGGCGGCAGCGCCCAGCCCGTCGTCGACCCCGACACCGGCCAGACCCTGGCACCCGGCACCGCCACCGGCGGCGGATCGGGCACCGGCACCGGCGGCGGCACCGCCGTGGACGGCACCATCGCCCTCGCCCAGCCCATCGCCGTGGCCGGACACAGCGGCTGGACCGGCACCCAGACCCTGATGCTGCTCGCCGTGGCCCTGGTGCTCGGCCTGCTGCTCCTGCCGTCCCTCGTCTCACGGGCGATGGCCGGGCGCGGCGGCGACGCCGGAAAGAACGGCACCGACGACCTCGCGGACGGGGGCGCGCGATGAAGCGCATACGCAACCTGCTGGTGCGACTCGTCGCCGGCACCGCCGTGGGCGCCCTCGCCGGCCTCGCGGTCGCCCAGGCCGCACCGCCCGCCACCGCCGCGAGCACGGCCGACTCCGCCGTCACCGTCGCCGGCCGCGGCGAGTTCAAGGACATGAGGTTCACGGTCAGCCAGACCAAGCACCTCACCAGCCAGGCCATCACCGTCTCCTGGTCCGGAGGCGCCCCGACCGCCTTTGCGGGCACGCTGTTCAACACCGACTTCGTGCAGATCATGCAGTGCTGGGGCGACGACGACGGCAGCGTCCCGGACAACCCGGGCCCGTCGCGCACCCAGTGCCAGTACGGCGCCTCCCCGACCACCGACCGGGGCAACTGGCCGGGCAACGAGTACGACGACACCCGCAAGATCTTCTACAGCGCCGACCCCACCAACTACGGCCAGGACGACCGCTACGGCGCCGGCGGCGTCTCCGGACAGGGCGAGGTGCCCTTCAAGTCCGTCGACGGCACACTGATCACCTCCGGCACCCAGAACAACGCCCTGTACAGCCGCAACACCACCAACGAGGTCGACTTCGCCCGCACGGACGCCGGCGGCAAGGGCCAGGAGTTCTTCGAGGTGCAGACCGCCAACGAGGCCCCGCACCTGGGCTGCGGCGTCCCGGTCACGGCAGGCGGCCGGACGACCCCGCGCTCCTGCTGGCTGGTGATCGTCCCGCAGGGCCACCTCGACCTCGACGGCAAGCCGTACGCCGACACCAGCCAGGTCAACGCCGGCTCCCCGGTCTCCTCCACCAACTGGAAGAACCGCGTCGCCGTCAAGCTCGACTTCAACTCGGTCGGCACCAACTGCGCCCTCGGCTCCGACGAACGCGCCACCACCGGCAGTGAACTCGTCGCCGACGCCATGAACAGCTGGCAGGCGGCCCTCTGCCCGAGCGGCAAGGTGTTCGGCTACACCGAGCTCGGCGAGCCCGACACCCGCGCCCGCCTCGCCGGCGACGGCTCCTCCGGGCTCGCCTTCACCACCCGCGCCCTCGGCGCCGACACCGGTACGACCGCCCCGACGGACAGCACCGTCTACGCGCCCACCGCGCTCTCGGGCACCGTCATCGGCTTCACCATCGAACGCAGACCCAAGGCCGGAGCCTCCGAGCCGATCCGCAGACTCGCCGGCACCAAGGTCGACTCCATCGACCTCACGCCCCGCCTGGTCGCCAAGCTGCTCACCGAGTCCTACCGCAACTCCCCCTGGGGAGCGGTCCTCGGCTCCACCGTCGCCAAGGGCTACGGCTGGGCGAAGAACAACCCGGCCGGCCTGGCCAGCGACCCCGAGTTCCTCGCGCTCAACCCCGAGTTCGCGGAGCTTTCCGTCCCCGAGACCCCGGCCACCGACACCGACCTGCTCACCTCGCTCGGCCGCACCGACTCGGCCCGCGCCGTCTGGCAGTGGATCATCGCCGACAAGGAGGCCCGCGGCTTCCTCGCGGGCGTGTCCGACGACTGGGGCATGCGCGTCAATCCGTACTTCAGCACCAACGTGGACCTCAACCCGAGCGGTTTCGCCTTCGACCCGGCGGCCACCGACACCTATCCCAAGAGCGACCCCTGGTGCACGGTCCCGCCGAACTCCGGCGCCACCGAGAAGAACAAGCAGTGCATGATCGACTTCCACCCGTACGTGACGGACATGCACTCCGGCGCCCTGCACACCCGGCGCGCCGACAGCCTGTGGAAGGCCACCTGGGACCCGCTGGCCAGCCCTCCCTCGTACAAGAGCCCCGGCCCGCAGACGGTGGGCTCCCGGTTCGTGATCACCGTCACGGACGCGGCCTCCGCCGTCCGCTACGGCCTCCAGACCGCTCGGCTGCGCAACACGGCCGGCGCGTTCGTCGCACCCACGACCGCGTCCCTCACCGCCGCCGCGGCCTCCGCCTCCGGAGCCCACGCGGCCGAGATCAACCCCGCCAAGGCCACCGCCAAGGGCGCCTACCCGCTCGCCCAGCTCGTCTACGCGGCGCTGCGCCCGGCCAAGCTCGACGCGGCGGCCCGCAAGGCCTACGCGGCACTGCTGACGTACGCGGCCGGCACCGGGCAGGTCCCCGGCGCGGACCCGGGACTGCTCCCGGCCGGATACGCCCCGCTGTCGAAGGCACAGCGCACGAAGGCGGCCCACGCCGCCGACGCCCTCGTCCACTACACCGGGCCGTCCGCCCCCGGCGGCGGGTCCTCCGGGACCGCCGGCGGTTCGAGCGGCGGTGCCGGCGGTACCGGCGGCACCGGGGGCACGGACGACTCCGGTGGCACCACGGGCGGCGACGGCACCGGCACCACGCCCGACACCGGCGGTACGGCGTCGGGCGGCGGGAGCGCGAGCCCCACACCCAGCGGCGCGCCCTCGTACGACGGTGGCAAGGCCGTCGAGACCACGGCCCAGGGCACCACACCGGCCGACCCCGCCAACTCGCTGCGCTACGCCGTCCCGGTCGGCGCCGCACTCGGTGCCGTGGCCGGTCTCGGCGCGCCCTTCGCGGGCGGCGGCAGGCTCCGCTTCCCGCTGCGCGTGCCGCTGCCCGGCGGTCGCGCCCTGACGATCCCCGCCCCGGTCCTCCCGGAACGGCTGCGCGCGCTGCTGCCCCCGAGACGGGACTGAAGCCCGTGCCCCACCGACCCGGAGCCGCCGCTCCCGACCAGCGGAGCCGGGCCTCCCGAGCGGGGGCTCACGGACGAGGAGCGCGGCCCGGCGGGCCACAGAGCCCGGCCGACCGGGCCGCGGCCCTGGAGGACGGAGCCGGACCCCCGTAGGCCCACGCCCCCGGACGAGGGGGCCGGGCCCGCCGGGCCACGGCCTGCGAGCGGGGGAGTCCGGGCCCGTCGGCCGGGGTCCCCGCACCACGGGGCCGGGCCCGCCGGGCCAGGGCCTTCGCACAAGGGAGTCACGGCCCGACGGCCGGGGCTCGCGCACCACGGAGCCGGCCCTGCCGGGCTGAGGCTCCCCGAGGAGAGGGTCCGGACCGCCGGGCCCCGCCTCACGCCGACGGAGCCAGGTCCACCCGGGCCGGGGCTCCCCACAGACGGGGGGGGGGCGCCGCGCGGGGGGGGGGGCGGGGGGCGGCGGAGCCCCCCCCCGGCGCCGGGGCCCCCCCCCCAGCCCGG
>NZ_JBHWEL010000016.1:38759-47235 GCF_042734135.1 Streptomyces sp. NPDC059668 | reverse complement strand
CCCGGGCCAGAACCGCGGGGCGAACGCGACGAGGTACTTGCTGACGTGCGGGCGGGCGTCGCCCGGGGGCCGGGGCGCCCCCCGCCCCCTGACCCCCCACCCTGCCAGATCCACCCACGCAGAACCGCCGTACAACCGACGCACAACCACAGGAGAACCTCGATGCGCACAATGCGCCTCACCGCGGCCATGGTCGCCGCAGCCGTGGTGTCCGGCACGCTGGCTCTCGCGAGCCCGGCGTCCGCCGACCCCACCCCCGCCGGGACCTTCCGCCAGCTTGTCGGCGTGGGTTCCGACACCACCCAGGACGTCCTCAACGCCCTCGCCGGCGACATCGTCAACGGCAAGAGCTACGCCGGCACCGCCGTGAAGGCGGGCAACGCGGGCCTCGCCTCGTACGACGCGTTCGCGCCCAGCGGCGCCGCCTCCACCATCCAGACCCGTTCCGGCGGTCCGGTCTTCCAGCGCCCCAACGGGTCCGGCCCGGGCCGTGCCGCCCTCAGCATGTCGCTGACGGGTGACAAGTTCCCGGACTCGCACGGCGTCGCCATCAAGGGACAGGTCGACTTCGCCCGCTCCTCCGGCGGCCCGAGCACCTCCGGCACCACCCTCACCTACATCCCGTTCGCCCGGGACGCGGTGGGCGTCGCCGTGCGCGGCTCGGCCCTCGACAACCTGACGGTCGACCAGCTGCACGACATCTACGTGTCCGGCGACAACCGCCTGAAGGAGCTGAACGGCCAGACCCTGCACGCGGTCCTCCCGCAGACCGGCTCCGGCACCCGCAAGTTCTTCCTCGCGGCGATCGGCCTCACCGAGCTCACGGTCTCCTCGGACATCCCGACCGTCCAGGAGAACCAGGCCAACGCCGCGCTCACCCAGGACGGCGCGCTCGTCCCGTTCTCCGTGGGCAGCTGGATCGCCCAGAACAACGGCATCGCCCCCGACTACAGCAAGGCCGCCGTCGCCGCCGGCGCGCACCTGGCCGGCGTCCAGCTGCCCGGTGACACCGGTGTGTCCAGCCCGGTGACGACGGTGAACGGCAAGCTCACCCCGGTCGCCGGCTACTTCGAGAACGCGACCTTCGGCCGCGACGTCTACAACGTCGTCCCGAGCCGCGCCATCGACCCGGCCAGCGTCTTCTTCGACAAGGCGCTGTACGACGTCTTCGTCACCAGCGGCACCCACGAGGCGGGCCTCGCCACCGACACCGCCGAGAAGGTCATCGCCGACTTCGGCTTCCTGAACGAGTCGTACAACGGCTCGGTCAACCCGGCCAGGCACGCCAAGCTCGGCGGCCTGGAGGTGTCCGGCGTCGACGTCAACACGCCCGCCAAGCCCGCGCTGAAGGCCACCACCGGCGACGCGAGCCTCAAGCTGACCTGGACCGCGCCCACCCCCGCGCCCGCGCTGCCCGTCACCGACTACCGGGTCACGCTGACCGGTTCGGACGGCGCCGTCGTGGCCGTCAAGGACGTCCCGGCCACCACCACGTCGTACAGCTTCAGCGGCCTGGCCCTCGGCACCTACACGGCCTCGGTCTCCGCCGCCAACCTCAACGGCACGGGTACCGCCGCCACCTGGACCGGCGCCGTCAAGTACACGAGCTCCGTGAAGGCCACCGCCGCCACGACCGCGTACGGCAAGACCCCCAAGGTCTCCATCGCCGTCACCGGTTCGCACGGCGTCGTCCCGAGCGGCAAGGTGACCGTCAAGGACGGCTCCACCACGCTCGGCACCGGCAACCTGGACAGCTCCGGCAAGGTCGGCATCAACCTGTCCACCCACCTCAAGGTCGCCACGCACACCCTGTCGGTGTCCTACGGCGGCAGCACCAAGCTCAACACGTCCTCCACGACCGTCAAGCTGACGATCACCAAGGCGACCCCCTCAGTGGGCACCACCGCGCCCGCCTCGGTCAGCCACAACAGCAGCGCCAAGGTCGGCGTGAAGGTCACCGCGACCGGCACCACGCCGACCGGCACGGTCCGCGTGTACGAGGGCTCCCACGTGATCGCCACCGGCACGCTCAGCGGCGGCAAGGTGACGCTCACCCTGCCCAAGCTGAAGACCGGCAAGCACACCATGCACGTGTGGTACCTCGGCTCCTCGACGGTGAACTCGAAGAACGGCGCGAACTTCACCATCAAGTCCACCTGACGCACGACCCGACGGGGAGACCGCGACCGCGGTCTCCCCGTCGGCCCCCACCGACGAAGCCATGGAAGGAGACGCGTCGCCGTGACGGTCGCCGTACAGACCACGCTCACCACCCCCGCGCCGCGGCTGGGCGTTCGAGGCGTCACCGCCGTCCGGCACCTCGCCCGGGGCGGTCTGCTCAGCCTGGCCGCCCTGCTGCTCGGCCTCACCGCGCAGCTGCTGCTCGTCAGCGGCGTCCAGGAACGGGCCGCGCAGCACGCCTCGTACGACGCGCTGCGCACCCGGCTCGCCCTCGGCACCGCCCCGGTGGCCCAGACCGACCAGAACGGCGATCTGCTCGCGCCGGGCACGCCCGTCGCGCTCCTCGACATCCCCGCCGTCCACGTCCACCAGGTCGTCCTGGAGGGCACCGACTCCGGCGTCCTCACCGACGGCCCCGGCCACCGCCGGGACACCCCGCTGCCCGGACAGTCCGGCACCAGCGTGCTGATGGGCCGTGCGGCCGCCTACGGAGGGCCCTTCGGCCGTCTCGACGGGCTCGCCGCGGGCGACACGTTCACCGTGACCACCGGCCAGGGCAAGGCGAGGTACCAGGTCCTCGGCGTACGACGGGCCGGCGACCCGGCACCCGCCGCCGTGGTCTCCGGCAAGGGCCGGCTGGTCCTCGTCACGGCCACCGGCCCGCACTTCATGCCCGGCGGGGTGCTGCGCGTCGACGCCGACCTGATCTCCACGCCCGCCCAGACCCCGGCGGCCGTCATCCGTCCCGGCACCCTCCCGGAGTCCGAGCAGCCCCTCGCGCACCCCTCCGGCGTGCCGTGGCCGCTGGTCATGTGGCTCCAGGCGCTGGTGGCCGTCGCCGTCGCCGCGGTGTGGACCTGGCACCGCTGGGGCCGGCACCAGACGTGGATCGTGTTCGCACCGGTCGTCGCGGTCCTGGGCCTCCAGGTCGCCGTCCACACCACCGAACTGCTCCCGAACCTGACGTGACCCGGCTGTCCGCCCGCCCGCCGGCCCGCCCGACCGACCGCTCGACCCGACTCCGCCATGAGGTGCCCGACGTGACCGATGCGATTGCCGCGCGTGACAGCGCCGCACCCGAGACCACCCCGACCCGGACCACCGTGGCCGACACCGTGCTGCTGCCGCCGATCCCGGCCGCGGCGCCCCCCGCGCCGGGACCGGGTGCCCCCGCGCCCGCGACGCTCGAGGCACGGTCCGTCTCGGCATGGTTCGGCAGCCACCAGGTACTGCAACGGGTCTCCCTCACCATGCCCGCCGGGCAGGTCACCGCCCTGATCGGCCCCTCCGGCTGCGGCAAGTCGACCTTCCTGCGCACGCTCAACCGGATGCACGAGCTGATCCCCGCGGCCGCGATGGGCGGCGAGGTGCTCTTCGACGGCGAGGACATCTACGCCCCCGAGCGCCGCCTCACCGACGCCCGCCGCAGGATCGGCATGGTCTTCCAGAAGCCCAACCCGTTCCCCGCCATGTCGATCTACGACAACGTGGTGGCGGGCCTGCGCCTGACCGGCACCCGCGTCGGCCGCCGCGAGAAGGACGAACTGGTCGAGGAGAGCCTGACCAGGGCAGGCCTGTGGAAAGAGGTACGGGACCGGCTCCGCCAGCCCGGCGGGGCGCTCTCCGGCGGCCAGCAACAGCGCCTGTGCATCGCCCGCGCCCTCGCCGTACGTCCCCAGGTGCTGCTGATGGACGAACCGTGCTCGGCGCTCGACCCCACGTCCACCCGCCGGGTCGAGGAGACCATCCACGAACTCGCGGGCCAGGTGACCGTCGTGATCGTCACCCACAACATGCAGCAGGCGGCCCGCGTCTCCCAGCAGTGCGCGTTCTTCCTCGCCGAGCAGGGCACCCCCGGCGGCATCGTCGAACACGGTGACACCGAACACATCTTCGGCACCCCTGCGGACCAGCGCACGGCGGACTATGTGGCGGGCCGCTTCGGCTGACATCCTCGGTCGCCATGGAGACCGGACGCCGTACCCTTCGCACCGCGCCCGCGGCGACACCCGCACCGCACACGGTGCCGGCCGCCGCGGGCGCGACGTCGGCCACGGCACCCCCGTCGACCGCCGAACCGGCCTCGAACACCGCCCTGTACGCCGACCCCGCCTGGACGGAGGGCGTGGACTGGGTCCGCCGCTCCAGACGCCATCCGGCCGACGCCCCGGGCACGACCGGCCGCGCCCCCTTCCCCCGCACCACCGTCATCGCCCCGCACGGCGGCGGCATCGAAGGGGGCACCTCGGAGCTCTGCCTGGCGACAGCCGGTTACGACCCCGCCGACCTCCGACCCACCCCACCCGCCGGACCGCTGCACGACTTCTGGATGTTCGAAGGGCTGATGAGCAGCGGGAACAGCGGCCTGCACGTCACCTCCACCCACTGCGACGACACGGTCGCCCGCTCCCTGTGCGCGGGCAGCCTCAACGTCCTGTCCCTGCACGGCTGCAGGCCGGAGCAGGCGGGCCTGGAACCAGGCGCCGCGGCCGTCCTGGTGGGCGGCCTCGACCCCGCCTTTCGCCGGTATCTCGTGGAGGAGTTCACCGCGGCCGGCATCCGCGCGGTGACGGCCGCGGGCGAGGAGGAGATCGCGGGCGTCTCGCCGGACAACATCTGCAACCGCACCCTCCTCGGCATGGGCGCCCAGCTGGAGATGACCACGGCCCTGCGCGCCGCGATGTTCGCCGAGGGCAAGAACACCCTCGCCACCCGCGCGACCAACCTCCTCCCGTTCTTCTGGACGTTCGTCGGCGCGACCCGCAGGGCGATCGCACGGGTGGAGGCGGGGCGGTCGGGGCCGTGAGCCGGGCGGTCGGACGGGAACGACGTTCCCGCCACGCGCCGCCGGCCCCCTCGCGCGCGGGTCGACGGCGAGTGGTGTCCCGGTGTCCATGCGCATGATCTTGGTCAGGTCTGTGGGACCGTAGGGCACGGGAATGGGCTCGGACACCCCGAGCGTTACCCCATGGGTGTCCGCGAGCAGCCCTCGCGGACCGGATCGAGAGAGGGTCGGCGGCCCGTATCAAGGGTTCGCGCCGCCCCGTGGTCACGGACCGTCACCGCAGCCGGTCACCGGCTTGGACGCGGCAGCCGGTCGGCGGTCGTCCCGCACACGGCGGCCGGGATGCGGCCCGGTCAGGGCGCGCATACCGTCTGGCTCACGATCCCATCGTCCGTAAAGACGGGCGAGCGTACCCATCCCATCTGAAACCTATGCGTCGCGCGGCTAAGTGTTTTCCCCTAACGGGCTGAAGTTTTGTTGATCGTGGGTCAGCCGGCCGCCCCGTCGCCCTACCCTTCAAAGGGTGAATCAATTGATGTCCCGAGAGTACGAGGCCGATGTCCCCGGGGGAGCAGTGCTCCCCGGCACCCTGCCCGACGCCCTGCGTGCCGAGCTGATCGCGTTCCGGCGCGACATGCACATGCACCCGGAGCTCGGCAACCAGGAGTTCCGCACCACCGCGGCGCTCAAGGCACGCCTGGAGCAGGCGGGCCTCAAGCCCCGCGTGCTCGACATCGGGACCGGGCTCATCTGTGACATCGGGATCGACGGGGACGGGGAACCGGACGGCGAGGTCGACGGCGGACGCGGCATGCTCGCCCTGCGTGCCGACATCGACGCCCTGCCCATCCCGGACGCGAAGAGTGACTGCGCCTACCGCTCGACCGTCCCGGACCGCGCGCACGCCTGCGGCCACGACGTGCACACGACCGTCGTCCTCGGCGCCGGCCTCGTCCTCGCCGAACTGCACCGCCAGGGCCTCCTGCCGCATCCCGTGCGGCTGATCTTCCAGCCCGCCGAAGAGGTCCTGCCCGGGGGAGCGCCCGACGCCATCGAGTCCGGGGTGCTGGAGGGCGTGGGGCGGATCATCGGCGTGCACTGCGACCCGAAGGTCGACGCCGGGCGGATCGGGCTGCGCCACGGTCCCATCACCTCCGCCTGCGACCGGCTGGAAGTCTCGCTCGACGGCGCCGGCGGTCACACCGCGCGCCCCCACCTCACCACCGACCTGGTCACGGCCGCCGCGCGTGTCGTCACCGACGTGCCGTCCCTCGTCGCCCGGCGCGTGGACGCCCGCAGCGGGCTCGCGGTGACCTGGGGACGGATCGAGTCCGGGCACGCCTGCAACGTCATCCCGCAGCACGCGGAGCTCTCCGGAACCGTGCGCTGCCTCGACCTGGAGGCGTGGCGGCAGGCGCCCGACCTGGTGCACGAGGCCATCGACGAGATCGCCAATCTGTACCGCGCCAAGTCCGAGATCAACTACGTCCGGGGGGTCCCGCCGGTCGTCAACGACCCGGCGGTCACGGAGCTCCTCCACGACGCCATGACCTCCCGGCGCGGCCCCTACTCCGTCGAGGACACCGAACAGAGCCTCGGCGGCGAGGACTTCTCCTGGTACCTGGAGCACGTGCCCGGCGCCATGGCCCGTCTCGGAGTCCGTACACCGGGCGAGCGCACCACCCGTGACCTGCACCGCGGCGACTTCGACGCGGACGAGTCGGCCATCACGGTCGGAGTCGAGCTCTTCACCGCGGCGGCTCTGCTCGACGCGATCCGCTGAGGCCCGCGGGGCCCGCGGGGTCTGTGAGGCCGACGGGGTCTGTGAGGCCCGCGACGCCTGGAGTCCCTTCAGGCCCTGTCCCGCGTGATCCGCCGGACACGGCCTGAGGGCCTCGGAACCTCAAGCCTCCCTGAGGACCGCAGAACCCCAGAACCCCAGAACCCCAGAACCCCAGAACCCCTGGACCCCAGGACCCCAAGCCCGGGACGCCGTCCCCTGAACGCGAGGCGCACACGCCGAGTTGGCGCGAAACGGCCTGCGCGCCCCGGGTGGCGTACGACGGGCCCCGGGTGACTTGCGAGGTGGCAGAGCCCCCGGTCCGCCCGATGCCCCGATCGGTGCCCCTTCGTCCACTTGCGTCACCCTGACGTAACGGGTGGCGCGCAAACGTAACCCGGTGGCGGCACGGTTCGATAACGGCCAGGAGGATTCCCGTTCCCCTGCCCTTCTACGCGCGTTACTGTGCGCCGAACCGCTGCGGTGCGGCGTGTTGGGGAAGCGGACCGGTGACGGCCGTGGGGATGAAGGGTGCTTGCTGTGCGTCTGATGTCTCGGAGGACCAGGTTCTCCCAAGCAGCGGTGGCCGTGTCGGTCATCGCCCTCGCGGCCGTGGGTTGCGGTAAGTCCAGCACCGACTCGTCCGGTGGTGGTGGTTCCGACAAGAGCTCGTCGGGTTACTCGGGCAAGGGCATAGGCCTCGCCTACGACATCGGCGGCAAGGGCGACCAGTCGTTCAACGACGCCGCGTTCGCCGGTTTCCAGAAGGCCGAGGCGGAGTTCAAGATCGGCGGCCGGGACATCGAGCCGCAGGACGGCGAGTCCGACGCCGACAAGGTGCAGCGTCTGGAACAGCTGGCCAAGTCCGGCTACAACCCGGTGATCGGCGTCGGCTTCGTCTACGCGCCGGCGATCAAGGAAGTCGCCGCCAAGTACCCGAAGATCACCTTCGGCATCATCGACGACGAGCAGGACAAGGCGGCGAACATCGCCGACCTGGTCTTCCACGAGGAGCAGTCGTCCTACCTCGCGGGTGTCGCGGCGGCGAAGGCCACCAAGAAGAACCACATCGGCTTCATCGGCGGTGTCGACATCCCGCTGATCCACAAGTTCGAGGCGGGCTTCGACCAGGGTGCCAAGTCGGTCAACCCGAAGATCAAGATCGAGTCGCAGTACCTGACGCAGACGCCCCAGGAGGGTGGCTTCGCCAGCCCCGACAAGGGCAAGGACGCGGCGGCCGGCCAGATCGAGAAGGGCGCCGACGTGCTGTACCACGCGGCCGGTCTGTCCGGTCAGGGCGTGATCTCCCAGGCCGCCGCCAAGAAGGTGTGGGCCATCGGCGTCGACTCCGACCAGTACGCGCAGAGCTCCCTGGCCAAGTACAAGGACTGGATCCTCGGCTCGGCCCTGAAGAACGTCGGCGGCGCCGTGTACGACCTGGCCAAGTCCGTCGTCGACGGCAAGCCGCTGAACGGCGTCGTGCGCGGTGACCTGAAGTCGGGCGGCGTGGGCTTCGCCGACACCAACCCGAAGTACAAGGCCATGCCGGACGTCGTCGCGGCGGTCGACCAGGCCAAGCAGGACATCATCGACGGCAAGGTCACCGTCAACACCAACCAGTGAGTCGTGTCGGTGGTCGCTGACCACCGAGGGGGAGCCCCCGGCCCCCGGGGGGGGGGGGGGGGGGGCCCCCCGACCAGAAGGGGGGCCCCCAGGACGGTTAAAAAAAA
>NZ_JBHWEL010000016.1:11449-38749 GCF_042734135.1 Streptomyces sp. NPDC059668 | reverse complement strand
GTTCTGGTGTCGCGCGCGGCTTCTTTTCTCACAACCCCCCCCCACCCCCCCCCACCCGGGGCGGGGGGGGGGGGGCCCCCCCCCCCGGGGGGCCCCCCCCCCCCCCGGGGGGGGGCCGGGGGGCTCCCCCATGCACATGCTGTCGTCCCCCGCGCCGCGTGAGCGGCGGACGTGCTCGTGCGGGCCGGTCGGCTAGACCGGCTCCTCCGTCTCGACGGTGATCCGGTACACCTCGACGCCGGACGACCTCGGGTCGGTCGTGCAGACCGCCTTCGACGTCTCGCCGTGGCGGGTGCTGACCCACTTGCCGTACACATTGGCCTTGTCGCCGCGGGGCCCGATGCACACCACCTTCACGCGGTGCTCGCTGAGACGGGTGTTCCCCCCGGTGCACTTCGCGTAACCGGTCGAGCGGTCCGCGGAGATCCGCGTGCTACAGGTCGACGCGGCCATGGCGGGTGTCGCGACACCGACCACGGTGCCCGACAGCACCACACCGACACCTATCGCGGTGGCGGTGAACTTGTTGAGTTTCACGATCCCCCTATGGATCAGAAGCGAATGCCGCAGGCTGGTCCGGCCTGCCGCCGCAGGCTGGTCCGGCCTGCGGAGATGCGCATCTCGAACAGGGATTCTTCCGGTGGGTACCTGACGAAAAGATCCGTCCTGGGAAGGATCTTGGGATGTATGGCGGTCTGGTACATGACACCGGAGGGCCGGGTGCCGGGCCCGGAGGCCGGGCGGGTTTGCCGAGCGGACGCGTCCCGTGTGTTCGACAGCCGTTCCCCGAGGGTTCAAAACGGTCGCATAACACTCTGGCAAGGTGGGTTCTCTGCTATGTCTACGCGCGTTACGCTGCGGCGGAATCAGCGCCTGGTCTGGGCGCCTGCACAAAAGGAGTCACGTTCATGCGCCGGGTGTCCCGAATCGCGGTTGCGGGCGTTGCAACCGCATCCCTCGCCGTTGCTCTCTCCGCCTGTGGCGGCTCGTCCACCGACGCCTCCAGTGGCGGCTCGGCCAAGGGTAAGGGCATCGGTCTCGCGTACGACATCGGCGGCAAGGGCGACCAGTCGTTCAACGACGCCGCGTTCGCCGGTTTCCAGAAGGCCGAGAAGGACCTCAAGATCGGCGGCCGGGACATCGAGCCGCAGGACGGCGAGTCCGACGCCGACAAGGTGCAGCGCCTCGAGCAGCTGGCCAAGTCCGGCTACAACCCGGTGATCGGCGTCGGCTTCGTCTACGCGCCGGCGATCAAGGAAGTCGCCGCCAAGTACCCGAAGATCACCTTCGGCATCATCGACGACGAGCAGGACAAGGCCGCCAACGTCGCCGACATGGTCTTCCACGAGGAGCAGGCCTCCTACCTCGCGGGCGTGACGGCCGCGAAGGCCACCAAGAAGAACCACATCGGCTTCATCGGCGGCGTCGACATCCCGCTGATCCACAAGTTCCAGGCCGGTTACGTCCAGGGCGCCAAGTCGGTCAACCCGAACATCAAGATCGAGTCGCAGTACCTGACGCAGACGCCCCAGGAGGGTGGCTTCGCCAGCCCCGACAAGGGCAAGGACGCCGCCGAGGGCCAGATCGACGCCGGCGCCGACGTGCTCTACGCCGCCGCGGGTCTGTCGGGCCAGGGCGTCATCCAGTCCGCCGCCTCGCACAAGGTGTGGGCCATCGGCGTCGACTCCGACCAGTACAAGCAGGATGCGCTGGCCAAGTACAAGGACTACATCCTGACCTCGGCCACCAAGGACGTCGCGGGGGCTGTCTACAACCTCGCGAAGTCGGTGCAGGACGGCAAGCCCGCGACCGGCGTCGTCCGTGCGAGCCTCGCCACCGGTGGTGTCGGCCTCGCCGACTCGAACCCGGCCTTCAAGAACAACGCCGACCTTCAGGCCGCGCTGAAGAAGGCCGAGGCCGGTATCAAGGACGGCTCGATCACGGTCAAGACCTCCTGACCCGAGTCCCGGTCCCCGCCAGGTCACGACGTCATCACCAGACGTCGAAACCATGGCCATGGCGACGCTGAAATGGCAGCGTTACGGCCACGGAACGGGGCGCGGGGAGGATGCTCCTCGCGCCCCGTTCGCGCGGCAAAATGCTCGGACAGCATCGGGTGTGATCGAAAATGATCACCTTCGGTCCGTCCGGGCACTATTTTAAAGCAGGGGCGCTACGCGCGTAGATGGCCCCTTTTCCAAGGAGAGTGCGCCATCGACGCGTCCAGCAGCCCTCCCCTCACCGCGCAGTCGACCGCGGTCGAGCTGGCGGGGATCACCAAGCGGTTCCCGGGTGTGGTGGCCAACCACGACATCCATCTGAGCGTCCGAAAAGGTACGGTCCACGCCCTCGTCGGCGAGAACGGTGCCGGCAAGTCGACGCTGATGAAGATCCTCTACGGCATGCAGAAGCCGGACGAGGGCACGATCGCCGTCGACGGCGAGCAGGTCACCTTCTCGTCGCCCGCCGACGCCATCACGCGCGGCATCGGCATGGTCCACCAGCACTTCATGCTCGCCGACAACCTCACCGTCCTGGAGAACGTCGTCCTGGGCAGCGAGAAGCTGTACGGCATCGGCGGCGGCGCCCGTAAGAAGATCAAGGAGATCTCGGACCGTTACGGGCTGAACGTCCGCCCGGACGTGCTCGTCGAGAGCCTCGGCGTCGCCGAGCGCCAGCGCGTCGAGATCCTCAAGGTCCTCTTCCGCGGCGCCCGCACCCTGATCCTGGACGAGCCCACCGCGGTACTGGTGCCGCAGGAGGTCGACGCACTCTTCGACAACCTGCGCGAGCTCAAGTCCGAGGGCCTGGCCGTCATCTTCATCTCGCACAAGCTGGGCGAGGTCCTGTCGGTCGCCGACGAGATCACGGTCATCCGGCGCGGCACGACGGTCGGTACCGCCGTTCCGGCCGAGACCACCCCGCGTCAGCTCGCCGAGATGATGGTCGGCAGTGAGCTGCCGACCCCGGAGACCGCCGAGTCGACCGTCACGGACAAGCCGGTGATCGAGGTCAAGGGCCTCACCGCCTTCGCCGAAGGGGGTGCCTCCCTCGGTGAGCTCGCCGAGCCGACGGGCGCCGGTCTGGTCACGGGGGGCAAGGCCGAGACCGCCGGCGCGGTGCGACGCGTTCTCGACGACGTCACCTTCACCATCCACGCGGGCGAGGTCATGGGCATCGCCGGCGTCGAGGGCAACGGTCAGACCGAGCTCATCGACGCCCTGATCGGCCTCAAGCACGCCGACTCGGGCTCCGTCTCCTTCCTCGGCGAGGAGATCACCGGCTGGGCCACCCGCAAGCGCCGCGAGCAGGGCATCGGCTACATCCCCGAGGACCGCCACCGCCACGGCCTGCTGCTGGAGTCCCCGCTCTGGGAGAACCGCATCCTCGGTCATGTCACCGAGCGCCCCAACGCCAAGGGTTTCTGGCTCGACATCAAGGGCGCCCAGGAGGACACCCGGCGGATCGTCGAGGAGTACGACGTCCGTACGCCCAGCATCGACGTCACCGCCGCCTCCCTCTCCGGCGGCAACCAGCAGAAGCTGATCGTCGGCCGCGAGATGAGCCACAAGCCGCGCTTCCTGATCGCCGCCCACCCCACCCGCGGTGTGGACGTCGGCGCGCAGGCCGCGATCTGGGACCAGATCCGCGAGGCCCGCCGCGAAGGCCTGGCCGTGCTGCTGATCTCGGCCGACCTGGACGAGCTGATCGGCCTGTCCGACACCCTCAGGGTGATCTACAACGGCAGGCTCGTGGCGGACGCCGACCCGGCGACCGTCACCCCGGAGGAACTCGGCTCGGCCATGACCGGCGCCGCCTCCGGACACCTGGAGCACGTAGCGGAAAGCGCCGCCCCGGAGGACGAGGCCCGATGAAGAAGTTCGACAAGGAGCGCCTGCTCCTCGCGGTGGCCGGCCCGGTCATCGCGCTCGTCACGGCGATCGCGCTGACCTCGGTCGTGCTGCTCGCCTCGGGCAAGAGCGCGTTCGAGCCGTACTCGCTGATGCTTCAGCAGGCGACGTACTCCGACACCCAGGTGCTGATCGTCAACCAGGCGTCGCTGTACTACATCGCGGCGCTCGGCGTGGCCATCGGCTTCCGCATGAACCTGTTCAACATCGGCGTGGACGGCCAGTACCGCCTCGGCGCGATGATGACCGCGGTGGTCGGCGCGCACCTCGCGCTGCCGTCCTTCCTTCAGATCCCCGTCCTGATGATCGTCGCCATGTGCACCGGCGCCTTCTGGGCCGGCATCGCGGGTGTCCTGAAGGTCACCCGCGGAGTGAGCGAGGTCGTCGCGACGATCATGCTCAACGCGATCGCCACCAGCCTCATCGGCTACCTCACCGCGGAGAACATCTGGGGTGTGCAGGTCGGCAACAACAACACGACCGGCATCATGAAGAAGTCCGGCTGGTTCCCCGGCATCGACCTGGGCTCGGACGTCGGCGAGATCTACGGCATGGTCTTCCTCGCCGTCCTCCTGGGCGTCCTGTACTGGCTCGTCCTCAACCGCACCCGCTTCGGCTTCGACCTGCGCGCCACCGGCGCCTCCGAGGAGGCCGCCGCCGCCTCCGGTGTCGACGCCAAGCGGATGGTGCTCACCGCGATGCTGATCTCCGGCGCGGTCGCCGGTCTCTCGGGGCTGCCGCTTCTCCTCGGCGACGCCCACACCTACAGCCTGAGCTTCCCCGCCGGCCTCGGCTTCACCGCCATCGGCATCGCGCTCCTCGGCCGCAACAACCCGGGCGGCATCGCCCTCGCCGCACTCCTGTGGGCCTTCCTCGACAAGGCGTCCCCGGCTCTCGACTACGCGACCCCGGTGGCGTACGAGAAGGAGATCGCCACGATCATGCAGGGCCTGATCGTCTTCGCGGTCGTCATCTCGTACGAGGCCGTACGTGTCTGGGGCCTGCGCCGCCAGCAGAAGCGGGTCGGCGAGGAACTGGCCGCCGCGGCCGCCGCCAACAACAACTCCCCGAAGGAGGTGGCTGCCCGATGAGCACCGCGACCGTCGCCAAGCCGCAGGCGCAGCAGCCCGGCAAGGGCAGCCGCCGTATGTCCCTACCGGTACTCCTGCTCGTCATCGCGGGTGTACTGATCCTGACCTCGGTCGTCCGCCTGATCACCGGCGCCGACGGCATCACCTCCACCGGACAGATGTCCACCGCGCTGCGTCTCGCGGTGCCGATCGGCCTCGCGGGTCTCGGAGGTCTGTGGGCCGAGCGCGCGGGCGTCGTCAACATCGGCCTCGAGGGCATGATGATCCTCGGCACCTGGTTCGGTGCCTGGGCGGGCTACCAGTGGGGCCCCTGGACCGGTGTCGCCTTCGGCATCATCGGCGGCTGCCTCGGCGGCATCCTGCACGCCATCGCCACGGTGACCTTCAACGTCAACCACATCGTCTCCGGTGTGGCCATCAACATCCTGGCGCTCGGCACCACCCGCTACCTGTCGAAGTTCACCTTCGAGGACGCGCCGCAGGGCTCGTCCAAGCAGTCGCCGCCGATCGACTCGCTCGGCACCTTCGACATCCCGGGGCTGTCCAGCTGGCTGTCGACCCTCAACGGGAAGCACTGGTTCCTGGTCTCGGACATCGCGGGTCTGCTCGGCGGACTGGTCACCGACCTCTCGCCGCTCACCCTCGTCGCGGTGGCCCTCGTCCCCGCCACCTGGTGGGTGCTGTGGCGCACGGCCTTCGGCCTGCGGCTGCGCTCCTGCGGTGAGAACCCGGTGGCCGCCGAGTCCCTCGGCGTCAACGTCTACAAGTACAAGTACATCGCCGTGATCATCTCGGGCGGCTTCGCCGGCCTCGGCGGCGCGTTCCTGTCCATCGTGGCGTCCAACGTCTACCTGGACGGTCAGACGGCCGGGCGCGGCTACATCGGTCTCGCCGCGATGATCTTCGGCAACTGGATGCCGGGCGGCCTCGCCCTCGGCGCGGGCCTGTTCGGCTACACCGACAGCCTCAACCTGCGCGGCGGCGGCACCAACGTGCACGCGCTGATCCTGCTCCTCGCGATCCTGCTGGTGATCGCCGTGGCCTACCTGGCCTGGAAGAAGCGGGTCGTGCCGGCGGTCGCCACCGCGGTGGTCTCGGCGCTGATGTTCGTCTGGTACCTCGCCACCGACGAGGTCCCGCAGCAGTTCGTGAGCGCCACTCCGTACGTCGTGACCCTGCTGGTGCTCTCGCTGTCCGCGCAGCATCTGCGGATGCCGAAGGCGGACGGGCTGCCGTACCGGAGAGGACAGGGCAAGTGACCTCCCCGGAGGCCGGACCCCCGGAGGCCTCGTCCGAGGGCGCCGACTGGGAGGCTCTGCGGGAGCTCGCGCGGGACGCCATGTCCCGTGCCTACGCCCCCTACTCGGGGTACCCGGTGGGTGCCGCGGCGCTCGTCGACGACGGCCGGTCCGTCACCGGCTGCAACGTCGAGAACGCCTCGTACGGGCTCGGGCTGTGCGCCGAGTGCGGTCTCGTCTCCCAGCTGCAGAACAGCGGGGGCGGCCGGCTGACGCACTTCACCTGCGTCGACGGGCGGGGCGAGATCCTCGTACCGTGCGGACGCTGCCGCCAGCTGCTGTACGAGTTCGGCGGCGCCGGCCTGCTCGTGGAGACGCCGGCCGGGATCCTGCCGCTCTCCGAGATGCTGCCGCAGGCCTTCGGGCCGGAGAATCTCACCAAGTAACGCCTCCGCGGCCCCTCCCGACGATCGGACGACCGATCGGGAGGGGCCGCGGATGTTCGCAAGTCTTCGGAAGGAAAGTCATGGCCATGGACGCCGTCTCCGTCATCCGCACCAAGCGGGATCGCGGTGAGCTCAGCGACACACAGATCGACTGGGTCATCGACGCGTACACCCGCGGCGAGGTCGCCGACTACCAGATGGCCGCCCTCAACATGGCGATCCTGCTCAACGGCATGAACCGCCGCGAGATCGCCCGCTGGACCGCTGCGATGATCGCCTCGGGCGAGCGCATGGAGTTCTCCTCGCTGTCCCGTCCGACCGCCGACAAGCACTCCACGGGCGGCGTCGGCGACAAGATCACGCTTCCGCTGGCCCCGCTGGTCGCGGCCTGCGGTGCCGCGGTGCCGCAGCTGTCCGGGCGCGGCCTCGGCCACACGGGCGGCACGCTGGACAAGCTGGAGTCGATCCCCGGCTGGCGGGCCCTGCTCTCCAACGAGGAGATGCTGCACGTCCTCGACACCACGGGCGCGGTGATCTGCGCGGCGGGTGACGGGCTGGCCCCCGCCGACAAGAAGCTGTACGCCCTCCGGGACGTCACCGGCACGGTGGAGGCGATCCCGCTGATCGCGTCCTCGATCATGTCGAAGAAGATCGCCGAGGGCACGGGCTCGCTGGTCCTGGACGTGAAGGTGGGCACCGGCGCCTTCATGAAGACCATCGAGGACGCCCGCGAGCTGGCCTCCACGATGGTCGGCCTGGGCACCGACCACGGGGTGCGGACGGTCGCGCTGCTGACCGACATGTCGACGCCGCTGGGGCTGACGGCCGGCAACGCGCTGGAGGTACGGGAGTCGGTCGAGGTGCTGGCCGGCGGCGGCCCCTCGGACGTCGTCGAGCTCACCCTCGCCCTGGCCCGCGAGATGCTGGACGCCGCGGGCGTGAAGGACGCGGACCCGGCGAAGGCCCTCGCCGACGGTTCCGCGATGGACGTCTGGCGCCGCATGATCGCCGCGCAGGGCGGTGACCCGGACGCCGAGCTCCCGACCTCGCGCGAGCAGCACGTGGTGACGGCGGCGTCCTCGGGCGTGCTGACCCGCCTCGACGCGTACGACATCGGCATCGCCGCGTGGCGGCTGGGTGCGGGGCGTGCGCGCAAGGAGGACCCGGTGCAGGCCGCCGCCGGCGTCGAGCTGCACGCCAAGCCGGGTGACACGGTCACCGCGGGGCAGCCGCTGCTGACCCTGCACACGGACACTCCCGAGCGTTTCGCGTACGCGCTGGAGTCGGTCGAGGGCTCGTACGACATCGCTGCCGCGGGCACGGAGTTCGAGCCGAACCCGATCGTGCTGGACCGGATCGCCTGACGCTCCGTCGCAACACGTCCTGGGAGGGGCCGGCGCCAGGTGCGCCGGCCCCTCCTTGCGTGCGGTCCGGCCGGGGTCGGTGCGGGCGATTGTTCCGGGTGCGGGTGCGGGTGCGGGTCCGGTGCCGGTGCCGGGTTCGGTGTGGGCGGTGGTGGGGCGGGGCCGTGTCGGTACGTCGAGTCCGTCGCCGTTGGATCAGGCGTGGGCCGGGCATGGGAGCCGTTGTTCGATCCGGGCGTGAGCGACGGGCTGCGGCGTACCGGCACGGACCCTCGCGTGGGTTGGCGGGGGCGGGGTGTCAGCCGAGTGTGGTTGCGATCACCACCAGGGCCGGGACGGACAGGATCGTCGACAGGAGGATCGACTCGCGGGCGAGTGTCTCGCCGACGCGGTAGCGCGAGGCGTAGGTGAAGAGGTTCTGGGCGGCGGGCAGCGCCGAGGTGACCACGACGTCGAGCAGGGGCGCGCCGTGCAGCCCGAACACGCCCGCCGCGAGCGCCCAGGCCACCGCGGGCTGGCCGACCGCCTTCAGCGCGACGGACAGCAGCACCGGGTGCCGGTCCGCGCCGCGGCCGGGCAGCGTGCTGCCGCACAGCGAGATGCCGAACGCCAGCAGCACCGCGGGCACCGACATGTTGCCGATCAGGGTGAGCGGGTCCATGACCGGCCCCGGCACCCTCAGACCGCTCGCCGACACGGCGACCCCGGCGAGCGAGCCGACGGCGATGGGGTTGCGCAGGGGCGTGACGAGCCGCAGCCACACCGAACCCTTCTCGCCGGGGCCCGACAGGTCGAGGACCGTCAGCGCGACCGGTGTGACCACGATCTGCTGGAACAGCAGGACCGGCGCGACCAGCGAGGCGTCACCGAGGACGTACACCGCGATCGGGATGCCGAGGTTGCCGGAGTTGACGTAGCTGGAGCACAGCGCGCCGATCGTCGTCCGGCCCACGCCCCAGCCGCGTACGGCGCCCACCACGACGAAGACGCCGGCCGCCGCGGCGGTGCTCATGGCGGTGACCAGCAGCCGGCTGGAGAAGATCACCGACAGGTCGGCGCGGGCGAGCGTGGTGAACAGCAGCGCGGGGGAGGCCACATGGAAGGCGAGCTTGGTCAGCACCTCCCGGCCGTTCTCCCCGAGGTAGCCCCGGCGGCCGATCAGCCAGCCGACGCCGATGACGACGGCGATCACCGCGAACCCCGTCAACACCCCCTGCACGGCACCTCCTTGTGGGACGGGAGGCGGCCTGGCGGACGGTCGGGCACGGGTTCGTGGGGCATACACCCAACCCTCCGGGGAAGGCCGGGCGCGGGTCAATGTGATCCTTACGGCACGCGGGCGGGCGAGCGCGGCGGCGGGGCCCCGATGAGTTCGGTCCCTCCGGCCGGTCTACTGACCGTGGACGCCATGACACCCGCCGTACTCGTGCTGCCCGCCGCCGTCACCCGCGCCGAGGTGCCGCGGCTGTGCGACGACGTGCGCGCGCGGCTGGCGGCGACGGGCGGCGGAGTGGTCGTCTGTGACGTCACCGGGCTCGGGCCGCCCGGACTCGCCACCGTCGACGCCCTGGCCAGGATGGAGCTCGCCGCCCGCCGGGCCGGTGGACGCATACGCCTGCGCGATCCGGCCCCGCCGCTGCGCGCCCTCCTCGATCTAGTGGGCCTCCGCTTCGAGCTGGAGGGGGAGGCCGAAGAGCGGGAACCAGCGCTCGGTGTCGAGGAAGCAGTGGAACCCGGTGATCCGGCCGTCTGAGATCTCCAGGGCCTGGATCGCCCAGGCGCCGAAGCCGCCCTTCTCCGGGTCCGGCTTGTAGTGCGCGAAGCCCGGCAGACCGTTCACCGAGACCGGGAGCAGGCGCGAACCCGCGCAGGAGGCGCCGAGCGTCGTCATGAAGCCCGTGATGTCGCCGGGGCCGCTCAGCCACAGGTCGAACGGCGGCATCGTCATGATCGCGTCCTCGTGGAGCAGCGCGGTCAGGGCCGTCATGTCGTACCCCTCGAACGCGGCGACATAGCGCTCCAGGAGCTTCTGCTGCTCCTCGTCGAGCGGGTCGGAGACGGCGCCCGGGGTGCCCTCGCGCTCCGCGAGGGTGGCGCGGGCCCGCTGCAGCGCGCTGTTGACCGAGGCGACCGTGGTGCCGAGCAGTTCGGCGACCTCGCTCGCCTTCCACGCGAGGACCTCGCGCAGGATGAGCACGGCCCGCTGCTTGGGCG
Organism: Streptomyces sp. NPDC059668; assembly: GCF_042734135.1. Taxonomy (NCBI): domain Bacteria; kingdom Bacillati; phylum Actinomycetota; class Actinomycetes; order Kitasatosporales; family Streptomycetaceae; genus Streptomyces; species Streptomyces sp. NPDC059668. The sequence goes on along the minus strand of NZ_JBHWEL010000016.1, from coordinate 28,485 downwards.
GCAACTGCTGGAGGGCGGCCATGAAGGCGAGCCGCACCGACTCCTTGGCCACCGCCGCCTCGGCCGGGTCGCTGATGGTTGGCAGCACACGGGCGTCGGGCACCGGCTCCAGCCAGGTGTTGTCCGGGCGCGGGGTGAGCGCCGCCTGGGCGAGCGGGGAGGGGCCGGTGAGATCCATGGGCCGGGCCCTTCTGTTGCCGGCGTTCAGCATGTCCAGGCACACGTTCGTGGCGATCCGGTACAGCCAGGAGCGTATCGACGAGCGGCCCTCGAACTTGTCGTAGCTCCGCCAGGCGCGGACCATCGTGTCCTGCACCGCGTCCTCCGCCTCGAAGGAGGAGCCGAGCATCCGGTAGCAGTATCCGGTCAGCTCGACCCGGTGCTTCTCCAGCCGGACGTCCAGGTCTGTCGTCGTCGCCGTACCGTCGCTCATGGCCAACCCACCCCTGTGGCTGTTCCCGTCGCGCCGTCGCTTCGCTGCGCCGGCACCTCGGAAGCTACCGCAGCCCACTGACAATGGCCCACGGAGTGGGAAAAGGAGCAGGCCGGACCGGTCGCCGGGGACCTGGACGGCGCCGATGCCCTTCGCCCACGCGTTCGACGACACCGCGCCGGACCGCTCCGGCGAGCCGGTTCAGTGCGCCAGGACCGGCTTGTGGGCCGCCTGGACCCGCGCCGCGTGCGAGCCGAAGAGGGTGATCGACACGACGCCGAGCACCGCGAGCAGTCCGAGCACCACCGTGCCGGCCCAGCCGCCCGCGTGGAAGGCGACGGCGCCGAGCGTGCTGCCGGCGCTGGAGCCGATGTAGTAGGCGGACTGGTAGAGGGCGGACGCCTGGGCGCGGCCCTCCTTGGCGGTGTGGCTCACCGACGAGGACGCCACCGCGTGGCCCGCGAAGAAGCCCGCGGTGATCAGGACCAGGCCGAGCAGGACCAGCGGGAGGGAGTCGGCCAGCGAGAGGAGGAGCCCGGCGGTGGTCGTGCCGCCCGCCAGGTAGAGCGAGCCGCGCCGGCCCACGCGGTCGACCAGCCGGCCCGCCGTCGACGCCGACACCGTGCCGACGAGGTAGACCAGGAAGATCGAGCCGATGATGCCCTGGGGGAGCGAGAACGGGGCCTCGGTGAGGCGGTAGCCGATCACCGTGTAGACGCCGCCGAAGACCATCATGAACAGCGCGCCGATCGCGTACAGCCGGCACAGCAGCGGGTTGGCGAGGTGGTCACGGACTGTGCGGACCAGCGCCCGCGGCCGCGGCGAACCCGGGGTGAAGTGCCGGGGCGCGGGGAGCAGCAGCCGGAAGGCCACCGCGCACGCCACCGCGATCACGCCGATCGCGGCGACGGCGATCCGCCAGCCCCATTCCTGCGCGACCCAGCCGGTGATGACCCGGCCGCTCATCCCGCCGACGCTGTTGCCCGCCACGAAGAGACCGATCGCCGTGATCAGGGCCTTGGGGCGGACCTCCTCGGCCAGGTACGCCGTCGCCGACGCGGGCAGCCCCGCCAGCGCCGCGCCCTGCACCGCGCGCAGCGCCACCAGCGCGCCGATCGACGGCGCGAAGGGCACCAGCAGACCGACCGCCACCGCGACCACCAGCGACGCCGTCATCAACGTACGCCGTCCGTAGCGCTCCGAGAGCGCGCTCATCGGGAGGACGAAGAGCGCGAGCCCGCCCGTCGCGGCCGACACCGTCCAGCTGGCCTGGCTCGCGGTCACACCGAGGTCCGTGGAGATGAGTGGGAGCAGGGCCTGCGTGGAGTAGAGGAGCGCGAAGGTCGCGACACCGGCGAGGAAGAGGGCGAAGCTCATCCGGCGGTATCCGGGCCCGCCCGGGGCCATACGGGAGTCGGCGGACGCGGGGACGGCGGTTGCGGAGGCGTCCACGGTGGTGGACGCCCCGGTACTGGCGGAAGGCATGCTTCGAACGTAAGGTCCCGTCATTCATCCGTCCAATGCATGGAATCGCCATAATCGTTCCCATGGCGCATCAGCAGAGGTCACAGGGGCACCTGTCACCGTCCAGTGACACAGAAGACATCGTCGCGGTCCTCGTCCCGCGTCTCGCGCACTTCGCCGGGGTGGCCCGCACCGAGCACGTGACGAGGGCCGCGCAGGAGATGCGGGTCCCGCAGTCGACCCTGTCGCGGGCCATGGTCCGGCTCGAACAGGACCTGGGCGTCGACCTGTTCGCGCGCCGCGGCCGTACGGTCTCGCTCACCCCCGCGGGCCGTACGTTCCTCTCCTCCGTCGAACGTGCCCTCGCCGAGATCGGGCGCGCCGCCGACGAGGTGCGCGCGGACGCCGACCCGGCCACCGGCAAGGTCGCCTTCGGCTTCCTGCACACGATGGGTTCGGAGACCGTCCCCGGCCTCATCCGCGCCTTCCGCGCCGATCACCCCGGGGTCCGCTTCAGCCTCGTCCAGAACTACGGCGAGGCGATGCTGGAGCGGCTGCGCTCGGGCGAGCTGGACCTGTGCCTCACCTCGCCCGTCCCCGACGCGCCCGACCTGGTGGGCCGCCTCGTGGACGAACAGAAGCTGCGCCTCGTCGTCCCCGCCGACCACCGGCTCGCCTCCCGCCGGCGCGTGAGGCTGGCCGAGGCCGCCGACGAGACCTTCGTGACCCTCGAACCCGGCTACGGCATGCGGCGCATCACCGACGACCTCTGCCAGGAGGCGGGATTCAGGCCGCGGATCGCCTTCGAGGGCGAGGAGGCCGAGACGCTCCGCGGACTCGTCGCCGCTGGTCTGGGCGTCGCCCTGCTGCCGCCACCGGCCGTCGCCCGCCCCGGGGTCGTCGAACTGACGGTCACCGCCCCGCGCGCGGTCCGTGAGATCGGGGTGGCGTGGCGGGAGGGTCACCCCGACACCCCGCCCGTGGCCGCCTTCAAGAGGTTCCTGCTGTCACGACGGGGCCGGCTGCTCCCGGACTGAGGGGTACGGCGAGCGCCGGGAGCATCCCTCCACGCCGCGGGACAGCCCTCAGTGACGCAGTGCCTTCCCGAAGCCCGAGGCGAGCGGCATCCGCAGGCCCAGCGGCGGTGGCGCGGCGAGCGCGTCCTCCAGCGGCCGGGACAGTCCGCGCCCGAACAGCGCGCCCATCACGAAGTCCTCGGCCAGCGCGTGGACTTCGGTCCGGTGCTGGTGCAGCCCGTGCCCGTCGGAGTGGACCTCGAAGCGGCAGACGTCGCGGTTGGACTTCTTGGCGCGGGCCGCCAGCCGGAAGGACAGTTCCGGGTCGGTGCGCTCGTCGTTGGTGCCGTGCACGATCAGCACGCGCCGCCCGGTGAGCTGCTTCACCGGTTCGGGTGGGGCCGCCACGTCCTCCTCGGGCAGCCAGGGTGCCAGCGCCAGCACGGAGTTGACGGCGGTGTGACCGGCGGCGCGCAGGGCGGCCCGGCCTCCCATGTCGACCCCGGCGAGGCAGACGGGGACGTCGCCGTAACGGCGCACGACCTCGTCGGCGGCCCAGGACGCGTCGCCCGCGAGGTGCGCCTCGCTGCCGTTCCAGCCGCGGAAGCGGTAGTGCACGACGTGGGCGGCCAGGCCCTCGGTCCCTCCCGCGCGCGTGAGGCGGCGGCCCAACGCGCGTACGGAGGCGGTCGCCCACATGGGGGAGGGTCTGCGGCCGGAGGTCTCGTCGCCGCCCGGGAGCAGCAGGACCACTCCGCTGACGGCCGTCGGCTCCGGGCCCAGTGCCCTCCCCAGCCGGGCGCTGCGTACCGGCGTCGCTTGCTGTGCCATGACAGAACAGTGTCAGAAGTGACGGTGTACGCCACCCGTCCGCCGGGTCACCGTTACATATCGACGGATCGGGACGACGGAACATCTACGCGCGTAGGGGCTACAGTGCGCGAATGACGAGCCAGATCCGGAACACCCCGAGCTCGGAACAGATCCGCCGGGCGCCCAAGGTCCTGCTGCACGATCACCTCGACGGAGGCCTGCGCCCCGGGACGATCGTCGAACTCGCCCTGGAGAGCGGCTACTCCGGGCTCCCCGAGACCGACCCCGGCAAACTCGGCGTCTGGTTCAGGGAGGCCGCCGACTCCGGGTCCCTCGAGCGGTACCTGGAGACCTTCGCGCACACCTGCGCCGTCATGCAGACCCGTGAGGCGCTGGTGCGGGTCGCCGCCGAGTGCGCCGAGGACCTCGCCGAGGACGGGGTCGTCTACGCCGAGGTGCGCTACGCCCCCGAGCAGCACCTGGAGCGCGGTCTCACCCTCGAAGAGGTCGTGGAGGCGGTCAACGAGGGTTTCCGGGAGGGCGAGCGCCGGGCGCGGGAGAACGGCCACCGCATCCGGGTGGGCGCGCTGCTCACCGCGATGCGGCACGCGGCCCGTTCCCTGGAGATCGCCGAACTGGCCAACCGTTACCGGGATTCGGGTGTCGTCGGCTTCGACATCGCGGGGGCCGAGGCCGGCTTCCCGCCCACCCGGCACCTCGACGCGTTCGAGTACCTCAAGCGCGAGAACAACCACTTCACCATCCACGCGGGCGAGGCCTTCGGGCTGCCGTCCATCTGGCAGGCGCTCCAGTGGTGCGGTGCGGACCGGCTCGGCCACGGCGTCCGGATCATCGACGACATCGAGGTCGCGCAGGACGGCTCGGTGACGCTCGGGCGCCTCGCGTCGTACGTCCGTGACAAGCGCGTCCCGTTGGAGCTGTGCCCCAGCTCCAACCTCCAGACCGGTGCCGCCGACTCCTACGCCGAGCACCCGATCGGGTTGTTGCGGCGGCTGCACTTCCGGGTCACGGTGAACACGGACAACCGGCTCATGTCCGGGACGAGCATGAGCCGTGAATTCGAGCACCTTGTCGACGCGTTCGGTTATTCACTCGACGATCTCCAGTGGTTCTCGGTCAATGCTATGAAGTCAGCATTCATTCCTTTCGATGAACGACTCGCGATGATCAATGACGTGATCAAGCCCGGATATGCCGAGCTGAAGTCCGAATGGCTGTTCCAGCAGACCGCTTCCACCAGGGGATCCTTGGAGGACCAGGCCTGATCGGAGCGGCGGGGGACGGTCGGGTCTTCACTCATTCTCCATGACTCGACCGGTTTTCGATGTTTGCGGAGTGGCGCTTTGCGTGTTTACGGTTTTGGACCGCTCACATTCCCGTCACACGGATCCAAGGACGCATTCCATATGAAGCAGTCTGCTGCCAAGACCCTCGGTGTCGCCGCTCTCGGTGCCGCTTTCGCCGCCGTCGGCGCCGGCGCCGCGAACGCGGCACCGGCCGTGCCCGACGCCTCCTCGGCGCTGGACACCGTCACCCAGGCGCTGCCCGCGCAGAGTGTGGCCAATGTGCTGCCGGGCGCGGGTCAGGCACTCGCCCAGGGGCAGAGCGCGCTCGGTGCGGGTGTGACGGCCGCCCAGCCCGCCGCCGCGAAGGTGCTCGCGAACGGCCCCACCGCGCCGGTGGCCGGACTGCTCGGCGGTCTGCCGCTGCAGGGCCTGCCCACGCACGGCCTGCCGGTGAACGGACTGCCGCTCGGCTGACCCACGCCGTCCGGGCTCCGGCCCGCACACGCGAGGACGCCGGTGGGGCGCACCCGATTCGGGTGCGCCCCACCGGCGCGTCGTGCCGCAGGTCGTGTCGCGCGTCTGGCGCGAGGAGCTCGCCGGCGGGTGACTACCAGGCGGTGCGGACCTTGTCCTCGGACGGGAACATGATCCACAGCGCTATGTAGAGCAGGAACTGGGGCCCGGGCAGCAGGCAGGACAGGACGAAGATCACGCGCATCGTCGTCGCGGAGGTGCCGAAGCGCCGCGCCAGCGCTGCGCACACTCCGCCGATCATGCGGCCGTTGGTGGGGCGGGCAAGGGCGCTCATGAGGGCTCCTTCGTGAACCGGGGCTGAGTGCGGGCCGGACGTCCGGCCTCGATGTCTTCAACGCTACGGTGACGAAGCGGACGAAGCGTCGCTCTACGGTGCGATGCCGACCCTGGGAATCGTCGGGGTCCGACCCTGAGCCGTGTCCTCCCGGGGGAGGGCCGCGCGGCGCCTGGTCTCGGCCCGGCGGCGGAGCGCCACCCTGGCGGCGGGCACGATCGCGACATGGGCCAGTGCCACGCCGACGGTGTTGAGCAGCAGCGAGTCGACGTCCACGACCTGCCCGGGCACCCCGGTCTGCAGCAGTTCTATGCCCAGTGACAGCAGGGCCCCCGCGGTGACCGTGCGGACCAGGGACCCGAGAGGGGAGGCGGACAGCCGGCCGGCCGCCGTCGGGAGCAGGACACCGAGCGGGGCGAGCAGCCCCAGCCCCTCGCCGATGCGGCGGGCGGCCCCCACGGGGCCCAGGGCGAGGTCCGCCCGGATACCGGCGAACGGGCGCAGGTTCGCGGGGCTCACCCAGGGGACGTCCAGCGGGCGCAGCGTGATCCAGGCGACGAGCGCGAGATGCGCGACGAGGAGGAGAGCTCCTGCCGCACGGACGCGGATCACGGCGCTGCCGCCGCCTTCGCCTTGACGTTGCACGCCTCCCAAGACGCGGCGGTCGGCAGGATCGGTTCCGGCTCTGCGGCGGGTGTGGCGTCCAGGGGTGAGGCGTGCGCCACACCCACGGGTGCCCGGGCCGGCCTCCCGGCTCTCCGCGCGGGCCGGGGACACGCCCCGGTCCGGCGGTCAGGCGCCGTCGAGCGCCGTGGAGGGCGGGGCCTTCGTGGCGGGGTCGGAGCGGACGTCCGAGGTGCACTGGTAACGGCGCGGCGCAGTCGTGTCGGGGCCGCCGAGGACCACCGAACCGTCGTCCTCCGCCGCGGCGGAGTCGGAGAAGGTGCAGACGATCTGGGCCAGGGCCGCCGGGGTGAGCTCCCGGGGCCGGGTGCTGAGCCGGAGCGTGTCCTCCGGCTCCTTGGGGCCCCGGGGACGGGGTCCGCTCACGGTCATGCCGCCGCGCACGTCCGTCGTGTACCCCGCCTGCTGTTCCGGAGTGGCGGGCGCCTCGGCGAGCTCGTCGAGGAGCCCCTGCGCCACCAGGACGCGCCGCGCGCCCTCCGTCGCGCCGTCGGGCACCCGTACGGACCGGTCCACCGTCACCAGTTGCCCCGAGCAGAGCAGGAACACCTGCACCGGGATGCCGCGCGAGGCCTGGGCGGAGACGTCCGGGCCGGACAGGGTGCACGGGACCCGGGAGGGCGCCGGGCCGAAGTCCGTGGGGACCTGGGTGGAGCGGATGCCGCAGCCCGCGAGCAGCAGCGCGAGGAGCGGGACGGCCGGCCACCGGCGCGCGCCTCGACGTCGTACGGTCGTCATCCCGCGCTGCCCTCCGTGGCGTTCCGGTTCCGCTCGCGCTCGTCGTCGGCGAGCAGCTCCGAGGCGTCCTGCGGGAGCCGGAGCGTGAAGACCGCGCCCCCCTCGGGCGCGTTCGCGGCGGTGATCTCGCCGCCGTGGATGTGCGCGTTCTCCAGGGCGATCGACAGCCCCAGACCGCTGCCCTCGGAGCGCGGGCGCGACGCGCTCGCCTTGTAGAAGCGGTCGAAGACGTGCGGCAGGACGTCCTCGGGGATGCCCGGACCGTGGTCCTGCACCTCGATCAGCAGGTCGTCCGCCTCCTCCCGGACCGAGACGCGCACCGGACTGCCGCCGTGCTTGAGTGCGTTGCCGATCAGGTTGGCCAGGATCACGTCCAGCCGGCGCGGGTCGAGGCGCGCCATGATGCCGCGCTCCGCGTCCAGGTCCACCGCGTCCAGCCAGGCGCGGGCGTCGATGCAGGCGGTGATCTGGTCGGCGATGTCCACGTCGTCCAGGACGAGCCGGGCGGTGCCCGCGTCGAAGCGGGTGACCTCCATGAGGTTCTCGACCAGGTCGTTCAGACGGCGTGTCTCACTGACGACCAGACGCACGGCGGGCTCGATCATCGGATCGACACTGCCGGTCTCCGCGTCCAGTTCCTCCTCCAGGATCTCCGTGACGGCGGTGATCGCGGTGAGGGGCGTACGGAGTTCGTGGGACATGTCCGCCACGAAACGGCGGGACGCCTCGTCGCGGGCGCTCATGTCCTCGACGCGCTTCTCCAGCGCCTCCGCGGTGTGGTTGAACGTCCGTGACAGATCGGCGAGTTCGTCCGTCCCGGACACGCGCAGCCGGGTGTCGAGCTTGCCCTCGCCGAGGCGGCGGGCGGCGATACCGAGGCGGTGCACGGGCTTGAGGACCGTCGTCGCGGCGGCCTGCGCGAGCAGCGCCGAGCCGATCAGGGCGAGGCCGGTGGCGATACCGAGCGACCAGGCCAGCGAGTTGAGGTCCTTGGCCTCCGGCTCCAGCGACTTGAGCATGTAACCGGTCGTGGTCCCGCCGATGACCTTCGCGCCGCCCACCAGATAGGGCTTGTCGTGGTCGGTGACGCGCTGCCAGTACAGGTGATAGGCCGACTTGTTGTTCGAGGAGAGCGACTGCTCCTTGTTCACCGCCTTCTGGAGGGACGCGGGCACGTCCTCCAGCGTGAAGGTGTCCAGCTCCGAATTGCCCACCACGGTCCTGCCGCTGTTGTCCCGGGCCACCAGCAGCACGCTGAAGCGCTGGCTGCTGTTCGCCATCTGCCCCGCGGCGCGCTGTAGTTCGTCCTGCGCCGGGCGCACCGGCAGCAGACTCGCGTGATTGCGCATCTCCTGCTGGAAGTCACGCAGCACCGCGTCCTGAGTACGCGTCAGCACGGCCTCGCGGTTGAGCCAGTACGCGATGCCGGACGCCGACACCGCCGCGGTGAGCGCGACGAGTCCGAAGACCACGACCAGCCGCAGCCGCAGACTGGTGAAGCGCAGACCCGCGAGTATCGCCCTGCGCGCCGCGGCCCAGCCGCGGAGCGCGTCCTGCGGTGGGGTCACTGAGGACTGTCCAGCCGGTAGCCGACCCCGCGGACCGTACGGATGAGCGTGGGGGAGGACGGGACGTCCTCGACCTTCGCCCGCAGCCGCTGCACACACGCGTCCACCAGACGCGAGTCGCCCAGGTAGTCGTGCTCCCAGACCAGCCGCAGCAACTGCTGGCGGGACAGCGCCTGTCCGGGACGGCGGCTCAGCTCCAGGAGCAGCCGCAGCTCGGTGGGCGTCAGCTGGAGGTCCTCACCGTTCTTGGTGACCGTCATCGCCGCCCGGTCGATGACGAGGGAACCGAACGTCGCCGAGTCGCTGGCCTCGCGCTCGCCGCGCCGCAGCACGGCCCTGATGCGGGCGTCGAGCACGCGCCCCTGCACCGGCTTGACGACATAGTCGTCGGCGCCGGACTCCAGCCCGACCACCACGTCGATGTCGTCGCTGCGCGCGGTCAGCAGAATGATGGGCAACTGGTCCGTGCGCCGGATGCGCCGGCACACCTCGAACCCGTCGATGCCGGGCAGCATCACATCCAGCACGATCAGATCCGGCCGCTGCTCACGCAGCAGCTTCAGACCGTCCTCGCCGGTGGCAGCGGTGGCCACACGGTGTCCCTGGCGCGTCAAAGAGAGCTCCAGGGCCGTACGGATGGCGTCGTCGTCCTCGATCAGCAACAGGGAAGGCACGGACGTCATTCTGGCCCATGGTGAGGGGGTCTTTCGACAGTTGGAGCGCTCCCACCCATCTCTCGCACAGAAGGGGCGCATCGCGGGACGTCCGCGCGGCCCCACCGCTCTTCTCCGTGATCGCGCCGTGACGCGCCCGTGAGGGGCCCCTGTGACAGGTCTGTGACAGTCGGCGGACACGGCCATGAAGTGGCCCGGGCAAGCTTTTCGTCACAAGCACGGAAGCACGGAGCGAGCGCGGGGCCAGGCACGAAGGGCACCGGGCGCGCAGGGAAGACACCGGGACTCCACGACGGGGGGCGCGAGATGAACACGCTGCACAGCACCAGCACGAGCGCAGTTGTCACGCGGCTCCACGACGTCACCCGGAGCACGGAGAAGTCCGGTGCCGTGAGCGGGCGGGGGTGCGCTCGCGGCACCGGGCGTCAGCACACCGCGTACATGACGGTGGTTGACGCCTGCACGGGGGAGGTCCCCGCGGCGGCTGCCGCCGCGGGAACGGCCGGCGGAGCTCACGGGGGAGCCGCGTACGGGGAGGCCACGGGGGAGCGTCGCTCGCTGTCGGAGGCGGAGTTCACCGCCTACGTCCAGGAGCGCCGCGCCTCCCTGTACGCAACCGCCTATCACCTGACGGGGGATCGCTTCGAGGCCGAGGACCTGCTGCAGAGCGCGCTGTTCTCGACGTACCGGGCCTGGGAGCGGATCAGTGACAAGGCCGCGGTCGGGGGCTACCTCCGCCGCACCATGACCAATCTGCACATCAGCGCGTGGCGCCGCCGCAAGCTGAACGAATACCCGACCGAGGAACTGCCGGAGACCGCCGGTGACACGGACGCGATGCGCGGCACCGAGCTGCGCGCCGTGCTGTGGCAGGCGCTCGCCCGGCTGCCCGAACTCCAGCGCACCATGCTGGTCCTTCGTTACTACGAGGGCCGCACGGACCCGGAGATCGCGCAGATCCTCGACATCAGTGTCGGCACGGTGAAGTCGAGCATCTGGCGGTCGCTGCGCCGGATGCGCGAGGACGAGGTCCTCAGCTTCGGCCGTGACGAGGAGGAGTCCTTCGGGGAGCTCGTCGCCTGAAGGTCTGTGGGGGGAAGCGGGGGAAGCGGTTCGCGCGGGGACGGTTCCGGGGGGAGCCGACGGGGGATCGCGTGGGAACCACGGGGGAAGCGGAAAAGGTCCGGGCGGACGGGGGGTCCGCCTGGACCTCTTTTCGTGTGAGGGCCCGGCGTGTCGCCGTGGCCGCCGACTACGCCGCCGTCGTACAGGGTTCCGTGGCGCCGGCCGCCGTGGCCAGCCGGCCCAGGGCCTCGTCCTTGTCGCACGGGTGCGCGCCCAGCGCGGTCTGACGCGCCACGATCGAACGTTCGGCGCGCATCAGGCGCCAGCCGCGGCGGAGCAGGAACGGGACCGACTTGCGGCCCTCCTTGAGATCCCGCACGAAGCGCCGGCGGAACGTCGTCACCGGACCGCGGGACAGGCACAGCGCGTCGCCCAGCAGGCCCAGTTCGCGGCAGCGCTCGACGATCTCGGCGGCGAAGATGCCCTCCGCGATGAACAGCGGCGTGCGTTCGATGCGCAGCGCCTCCGTGCCGGTACGGGCGCTCAGCGAGATGTCGTACACGGGAACGGTCGTACGTCCGGAACGGCACAGTTCCTCGATCGCGTCGACCGCCTTTCGCGCGTCCCACGACTCCGGGTGGTCCCAGTCGATGTCGGAACTCCCGTCCACCAGCGGCAGTGTCGGGTCGTCACCCTCCTTGTAGAAGTCGTCCAGGCGCAGCACGGGCAGGCCGGAGCGGGCGGCGACGAGGGACTTGCCCGAGCCGGAGGGGCCACAGAGCAGCGCGACACGGGTCGGTATCGGGGGAGGGAGACTCACGAGACACCAGTCTGGCGCATCGCGCGCGTGGTGCCGACCCTGCGGGTCGACGTTGGAGCGCACATCACACCTCAACTACCCTTCGCATCGGACCGACTACTTTGCGCATCAGAAGGTGGCACCCGTCATGGCACGACACGCATCAGGCAAGAACCCGACCGCGCGGCGCGCGCTGGTCGCCCTGGCGACCGCGGGTGCGGCACTGGGGGCGGGCGCGGCCACGGCCGCCGCGGACACGGCCCCGGGCGTCGACGTGATGCGCTCCCGGCCCGCGTCGGCGGGCAACCTCGACCCGCAGGCGGGCGTGCAGGCGTTGAACGGCACCCTCGGATACATCACGGGTCCGCTCGCGGGCCTCAAACCCAACCCGCTCGCGGGCACCGGTGTCGACCCGCTCGACAACGGGATCGGCGCCCAGCTGGCCGACTTCAAGCCGCTGAGCTCGCAGTCCCTGACGCGGCCGCTGGCGCAGGCCCCGTCGCTCGGCAGCATGCCGGTGGTGGGACAGGCGCTGGGGGCAGTGGGGGGTGCGTGAGTCTCCCCGCGCCCCTCGGGGGGCGCGGGGAACCCTCTCAGTACGACGAGCCCGAAGCGCCCAGTGAACCGGTCGGGTGCCAGACGGTCTTCGTCTCCAGGAAGGCCGTGAGGCGCTCGGTGCCGGGCGTGCGCGCGTAGTCCACAGGCTGTGGACGCAGGACCCGCTTCAGGTTGTCGGCCGCGGCGATCTCCAGCTCCTTGGCCAGCACCTCGTCCGCGCCCGCGAGGTCGATCGCGTTGACGTCCTGGTGCGCGGCGAGCGGAGCGGCGATCTCCGCCGTCCTGCCGGAGAGGACGTTGACGACACCGCCCGGGAGGTCGGAGGTCGCCAGCACCTCGCCGAGCGAGAGCGCCGGCAGCGGGGACTTCTCGCTCGCGATCACCACGGCCGTGTTGCCGGTGGCGATCACGGGGGCGATCACCGAGACCAGGCCGAGGAACGAGGAGTCCTGGGGCGCGAGGACGGTGACGACGCCGGTCGGCTCCGGGGTCGACAGGTTGAAGAACGGGCCCGCGACCGGGTTGGCCCCGCCCACGATCTGGGCGATCTTGTCGGTCCAGCCCGCGTACCAGACCCAGCGGTCGATCGCCGCGTCGACCTGCGCGGCCGCCTTCGACTTCGACAGGCCCTCCGCGTCGGCGACCTCGCGCGCGAACTGGTCCCGGCGGCCCTCCAGCATCTCGGCGACGCGGTAGAGGATCTGGCCGCGGTTGTACGCGGTCGCGCCGGACCAGCCGCCGAACGCCTTGCGCGCGGCGACCACCGCGTCACGGGCGTCCTTGCGGCTCGACTGCGGGGCGTTCGCCAGCCACTTGCCCTTCGAGTCCGTCACCTCGTACACCCGGCCGCTCTCGGAACGCGGGAACTTCCCGCCCACGTACAGCTTGTAGGTCTTGAAGACACTCAGACGCTGCTCTTCGGACTTGTCAGACATCGAGGTACGCCTCCAGGCCGTGGCGACCGCCCTCGCGGCCGAAGCCCGACTCCTTGTATCCGCCGAACGGCGAGGTCGGGTCGAACTTGTTGAACGTGTTGGACCAGATGACGCCCGCGCGCAGCTTGCCCGCGACGGCCAGGATCCGGGAACCCTTCTCCGTCCAGATGCCCGCCGAGAGGCCGTACTGGGAGTTGTTGGCCTTGGCGACGGCCTCGTCCGGGGTGCGGAAGGTCAGCACCGACAGCACCGGACCGAAGATCTCGTCGCGGGCGATGGTGTGCGCCTGGGTGACGTTGGTGAACAGCGTCGGGGCGAACCAGTATCCGGAGGAGGGGAGTTCGCACTCCGGGGACCAGCGCTCGGCGCCCTCGGCCGCGCCCTGCTCGACGAGCGAGGTGATACGGGCCAGCTGCTCGGCGGAGTTGATCGCGCCGATGTCGGTGTTCTTGTCGAGCGGGTCGCCCAGCCGGAGCGTGGAGAGCCTGCGCTTCAGGGAGTCCAGCAGCTCGTCCTGGATCGACTCCTGGACGAGGAGCCGGCTGCCCGCGCAGCAGACCTGGCCCTGGTTGAAGAAGATCCCGGTGACGATCCCCTCCACCGCCTGGTCGATGGGGGCGTCGTCGAAGACGATGTTCGCGCCCTTGCCGCCCAGTTCGAGCGTGACCTTCTTGTCGGTGCCGGCCACCTGGCGGGCGATCGCCTTGCCGACGGCGGTGGAGCCGGTGAACGCCACCTTGTTCACGTCCGGGTGCTCGACGAGGGCCGCGCCCGCGTCGCCGTACCCGGGAAGGATGTTGACGACGCCCTTGGGCAGGCCCGCCTGGCGGCAGATGTCCGCGAAGAACAGCGCCGACAGGGGGGTGGTCTCGGCGGGCTTGAGGACGACCGTGTTGCCGGTCGCCAGCGCCGGGGCGATCTTCCACGCGAGCATCAGCAGCGGGAAGTTCCAGGGGATGACCTGGCCGGCCACGCCCAGCGGACGCGGGTTCGCGCCGAAGCCGGCGTGGTCGAGCTTGTCGGCCCACCCCGCGTAGTAGAAGAAGTGCGCGGCGACCAGGGGGAGGTCGGCGTCGCGGGTCTCCTTGATGGGCTTCCCGTTGTCCAGCGTCTCCAGGACGGCGAGCTCGCGGGAGCGCTCCTGGACGATGCGGGCGATGCGGAAGAGGTACTTGGCGCGCTCGGAGCCGGGCAGCGCGGACCACTTCTCGAAGGCCCTGCGGGCCGCCTTCACGGCCCGGTCGACGTCCTCGGCGCCCGCCCGGGCGACCTCGGAGAGGACCTCCTCGGTGCTGGGGCTGACGGTCTTGAAGACCTTGCCGTCCGCCGCCTCGGTGAACTCGCCGTCGATGAAGAGGCCGTACGACGGGGCGATGTCGACGACCGAGCGGGACTCGGGCGCCGGTGCGTACTCGAATGCAGATGCCATGGTGATCAGTCCACCGTCACGTAGTCGGGGCCGGAGTAGCGGCCGGTGGCCAGCTTCTGACGCTGCATCAGCAGGTCGTTCAGAAGCGAGGACGCGCCGAAGCGGAACCAGTGGTTGTCCAGCCAGTCCTCGCCCGCGGTCTCGTTCACCAGGACCAGGAACTTGACGGCGTCCTTGGTGGTCCGGATGCCGCCGGCCGGCTTCACGCCGACCTGGACGCCGGTCTGCGCGCGGAAGTCGCGGACCGCCTCCAGCATGAGCAGCGTGTTCGACGGCGTCGCGTTGACGGCCACCTTGCCGGTGGAGGTCTTGATGAAGTCCGCGCCGGCCAGCATGCCGAGCCAGGAGGCCCGCCGGATGTTGTCGTACGTCGACAGCTCGCCGGTCTCGAAGATGACCTTCAGGCGGGCGGCGCCCGAGGCCTCCTTCACCGCGACGATCTCGTCGTACACCTTCAGGTAGTGGCCCGCGAGGAACGCCCCGCGGTCGATGACCATGTCGATCTCGTCGGCGCCCGCGGCGACGGCGTCCCGCACGTCGGCCAGCTTCACGCCGAGCGCGGCGCGGCCCGCCGGGAAGGCGGTGGCCACGGAGGCGACCTTCACGCCGGAGCCGGCCACGGCCTCCTTGGCGGTGGCCACCATGTCGGGATAGACGCAGACCGCGGCGGTGGCGGGCGCCGTGCGGTCGGTCGGGTCCGGGTGGACCGCCTTGACGCCGAGCGCCCGGACCTTGCCCGGGGTGTCCGCGCCTTCCAGCGTCGTCAGGTCGACCATCGAGATGGCGAGGTCGATCGCGTACGCCTTCGCGGTCGTCTTGATGGAACGGGTGCCGAGCGAGGCGGCGCGCGCCTCCAGGCCGACCGCGTCGACGCCGGGCAACCCGTGCAGGAAGCGGCGCAGGGTGCTGTCGGACGCGGTCACGTCGCCGAGCGCGTGGGTGGGGGCACCACCCTGCTCGAGCGATGTCGAGTGCTTGGGGGAGGGTGCAGTGGTGGGCATGGTCACCACCCGAGCATATCTACGCGCGTAGCGGCTGTACAGCCCCGGGGGCGGGTGTGGAAAGGAGTGGGGTGGAACCGGGCGCGCCGGAGAGGGCCGAAGTGGGCGGAGGGGGCCGTTCCGTACGAGGGCGGCCGGCGGCCGGGGCGGGGAGGGGCGTGGGGGCGCCGGAGGCCTGGGGCTGGTCACGGCGTCGGCGTACGGGGAGACGGCCGGGGGAGGCGCCCGGGTGGAGGGGGAGACGGCCGGGTGGACGGGGGGTGGGGGCTGGGCGGGGGAGGCGATGGGGCGGCAGGGGTGGGGCAGGGGCGCGGGCGACCGGCGAGGCGGTGGGGGCGTGACGTGGCCGCGGCGGGCCGTCGGGCAGAATCGGGGGCATGACGACGCCCGATCACCAGCCACCCCCGCCGGACGCCTCGCGCCCCGAGTCGAGGGACCGGATCTACCGGTCGTCCGCCGGCATCGCGGGCGGCGTGGTGCTGCTCGCCATCATCGGCTGGCTCGGCATCGACGCGCTGGTCTCGGGACACGGGCGTACGCCGTGGCTGACGCTCGCGGCGCTGATCCTGCTGGTTCCGCTGGTGAGCGCCTTCACCCTGCGCCCGGCCGTCTACGCGAACGAGGAACGGCTGCGCGTCCGCAACCCGTTCCGGGTGATCGTGGTGCCCTGGAGCGCGATCGCCACGCTGCGCTCCGGCTACTCCAACGAGGTCGTCACCACGGACGGCACCAAGTACCAGCTGTGGGCGATCCCCGTCTCGCTCCGTTCCCGCAAGCGCGCGGCGAAGCGGCAGGCGCGGGGGGTCGCGGCCGACAACGCCGGGCGGGTGTCCCCGGCGAAGCCCGCGCGCGCCCAGGCCGACCAGGCGATGGACGACCTGCGCGAGCTCGCCGAGGCGCACCCGTCCGCCGAAGGCGCGCAGGGCGCGGTCAGCGTGCGCTGGGCGTACGAGGTCATGGGTCCCGCGCTCGCGGGGGCCGTGGTGCTGGTGATCCTGCTCGCGGTGGGGTGACACCGCGGCGGTGCGGGGCCCCTTCCGGGGTGAGCGGCAGGCGGAGATCCTTCCGCCCGGCGACCCTGCGGACCGCGCCCTGCTGACCGTGCCGGACACCGAGCGTGGGTCTGACCGTGCCGGGCACCGCGCGTCGGCCCGGCGCACCACGCGCGACGTACCGCGCCGGATGCCGCGCGCCGGCCTGATCGTGCCGGATGCCGCGCCTCGGCCTGATCGTGCCGGACACTGCGCTTCGGCCTGACCGTGCCGGACACCGCGCGCCTGGCTGACCGTGCCGGACACCGCTCGTCGACCTGGCCGCGCCGGACGTCGCGCCTCGGCCTGACCGTGCCGGCCACCGCGCGCCCGGCTGACCGTGCCGGACACTGCGCCTCGGCCTGACCGCGCCGGACACTGCGCCTCGACCTGACCGCGCCGGACGCCGCGCCTCGACCTGGCCGTGCCGGACACCGCACGCCTGGCTGACCGTGCCGGACACCGCTCGTCGGCCTGACCGTGCCGGACAATGCGCGCCGCCCTGACCGCGCCGGACACCGCGCGCCGACCCGCCCCCCCACTGCGGCGGACGTCGATCCGGTGTGAAGGGCCGGTCCCGGCCCCGCTCGCCGTGCACTGCGGCGCCGGGCCGTCCGGGTGGGGCGCCCGGGGCCGGGCGGGCCGGGGGGCGCCCCCGGGGCGTTTACAACAAACCGCGGCCCCCGGTCCCCCGGTTATGGGGGTTGGCGGGG
>NZ_JBHWEL010000016.1:0-11439 GCF_042734135.1 Streptomyces sp. NPDC059668 | reverse complement strand
CCCGCGCGGGGGGGCTCTGTGTGGGTGGGGCGGGGGCGGCGCGCCGCCCGGGGGGGGGGGGCGGGGGGGGGGCGGGGGGGGGCGCGCCCCCCCCCCCCCCCCCTCGTCCGGGGGTCAGCCCACCACGTCGACGAAGGCGCCCGCGGAGACCGCGGCCGCCGTGTCGGCGGTACCGGCGTAGGACCAGCGGTAGTAACCGTCCGCGCCGGCGCGGACGGTCGTGGACAGGGTGCCGCCGGCGGCGGTCCGCACGGTCTTGAGCGTGCAGTACGTGCCGCTGCCCTTCGGGCGGAACTGGAGGGCCACGGGCCGGCCGGCCTCGGTGCCGACGGACGCGCCGGTCGCCCAGTCCGCGTTCCGCACGCCGCCCGTGACGGTCAGGTCACGGCCCCGCCGTACCCGCGCGGGGCTGGTGGCGACGGACACCTGGCTGTCGCGCAGCACGCTGACGGTGGCCGCGCTGTCCAGGAACACGGCGTCGCTGTCGGGGGCGATCGCGTAGGCGCTGACATGCCACTCGCCGGCCAGCGAGTCGTCGGCCGGGGCGGTGCCGGGGGTCAGGGTGAAGGTCAGGGCGCAAGTGGTCGTGGCGGCGGCCGTCGGACCGCAGGCCCCCGTCGAGGCCACGGTGCTGTCCGGGGCGGCGAAGGAGCCGTGGTAGAGCGTGGCGTCGACCTGCTGGAGACCGGCGGGGTCGGTCGCGGTGACCTCCACGGTGACGGTTCTCGCGCCGGTGCCGACGACGACGGGGGCGCCGTGGTCGACGACCACGCCGGTGATGTCGGTGTCGCCGAACCTCTCGTCCGCGTGCGCAGCCGGAACGCTGAGGGCGGACAGGGCGATGACGCCACACGCGGCGGCGACAGCTGAGCTCATGCGCATGAGAATTCCCCAATGTGAATGCCGCGGCCTGTCAATTTCGCACCGGCAGGCCTGAATTGACGTGTGCAGCGTACTCGGCGCCGGGCGATTTCGGAATGCTTTCGCATGGGGGTGGAACGGGCCTCTTTTTCCTCACGAAGAGAATGCGTGCGAATATCTGGTGAGGCGATTCCGCGGAAAACCGAAGGGGAAATTCGATTCGAATTTCAGCGGACCTGGCGGCCACTTTCACGCACCGCCCGCCCGGGGGTGCGCCGGGCGGGCCGGCAGCCCAGGGAGGGCGTCTCGCCGGGCTGTTCGCGAAGTCCGCGTGCTCCAGGCGACCTGGTGGTCTGCCGCGTGAACGAGGGGCAACCTTCACATGAAACATGTTCCACGTGTGGATCAAGTTTCTCTTTGGCCTCACTAATCTGCGTGTGCCGCACGACCGACGCAGCAGCGCCGACTCATGCGGCTTCCTGATGTGGGGAGACAGGAGTGGGGATGGATGGCGTCAAGAATGGGGGGCGCAGCCGTGCCAGGCACGCGCTGTCAAATAGACATAGGAGCGGATGGCGCGTACTCGTGGCGGCTCACCGCCACGAACGGGCGGGTGATCGCCGTCGCCGCGAGGACTTACCGGAACTACGGGGAGTGCCGTGCCGCGTTCGAGCGGCTGTGCGCCGACATCGCGGAATTACCCGGCGCGGTGCACCACACCGCGGAGGGCAGCGGCTGGGTCTGGCGGCTGCGTGACCACGCGGGCGGCGCCGTGGCGGTGTCCTCGCGTGCCTATGAGCGGCACTCGACGTGTCAGGCGGCCTACGAACGGTTCCGGGCCCTTCTGGCCGGGCTCGGATCGGGTGGGGTGATTCCGTGGGACGACGCCGAATGAGCCGGCGGGGCTGACGGAACGACAGCGCGCATGAGGGGCCGGGGCCCGTCCCGTGGACGGGTCCCGGCCCCTCACGTGTCCATCCGTCGCCGCGTTCACGTCAATATCGGAAGTTGCCCCTCGGGGGCGCCTCGTTCACGTTCGTGTGTGCGGGCGTCCATCACGCGTCAGGAGTGTCGTCCCATGTGACGACGCGAATCTTCGAGCGATCTGTGGCTCCGGCGGACGACCCCCCGAGACGTCTGCACCCCGACCGGGGGGTGCCCGACCGCGTGTTCAGAGGCGTGCTGCGCGGCGGCGGCGGGCTGGTCCTCGCCATCATGCTGCTCGTCGGCGGTTTCCTGACCTACCGGGCCTGGCAGGCGCTGTCGGTCGCGAAGTGGGGCTTCGTCACCACCGAGGCGTGGGAGCCCGAAGGCGGGAACTTCGGCATCGCGGCGGTTCTCGTCGGGACACTGCTGATCGCCATGGTCGCCATCGTGTTCGCCGTACCGCTGGCGCTCGGCACCGCGCTCTACATCTCCGAGTACGCGCCGCCGCGGATCCGGCAGACCCTCATCAGCGTGGTGGACCTGATGGCGGCCGTGCCGTCGGTCGTCTACGGCCTGTGGGGCCTGTTCTTCTTCCAGGGACACGTGGTCACCGTGTCCCGCTGGATCTCGGCGTACTTCGGCTGGATCCCCCTCTTCAAGGTCGACGGCGCCGATCCGAAGGACCCGCTCGCCACCGCGACCGTCTACACCTCCTCCACCTTCATCGCGGGCATGGTCGTGTCCCTGATGGTCGCGCCGATCGTCTGCTCGGTGGTGCGGGAGGTCTTCTCGCAGGCCCCGGTCGGCGAACGGGAGGGCGCGTACGCGCTCGGCGCGAACCGCTGGGGCATGATCCGCAGCGTCGTCCTGCCCTTCGGCAAGGGCGGCATGATCGGCGGCACCATGCTGGGCCTGGGCCGGGCGCTCGGCGAGACCATCGCCGTGTACCTGATCATCTCGCCGGTGTTCGTGATCCAGCCGCACATCCTGCAGAACGGCACCAGCTCGGTCTCGTCCCTGATCGCGCTGCGCTACGGCGAGGCGAGCCCCCTGGGCATGTCGGCGCTGATGGCCGCGGGCCTCGCGCTCTTCCTGATGACCCTCGTCGTCAATTTCGCCGCTTCGTCGATCGTCGCCCGCAGCCGTTCCGGCGCGACGAGCGACTCCTGAGGAGACCGAGCCCGATGACCGTCACCGCTCCACAGAGCCCGCCCGGCGACCAGGGGCCGGGGACCGGCCCGGACCCCACGGCACCGCCGAGGGGGTCGTTCCCGGCGCCGTCCACCCACGTGCCCGTCCGCCGGCCCGGCGGCGGCGCGACGCGCGGAGACCCGCGCCGGAACCTCTCCACGCTGCGCGCCACCGACGTGTACGCCCTGCTCGGCGCCGCGGCCGCGTCCCTCGCCCTGACCTGGCTGATCTTCGACCGGCTGCTGCCCTTCAACGGCGCGCTGGGGTTCGTCGTGATCGCCTACGCGCTCTTCATCGGTGTGTACGCGCTGCTGGTCTCCTTCGACGAGGACGGTCCCGCGGTCCGTGACCGGGTGGCCGCCGTGATCGTCCAGAGCCTCGGTCTGGTGATGCTGACCGTGCTGGCTTTCGTCGTCGTCTACACCCTGTACGAGGGACGCGAGGCGCTGCCGCACCTGAACTTCTACACCCGGTCGATGGCCGACGCGGGCCCGCTCGAACCGCTCAGCGTCGGTGGCATCTCGCACGCCATCGTCGGCACGCTGTGGCAGATCTCCATCGCCCTGCTGATCTGCATACCGACCGGGCTGGTGTGCGCGGTCTTCCTGAACGAGGTCCCGGGCGGCTTCAGCCGGTTCGTCCGCACCATCGTCGAGGCGATGACGGCGTTGCCGTCCATCGTGGCCGGACTGTTCATCTACGCGACGTTCATCCTGAGCCTCGGCTTCGGCCAGTCCGGCCTCGCCGCCGCGCTCGCGATCTCCGTGATGATGCTGCCGATCATCATCCGCGCGGCGGACGTGGTGATCCGGCTGGTCCCCGGCACGCTGCGGGAGGCGTCGTACGCGCTCGGCACCTCGCGGTGGCGCACGGTGTGGCACGTGGTGCTCCCGACCACGCGGTCCGGGCTGACCACGGCCGTCATCCTGGGCACCGCACGTGGTGTGGGCGAGACCTCGCCGGTCCTGCTGACCGCGGGGTTCACCCAGGAGCTCAACACCGATCCGCTCCACGACCCGATGGTGTCGCTGCCGCTGGCGGCCTTCAAGCTCGTCGAGTCCCCCGAACCCACCTACATCGCCCGTGGCTTCGGCACCGCGGCGGTGCTTCTGACGCTGGTGCTGGTCCTGTTCGTCGCGGCCCGGGTCGTCGGCGGCCGCGGGCCGGGCAAGCTGACCCGCCGTCAGGAACACCGCAGGGTCAGGGCGTCCCGCCGTGACGCGCGCCGCTTCGCCACGTACGCGACCACCGGCCGGACACCGGCCGGTCCCGCCTCGACCAGTCCCGCATCGACGAGGAGCACCCCGTGATATCCGCACCCGTCCGTCGTCCGCGCGGCCTGCGCGTGTACCAGGCGCTGGCGCTGGTCGTCGCGCTCGTCTGCGCGGTCATGGCCGTCCATCCGCCAGGCGCCTTCGCGGTCACCTACGTGAAGATCAGCGGTTCCGGCTCGACCTGGAGCGCCAACGCCATCGAGCAGTGGCGGCGCAACGTACGCCAGCAGGGCATGACGGTGAACTACGCGTCGGTGGGCTCGTCGGTCGGCCGTACCCAGTTCGCCAACGGCACCTCCGACTTCGGCGTGTCCGAGATCCCGTACGGCCTCAAGGAGTTCGGGACGACGGACACCCCGCCGCAGCGCAAGTACGCCTACATGCCGATCGTGGCGGGCGGTACGTCGTTCATGTACAACCTGAAGATCGGGGGCAACCGGGTCACGAACCTGCGGCTGTCGGGCGACGTCCTCACCAAGATCTTCACCGGCAGGCTCACGATGTGGAACGCGCCGGAGATCAAGGCGGACAACCCCAAGCTGGCCCTGCCGGCCCGCAGGATCGTCCCGGTCATCCGCTCCGACGGCTCCGGCACCACCGCGCAGTTCACCCTGTGGATGTCCAAGCAGCACGGCTCCCTGTGGAACGACTACTGCCGTCGGGCGGGCAAGCCCACACCCTGCGGTCTGACCTCGTACTTCCCGAACATCCCCGGCTCGGGCTTCGTCGCCCAGTCCGGCTCGCTCGGCGTCGCGGGCTACACCAAGCAGCCCCAGGCCGAGGGCGCCATCACCTACGTCGAGTACTCGTACGCCCGGAACGCGGGCTTCCCGGTGGTCAAGGTCCTCAACAAGTCCGGCTACTACGTCGAGCCGACCGCCTCCAGCGTGGCCGTCGCCCTGACCCAGGCGCGGATCAACGACGACTCCCGCTCCGCGAACTACCTCACCCAGAACCTGGACGGGGTCTACACGTACGGCGACCGGCGCACCTATCCGCTGTCGAGCTACAGCTACATGATCGTCCCGACCAGGGAGGAGATGGGCTTCACCAAGGCCAAGGGCGTCACGCTGAGCGCGTTCGACAACTACTTCCTCTGCGAGGGCCAGCAGCTGGCCGACCGGCTCGGCTACTCGCCGCTGCCCATCAACCTCGTGCAGGCGGCCATGGAACAGGTGCGCAGGATCCCCGGCGCCGTGACGGAGAACATCGACATCAAGAACTGCAACAACCCGACGTTCTCCAGTGACGGGAAGAACCTCCTGGCCAAGAACGCCCCGTACCCCGCCGCGTGCGACCGCAAGGGCTCGGACCAGTGCGCCACCGGCACCGGGGGCGCCAAGCAGTCCACCTCGCCGAGCGGCTCGGGCACCTCCGGCGGCGGCTCGGCCGCGGGCGGCTCCGGCACGTCCGGCGGCTCGGGCACGTCCGGCGGCTCCGGTACGACGGGCGGCTCGGGCTCCACGGGCGGCTCGGGCTCGACGGGCTCGACGGGGGCGGCCACCACCGGCGGCAGCGGCACGACGGGCGGTACGGGCGGGACGACGGCAGGGACCGTCGTCGACCCCGACACCGGGCAGGTCCTCGATGCCGGCGGCGGCACCGGCGACACCTCGGTCGCCGCCAGTCCGGTCGCCCTCGGTACCGGCGACGCCCTCGGGCTGCGCACCGCGCTGATGGTCCTGTCGGCCGTGCTCCTGATCGGCGTCGTCGTCGGGCCACCCCTGATCGGGCGCATGATGACCAACCGCGCGCGCCGCAGGGAGGGTTCGGCGTGACCGCCGCGATCCGGTCCAGGCGCCGTGTCGTCGCCGCCGTGAGCGCCCTGCTGGCCGCGCTCGTACTGGCCCTGCTCCCGCTTCCGCCGGCCACGACGTCCGCCGCGGCGGCGGACGGGACGGCGGAGGACTCCGCGGTGACGGTGACGGGGCGGAAGGGCGCGAACGACGACTTCTCCCGGCTGAAGGTGACCGTCCACCAGACGAGGAACCTGCGCTCGCAGGGCGTACGGATCGGCTGGGAGGGCGGGGCGCCGACGTCCGCGGGCAACTTCGCGTACAACTACCTTCAGATCATGCAGTGCTGGGGCGACGACCCGGCCGGCCCCACCCGCGAGCAGTGCGTCCTCGGAGCCACGGACACGAGCGACGCCGTGGTCCCGGGCTACTTCACCACGTCGCGGGGGGTCGACACGCAGAGCGGGTCGTACGCCGCCGACCCGGGCGAGACGCAGTACACCGGCGCGAACGCGTTCGTCCCCTTCAAGCCCGTCGGTGGTCTCCCGCCGACCACGTCCGTCAAGGACCCGACCTACTTCGGTCCGCTGGACACCAACGAGCAGGTCGCCAACCGTACGTTCGCCGACGGCAGGGGCGAGGTGACCTTCGAGGTGCAGGACGCGCTGGAGGCACCCCACCTCGGATGCGGCGTGAACACGGCGCCCGCCGGCGGCACGCCCGCCCCACGGTCGTGCTGGCTGGTGATCGTGCCGCGCGGCACCCACGACGCCGACGGTACGAACGTCCTGGACCCGGGCGGCAGCCGCTCCCACAACCTCACCAGCTCACCGCTGTCGGCGACGAACTGGGCCCAGCGCATGGTCGTCCGGCTGGACTTCCTGCCGAGCGAGGACTACTGCCCGCAGGGCCAGCCGGAACGGCCCACGGCCGGCTCCGAACTGGTCACGGACGCCGTCACCTCGTGGCAGCCGAAACTGTGCTCGTCCACGGGAAGCACGTTCGCCTTCACCCAGGGCGGGGAGGAGGAGGCCAGGAACCAGGTCCTGGGCACGTCGGACGACTCCCCCCTGCTGGGCTTCACCGTCGACCCGGTCGCCCGGCCGGAGGACGGACCCGAGGTCGTGCACGCGCCGGTGGCGGTGTCCGGGCTGGCGATCGCGTTCTTCATCGAGGGCCCCTCCGGAGTGGTGCAGGGAATGAGACTGACTCCACGGCTCGTGGCGAAGATGCTCACCCACTCCTACGTGGACGACGTGACACTGGGCGCCACCCCCGACCATGTGAACGGGAACAGCGCATCCCTCACCGAGGACCCGGAATTCAAGGACCTGAATCCGGATTTCCCCGAACTGAGCGGCCGCCAGCTGAGAAGCCTGATGGTGCCCCTCCAGACCTCCGACACCACGCGCGTCGTCTGGAACTGGCTCCAGTCGGACAAGGACGCCCGCGACTTCCTCTCCGGTACGAAGGACCCCTGGGGTATGCGGGTGAATTCCTACTTCCAGAAACTGAAACTGGCCACGGACACCTCACTGACCGACTACCCCAAGGTGGACCCGACGACCACGCCGGCCCTGGGCAACGGAACGCCCCCGCTCGACTACACGATCACCGACCTGGACCCGTTCACCGCCGACCTCCACGACGGGGCGGTGCGGACCCGGCGGGGCAACAACAACCGGACCATCCAGTGGCAGCCCGGGGAGACCACCCAGTCACCGGCCAAACTCATCAACGACGCGCCCATGTCGGGTCAGCGCGCCGTGATGGCGATCGTCGACACCGCGTCGGCGGAACGGTACGGGCTGACGACCGCGGCCCTGCGCAACGCGGGCGGGCAGTTCGTGAAGCCCACGGCCGACACCCTGGCGGCCGACGTCGCGACCATGCGGCCGGCCTCCGGTGACCCCACGGTGCTCACGCCCGATCCGTCGCGGGCCAAGGGGCAGGCGTACCCGCTGACGGCCGTGGCCTACGCCGCGGCCTCGGTGAACCAGGACGCGAAGGCCCGCAAGGCGTACGCGGAGTTCATCAGGTACGTCGCGGGACAGGGTCAGACGCCCGGCCTGTCGGCGGGGCAGCTTCCCCCCGGCTACGCGCCGTTGCCGACCCGGCAGCGCGAGCAGGCCGAGACCGCGGCCGACGCCCTGGAGCGCGGCCGGAGCGCCGGCGGTCCCCCGTCGGACGGGTCCGGCGCGGGCGACACCGGGGGGCTCGCCCCGGGGGCCGGCGACGGAGGGACCTCCGGCGGCGCGGACACCGGCGGCGCGGCCGCGGGCGGAACGGGCGGACCGGGCGGACCGGGCGGCGCCGGCGCCGGTCCGTCGGCGACGGAGTCCGCCGCCGCCGTGAACGGCTCCGCGCCACCGTCCCCGACGCCCCGGCGGAATATCGCGGAAGCGAAGGTCGGATTCACTCCGGGAGAGATTCTCGGAATTGTTCGCTGGGTCCTTCTCACGGCTCTTTTCGTGGGCGGTGCAGCCGGACTCTCGGGGCCGATAATGCTGCATTTCGCGCGGCGCCGGACTCCCTAGGAGACACCTAGGAAGCCTGCCCGTAACCTTTCCCTCACGGGGAATTGGCTGGTCATGGCGGGGAGACCCTGGAATTGTATGCGGTGGTCGACCGACGGGTCGGCAGAAAAAAGATCCGGATTTTGCTTGAACGTCCATCCTTCGAAATCCAGAAAACAAGGGGTTCAGAAGTGAACGTCAAGTCTCGCGCCAAGGTCGGCGCTGCTTTCGGTGTCGCGGCTCTCGGTCTCGGCATCCTGGCCACTCCGGCTTCGGCGGACCCGAACCCGATCACTGACTACCGTCAGCTGGCGGGTGTCGGTTCGGACACCACGCAGTACGTCATGAACGGCATCGGCGACGCCGTCACGAACGCCAACGGCAAGATCATCGCCTCGTGGAACGCCACCGGCACCGCCTCCGTGAAGACCAGGGCGACCGGCTGTGACAGCGTCGCCCGCCCGGACGGCTCCTCGGCCGGCATCAACGCGCTCAACGCCGACCTCACCGCCGGCACCAACTGCATCGACTTCGCCCGCTCGTCCCGTGGCCCGGCGGACACCAGCACCACGGACCTCACCTTCATCCCGTACGCCAAGGACGGTGTCACCTACGCCACCGACCTGGGCAGCACGCTGCCGACGAACCTGACGAAGGCGCAGCTGGCCGCGATCTACCAGTGCAACTCCACCGAGTTCCCGAACGCGAAGCCGCTGCTGCCGCAGTCCGGCTCGGGCACCCGGACCTTCTGGCTGGCGGCCATCGGGATCACCGAGTCGCAGGTCGGCTCCTGCGTCGACCAGACCATCCAGGAGCACAACGGCGTGGCCATCGCCAACGGCAACCAGCTCATGCCGTACTCGATCGCCCAGTGGATCGCCCAGGGCAAGGGCTTCTCGGACGTCCCGAACCGGCGCGGCGAGTCGCGTCTGCGCAACATCAACGGCACGACCCCCACCACGGGTTCGGGCGCCGCGCTCGCACTGAACACGGCCTTCGACGCGGGCTTCCTCCGCGACGTCTACAACGTCGTCCCGACCGCCCGGCTCACCAACACGGTCATCGCCCAGACCTTCGTCGGCTCGGGCTCGAAGGTCTGCGCCTCCGGCACCACCATCTCCAGCTACGGCTTCGGCACGGTGTCCAACTGCGGTGTCACCACCGTCACGGGCGAGCGGTAACCCGTGATCGTCGTCTGATCCCCGCGTGACGGCCGGGCACCTACCAGGTGCCCGGCCCCACGCGCTGTCCGCGCCATTCCGTCATCCGTCATCCGTCAATCCGTCAACCGTCCCCCGGGGGCATCGCTGTGACAGTGCTCAAACCATTCCGAAGAGCGGGTGCCGTCGTGGCCGCCTGCGCCCTGGTCGCCCTGGGCCTCGTGGCCGCGGTCATGACCCAGTCCCAGCCCGCCCGGGCGGCGTCGTCCATGGGGGAGTTCACCTTCGCCTCCAGCAGCGGCAGGTTCAGCGACGCGGAACCGTTCGGCCCGTCCCTCTCGACGCCGGCCGCGTGTCCCGACTACGAGGTCAAGGACGAGAACGGCAACGTGGTCGAGGCGATCCCCATCAACTACACCCTCAGCCTCGCGGTGGCGAAGCCGGACGGCGGCGCGGACACCATGATGGCCTCGATCACGAGCGCCTCACCGTACGACGCGGCGAAAACGGCCTCGCTGGCAGCGGCGGACAACCCGGACCTGGGGCTCAAGAACCCGTCGGAGGTCTTCACCTCCGACGGCACCTACGAACTCCGACTGGTCTGCCTCGACGACTTCGGCGGCGCGCACCCCGACGGCAACTACTGGACCCAGAAGATCACGGTCACCGGTGACACCTGGGTGGCCGGCGAGGGCGCGAAGGCCACCCAAACCACGCTGACCGCCGCCCCCTCCGTGATCGAGCCCCACCAGGAGACGACGCTCACCGCGACCATGTCCCCGGCCGAGGCGGCCGGCTCCGTCACCTTCCTGGAGGGCGGGACGACACTGGGGCAGGCCACCGTCACCGGCGGGAAGGCCGAGCTGAAGACGTCGGACCTGCCCGTGGGACAGCACGCCGTCACCGCCCGCTTCACCCCGGCCGACACCACGAAGTGGGGCGCCTCGGAGTCCGAGTCCTTCCAGGTGACCGTGCAGTCGCCGAGGTACGAGATGCACGACGCGACCGGCCGACTGCTGCCGTACAACCCCGAGTTGCAGCGCGGCCAGACCGTCGAGGTCGTCATCCGCGGATGCGCGCCCGCGACCGGGTACGCGATGGCCCTCTTCCACGACGACACCGCGTTCCCCGACGCCACCGCCGACGCGGACGGGACGGTGACCTGGCCCGCACTGACCGTGCCGGACGACGCGGTGGCCGGGCAGACCCGATGGGACTACAGCCCGGACTGCACCGGCGTGGGCGCCGTGGGCGCCGTGGACTTCACCGTCCCCGAGCCCTCCTCCGAGTCCCCGTCGGCGAGCCCGACCGACTCCCCGTCGGACGGCCCGTCCGACGAACCCACGGACGGTCCCTCCGACGAACCGACCGACGGCTCCCCTGGCGACACGTCCGGCGTCACCGGTGGCGCGGACACCGGCGGCGTTGACGGTGGCGGCGGCACCGGCGGCAGCACCGGCGGAGGCTCCGCCTCCGGCGGGACCTCGCCCACCGGTGGTCTCGCCTCCACCGGCAGCCAGATCGCGCTGTTCTCCGGCATCGGCGCCGTCGTCCTCGTCACGGCCGGCGTCCTCGCCGTGCGGTTCGGCCGCCGCGAGGGACTGCTGAAGTTCGGCGGCCCCCGCTCCTAGGGCGTGTTGCGAAAGTCCCGTCGTCCGGCCGGACGCCGCGAGGCAGGCGGGACTTCGGTGACACGCCCTGGCACGGGTCCTGGGGGCGGCCGCGC
The DNA here is from genome assembly GCF_042734135.1 of Streptomyces sp. NPDC059668. Classification (NCBI taxonomy): domain Bacteria; kingdom Bacillati; phylum Actinomycetota; class Actinomycetes; order Kitasatosporales; family Streptomycetaceae; genus Streptomyces; species Streptomyces sp. NPDC059668. The sequence continues at coordinate 48 of NZ_JBHWEL010000016.1, read as the reverse complement.
CCCCCGCGCGGGGGGGGGGGCGCGCGCCGCGGGCCCCGGGGGCGCGGG
>NZ_JBHWEL010000015.1:136464-145929 GCF_042734135.1 Streptomyces sp. NPDC059668 | reverse complement strand
CCGCCCGGCGGGGGCTCGGTCGCTGGGTTGGCGCACTCGGTGCCGGTGCGCGGGCGGGGGCCGGGGGGGGCCTGCGCGGCGGTGTGCGCCGGGGCCGGGGCCGGGGTCCGCTCCGGAGCGGACCCCGACGTGGTGGCCGATGTCGAAGTCCCGGTGGAAGGAGCGGTACCGGTGGAAGGCGAGGACGCCGCGGCGCTCGCCGCGGCGGCGGCCGTGGCCGACGCGGCCGCCGTCTCCGCCGCGGCACGCCGGGCCCGCTCCGCGCGCAGAAGCGCCTCCTCGGCCTTGCGCTGCTTCTCCAGACGCCGGGTCTCCGCCTCGGCGCGCAGCCGGGCCTCCTCCTCGGCCTGCTTGCGCAGCCGTTCCTGCTCGGCGGCCCTGACCTTCTCCTCGGCGAGCAGACGGGTCCGCTCCTCCTCGGCCCGGCGGCGGGCGTCCTCGGCGCGCTGCCGGGCCTCCTCCGCCTGCCGTTCGGCCTCGCGGCGCTGGGCCTCCTCCAGCTCGCGCTGCTTGCGTTCCTCCTCCTCGGCGCGCAGCCGGGCGAGCTGTGCCTGGCGCTCGCGCTCCTGGCGCTCCTCCTCGGCCTTGCGGGCGGCCTCTTCCTCGGCCTTGCGCCGGGCTTCCTCCTCGGCCGCCTTGCGTGCCTCCTCCTGGGCCTTCACCTCGGCCTCGGAGAGCGGCAGCATCACGTCGAGGCGGTGCCGGACGACGGTGGTGACCGCCTCGGGCTCCTGCGCCGCGTCGACGACCAGGTAGCGGCCGGGGTCGGCCGCGGCCAGCGTCAGGAAACCGGACCGCACGCGCGTGTGGAACTCGACGGGCTCCGACTCCAGCCGGTCGGGCGCCTCCGTGAAGCGTTCGCGCGCCGCCTCCGGGGAGACGTCGAGCAGGACCGTGAGGTGGGGCACCAGTCCGTTGGTCGCCCACCGGTTGATGCGGGCGATCTCGGTCGGCGAGAGGTCGCGGCCCGCGCCCTGGTAGGCCACCGAGGAGTCGATGTAGCGGTCGGAGATGACGACCGCACCGCGCTCCAGCGCGGGCCGCACCACCGTGTCCACGTGCTCCGCGCGGTCGGCGGCGTACAGCAGCGCCTCCGCGCGGTGCGACAGGCCCGCCGACGACACGTCCAGCAGGATCGACCGCAGCCGCTTGCCGACCGGTGTGGCGCCGGGCTCGCGGGTCACCACGACCTCGTGGCCCTTGGCCCTGATCCACTCGGCGAGCGCCTCGGCCTGGGTCGACTTCCCGGCCCCGTCACCGCCTTCCAGGGCGATGAAGAACCCGTTCCCGGCGGGCGTCGGCAGCGGGTCGTCGCCGCCGCGCAGCGCGTCCAGCAGGTCGTGGCGCAGCGGCACGCCCGAGCGGTCGTCGACCTTGGCGAGCACCAGGGCGGCGACGGGCAGCAGCAGGGCGCCCACCAGCATCAGGGTGAAGGCGGCACCGCCGTGCGCGAACACGAACTTGCCGTTCTCCAGGCGGTGGGGTCCGATCGCCGCGGCCACCAGGGGCGCGAGCAGGGCGCCGAGCGCCACCGAGACCCGTACGACCGCGTGCAGGTGTTCGGTGGTGCGTGCCCGCCGGTACTCCTCGGTCTCCTGGTCGAGCAGCGCGTGCCCGGTGTTCGCGGCGACGCCCGCGCCGACGCCCGCGAGGGCGACGATCAGCAGCACGGTGGTGACGTCCGGGACCAGGCCGGCGGCGAGCAGGGCGATACCGGTGAAGGCGATGGCGAGCGAGAGCAGCCGGCGGCGCGACAGCGACGGGAGCACCTTGGCGGCGGTACGGATGCCGACGACGACACCGCCGGTCAGGGCCAGCACCAGCAGCCCGTACGTGACCGGTCCGCCGCCCAGGTCCTTGGCCTGCAGCACGGAGACGGCGACGGCGGCCGCGATCGCCGCGGCGACGGCCGCGCAGGCCAGCACCAGGAGCGGGATCACGCCGGTACGGCCCTTGTCGACGCCGGTGCCCGTCCTGGGGCGACGCAGGCCCTCCAGGGGCGAGCGGGCCCGGGGGGTGCGGGTGTCGGGCAGTTCGAGGAAGGTGAGCACGGAGAGCGAGGCGGCGAACAGCCCGGCGGCGACGTACGAGGCGAGCGCCCCCTGGTGCTGGTCGAACCAGGCGATCCCGGCACCGAGCAGGTTGTTGACGAGGGACACCACGACGAGCGCCGCGGCCGCGATCGGCACCGCCGCGAAGGCGGTACGCAGGGACAGGCGCCGCAGCGCGTCCATGTGGTCCGGCAGCGGGCGCACGGTGGCGCCCTCCAGGGGCGGCCCCGGCAGCAGCGCGGGGGCGGCGCCCTCGCGGCTCACCGTCCAGAAGCGCTCGGCCACACCGGTCACGAACGCGACGACCAGGAGGACGGCAAGGGCGTCGTCCGGTGTCCAGTCGATCCACAGAGGCGCGACGATCAGCAGCAGGGCGCGCAGGCCGTCGGCGCCGACCATGGTCCAGCGCCGGTCGAGCGGGCCGTCCTTCGAGGTCAGCGAGGTGAGCGGGCCCAGCAGGACCGCCCCGAAGAGCAGCGTCGCGAGCACGCGCGCCGCGAAGACCGCGGACACCGCGAGGGCGACGCCGCGGTAGCCGCCGCCGAAGGAGCCCTCGGCGACGGCCGCCTGGAGGACGAGCACGACCAGCACGAGCAGGGCCAGGGCGTCGGCCACACTCCCTACGAGGTGGGCGCCCCACAGGCGTTTCAGCTGCGGCTGGCGCAGCAGCGCGCGCACGGCGCGCTCGCGCGAATCCGCGACCAGGGCGTCGTCGGGGGCCGGAGTGTGGGCCGTAGGCTGCTCGGCTCGCGTCATTCTGCAAGCCTATCGGGACCCACTGACTGTCCGAAGGGGTGCCCGAACATGTGGACGCCCCCACACCGGAAGGTGCGGAGGCGTCCACATGTGCGGGGCGGTGCCGGCCCGGTCTCAGCTCTCGGAAGCCGCCGTCTTCTTGGCGACCGTCTTCTTGGCGGGCGCCTTCTTGGCGGCCGTCTTCGACGTCGTCGTCTTCTTCGCGGCGGCCTTCTTGGCCGGGGCCTTCTTGGTGGCCGTCTTCTTGGCGGCGGCCTTCTTCGCGGTCTTCTTGGCCGGGGCCTTGGCGCGCTTCTCGGCGAGCAGCTCGTAGCCGCGCTCCGGAGTGATGTCCTCGACGCTGTCGCCGGACCGCAGGGTCGCGTTCGTCTCGCCGTCGGTCACGTACGGCCCGAAACGGCCGTCCTTGACGACGACGGGCTTCGCGCTGACCGGGTCCTCGCCCAGCTCCTTCAGCGGCGGCTTGGCGGCCGCACGGCCACGCTGCTTGGGCTGGGAGTAGATCTCCAGCGACTCTTCGAGCGTGATGGTGAAGAGCTGGTCCTCGGTCTGGAGGGAGCGCGAGTCCGTGCCCTTCTTCAGGTACGGCCCGTAGCGCCCGTTCTGCGCGGTGATCTCCACGCCCTCGGCGTCCTTGCCGACGACGCGCGGCAGGGACATCAGTTTGAGGGCGTCCTGAAGGGTCACCGTGTCCAGCGACATGGACTTGAAGAGGGACGCGGTGCGCGGCTTGACGGCGTTCTTGCCCGTCTTCGGGGTGCCCTCGGGGAGCACCTCGGTGACGTACGGGCCGTAGCGGCCGTCCCGCGCGATGATCTGGTGGCCCGACTCCGGGTCGTTGCCGAGTTCGAAGTCGCCGCTCGGCTTGGCGAGCAGTTCCTCGGCCAGCTCGACGGAGAGTTCGTCCGGGGCCATGTCCTCGGGCACGTCCGCGCGCTGGTGGTTCTCGGAGTCCTTCTCGCCGCGCTCGACGTACGGGCCGTAGCGGCCCACGCGGAGCACGATGCCCTCGCCGACGGGGAAGGAGGACACCTCGCGGGCGTCGATGGCGCCCAGGTCGGTGACGAGCTCCTTGAGGCCGCCCAGGTGGTCGCCGTCGCCGTTCCCGGCCTCGGCGGCGCCGGTGGCCTCGCCCTCGCCGAAGTAGAAGCGCCTGAGCCACGGCACGGCGCGCGCCTCGCCCCGCGCGATGCGGTCGAGGTCGTCCTCCATCTTGGCCGTGAAGTCGTAGTCGACGAGCCGCCCGAAGTGCTTCTCCAGGAGGTTGACCACGGCGAAGCTCAGGAAGGACGGCACCAGGGCCGTGCCCTTCTTGAAGACGTAGCCGCGGTCGAGGATCGTGCCGATGATCGACGCGTACGTCGACGGGCGGCCGATCTCGCGCTCTTCGAGCTCCTTGACCAGCGAGGCCTCGGTGTAGCGGGCCGGCGGCTTGGTGGCGTGGCCGTCGACCGTGATCTCCTCGGCGGACAGCGGGTCGCCCTCGCCGACCTGGGGGAGACGGCGCTCGCGGTCGTCGAGTTCGGCGTTCGGGTCGTCGGCGCCCTCGACGTAGGCCTTCAGGAAGCCGTGGAAGGTGATCGTCTTGCCGGACGCGCTGAACTCGGCGTCCCGGCCGTCGGCGGCGGTGCCGGCGATCTTCACCGTGACGGAGTTGCCGACCGCGTCCTTCATCTGGGAGGCGACGGTCCGCTTCCAGATCAGCTCGTACAGCTTGAACTGGTCGCCGGTCAGACCGGTCTCGGCCGGGGTGCGGAAACGATCACCCGAGGGACGGATCGCCTCGTGCGCCTCCTGCGCGTTCTTGACCTTGCCGGCGTACGTGCGCGGCTGGGCCGGCAGGTAGTCGGCGCCGTACAGCTGCGTGACCTGGGTACGGGCGGCGGTGATCGCCGTGTCCGAGAGGGTCGTGGAGTCCGTACGCATGTACGTGATGAAGCCGTTCTCGTACAGCTTCTGGGCCACCTGCATGGTGGCCTTCGCGCCGAAGCCGAGCTTGCGCGAGGCCTCCTGCTGGAGGGTCGTCGTGCGGAACGGCGCGTACGGCGAACGGCGGTACGGCTTGGACTCGACCGAGCGGACCGCGAAGGCCGTGTCCTCCAGGGCGGCGGCGAGCGCGCGGGCGTTCGTCTCGTCCAGGTGGAGCGTGTTCGCGCCCTTGATCTGGCCGAGCGAGTCGAAGTCGCGGCCCTGGGCGACGCGCTTGCCGTCGACCGCGGTGAGACGGGCCACCAGGGAGGACGGGTCGGACGCGTCCCCACGGCGGCCGGTGCCGAAGGTGCCGGTCAGGTCCCAGTACTCGGCGGACCGGAAGGCGATGCGCTCGCGCTCCCGTTCGACGACGAGGCGGGTCGCCACGGACTGGACGCGGCCCGCCGACAGACGCGGCATGACCTTCTTCCACAGGACCGGCGAGACCTCGTAGCCGTAGAGCCGGTCCAGGATGCGGCGGGTCTCCTGGGCGTCGACCATGCGCTGGTTGAGCTCGCGCGGATTGGCGACGGCGCTGCGGATCGCGTCCTTGGTGATCTCGTGGAAGACCATCCGGTGGACGGGGACCTTGGGCTTCAGGACCTCGAGGAGGTGCCACGCGATGGCTTCGCCCTCGCGGTCCTCATCGGTGGCGAGGAAGAGCTCGTCGGAGTCCTTCAGCAGGTCCTTGAGCTTCTTGACCTGGGCCTTCTTGTCAGCGTTGACCACGTAGATCGGTTGGAAGTCGTGCTCGACGTCCACGCCGAGGCGGCGCACCTCGCCGGTGTACTCCTCCGGCACCTCCGCCGCGCCGTTGGGGAGGTCGCGGATGTGCCCGACGCTCGCTTCGACGACATAGCCGGGGCCGAGATAGCCCTTGATCGTCTTCGCCTTGGCAGGCGACTCGACGATGACGAGTCGGCGGCCGCCGTGTGCGGTGTCGCTGGTCGGGGACAACTTCGCTCTTCTCTCCGGTCGACGCAGGGGGTCTCCCCAGGCCTTGGTCCCGGGGGTCGGGTCATGCTGACGCTGCGGAGTGTGACGGTACATCCCGCCCCCGTGTCAAACGGGAAAAGCCCGCAACGGCCACTCGAACGGTAACCCGACTACCGCCATTCCTGCCGCCCGGAGTACGCAGCTGCCCTTTCGAACCCATCCGGAGCGTGATCCCCCGGTTACCGGGGTCCCGGTTCTCACACGCGCGTGAAACACCACATCCCGAGTGCCAGCGCACCTGCTCCGGCGACGCTCGCGACCGTCGCCGATGCGACGCGGTTCACACCGGCGGCGATGGGCTCGCCCTGCCGCAGCCGCACCACCGTCCACGTCAGCAATGCGGCTCCGAACAGGGCGAACGCCGTCCCCACGAAGATCGCCGGTCCACTTTCCATCGATATGCCTTCCACCCCGGGTCCCAGGCTCGGGAGGCTGGCACGTCCCGGAAGCGGCTGTACGAACCTGCGGTGAACGCAGGGCGTACGGCACCCCATCGGCGGCCCTGAACGGCTCCGACCGCACCCGGTGTGGCGTCCCTCCGGGGGGTGTCCTCGCGTCGTCGGAGCGACTCGCCGGGCGCGGAACTGTGGCGAATTCGTCGTTCCCCTTCCGCGTCCTCGCCCGTCCGAGTCCTCACCGGCCCGCGTCCTCCTCGACCCGCGTCGTCACCGGTCCGCGTCCTCACCGGTCCCCGTCCTCACCGACCGGTTCACCCGTGCCTTGCCGGCCGGTCGCGCGTCCCGAGGTACCGGACACGCTTTCCCGGCCGGTGAGCGGCGCACCCGCGGGTGGACCGCCCCGAGCGTCCGCCGCCGGACGCAGGTTGGCCAGATTCACATCCCGGCGCCGGCGGCCCCGCCGAGAGGGCCTGTCGGACGACTCTGGCGAAGGGGCCCGATCGGGGAACCGTGGAGACTGCGCCGGACGGCGGACTCCAGAGACGGCTGCGCCGGACGGCGGACTCCGGAGACGGGGCCGCAGGTGGGACTCCGGCGAAGACCTGACCGATGAGCCCGGGCAGCGCGAAGTGACGCGGGCCCGACGACGGGTCGAGTCGAAGGGCCCCGGAGGAAGGTCCGGACGAAAGATCCTGGAGTGGCCCGGACGGGGGATCCTGGAGGAGGGTCCGGACGGGGGAACGCGCGTCCCTCGTCACTCCGCGGGCTCGAGGAACCCCTGTTCCACCAGCAGCCGGATCTGACCGGGCGTCCGGTCGCGCAGCAACACCGGATCCTCACCGACCAGTTGCGCGATGGCGTCGAGGATCCGCCCGGCGCTCAGCGTGCCGTCGCACACACCCGCGAAGCCCGCGCCGACCGTGTCCACCTTGGTGGCCCGCCGCATCCCGCGGTTCTGGCGCAGCACCACGTGCTCCGGGTCCTCGGCGCCGGGCAGCCCGACCTGCTCCTGGACCACCTCGGCCGTGAGCCTGAAGTGCCCGGCGAGCAGCGCCGCGTCGTCGCTGGCCCGCAGAAAGTCGACACGGGCGAAGTGCGCGCGCACGGTGTCGCCGAGCGGCTGCTCGACGGGGTGCGGCCACTCCTCGACCGTGATCGAGGGCTCGGCGGCCGCCGTCCTGCGCAGCGTGATCCACCCGAAGCCGACCGCCTTGACCTTGCGCGCCTCGAACTCGTCCAGCCAAGCGTCGTACCGCGCCTGGTACTCGGCCGGGTCCGCGCGGTGGTCGCCCGCGTCGCGCAGCCACAACTCCGCGTACTGCGTGATGTCCTGGACCTCGCGCTGCACGATCCACGCATCACAGCCGCGCGGCACCCAGGAGCGCAGCCGGTCCTGCCAGTCCTCACCCTCCACGTGCTGCCAGTTGGCCAGGAACTGGGCGTATCCCCCTTCGTTCAGCCGGTCCCCCGACTGCTGAACGAGCGTGCGGCACAGATCGTCCCCGCCCATCCCGCCGTCACGGTAGGTGAGCCGGGCGCCGGGCGAGATGACGAAGGGCGGGTTGGAGACGATCAGGTCGTACGTCTCGTCGTCCGGGACCGGCTCGAAGAGCGAGCCCTCGCGCAGATCGGCCGCCGGGGCGCCGGAGAGCGCCAGGGTGAGCGCGGTGATGTGCAGCGCGCGCGGGTTGAGGTCGGTCGCGGTCACGCGCGTGGCGTGCTGGGCCGCGTGCAGGGCCTGGATGCCGGAGCCGGTGCCGAGATCGAGCGCGGCGGCGACGGGCTCGCGGACCGTGATCCCGGCCAGGGTCGTGGACGCGCCGCCCACACCGAGGACCACGCCCTGCTCACCGCTGCCGATGCCGCCCGCGCCGCCGACGGCGCACCCGAGGTCGGACACGATGAACCAGTCCTCGCCACCGGGTCCTCCGTACGGCCGGACGTCCACCGTCGCGGCGACCTCGTCCCCGCCCACCCGGGACAGCCAGCCGCTCTCCAGGCAGTCCTCGACCGGCAGCACGTCGGCCACGCGCGCGTGCGGCACGGGCTGCTGGAGCAGGAACAGCCGGACGAGCGTCTCCAGGGGTGTGTCCCCGCGGGTCGCCCGGAGCGCGGGGACGGTCTCGCTGCGCGCCAGCGCCGCGTAGGCGGGTGCGCCGAGCAGGTCGAGCATCCCGTCGGCGGTGAACGAGGCGCCCAGCAGGGCGTCCCGCAGCCGGGCGGCGACGTCGACGCGGTCGGACGAGGGCAACGGTGGCAGGCTGGTGTGACTCACATCCCCCATTGTGTCCGCTCCCGCCGACCGGCACGCACTCCTGTGGACAGCGGCGCGCACTCCTGTGGACGGCCGCGCGCAGGCCTGTGGACAAGCGGAACGTGCACCTGTGGACACACCCGCCGAGGACCCGGCACGCGGGCGCGCCGGGTCCTGGTTCGGACACGTGTCGTGTCCCTCGCCGGGTCCCGGTTCGGACACGCGTCCGGTCCTGGCGGGTCCCTTGCCGGGTCCTCGTCGGGCGGGCGGTCGCTCGCCCGACGAGGGGTCAGCCCTGGGCCGCGGAGGGCGACGACGCCGACTTGCAGCTCGCCTGCTTCGCCATCGCCTTGCCCACGTCGCCCTCCTCAAGCTTCTTCAGCGCGTCGTTGCCGCTCTGGCTCAGCTTGGCGAGCTGCGTCGCGATGCCCTTGAGGCCGTCCGCGAACTTCGCCTGGTCCTTCGTGTCGAGCCCGTCGACCTGCTTCTTGAGTGCGGCGTAGGACGCGGAGATGCCGTTGAGTTCCTTCACCGCGTCCGTCTGCTTCTTCTTGCCGTCGGTGACGTCGGGCGCGCCGGCACCGTCGACGGCGGCGCCGATCGCCTTGTAGGCGTCGGACATGTCCTGGAAGGCCTGCGCGTCCGTCTTGCGGACGGCGTCCGGCGCGCTGTTGTCCGAGGTCTCCTTCTGGATCGCGGCGTTGGCGGCCTCGATCTTCTTGGCCTGCGGCTGTACCGCGTCACAGACCTGCTTGGCCCAGGAGTTCAGCTTGTCGTTGTTGCCGTTGTCGCTGCTGCTGCATCCCGACAGCGCCAGTACCAGTACCGCACCGCCGGACAGTACGGCCGTGAGCTTCTTGTTCACCGGATTGGTCCCTTCCATGGCTCTCGGCCCCGGAACATACACGCCATCCGGGCGACAGCCGCGGGCCGTGCACCCGGTTCACCCCTTATTGAAGCCATTTGCACCAAGCGAGAGAAGGCTCACGGCGGGGATGCGCACCCACGCGGAGCGGGCGGGCGGCGTGTCAATACACGC
>NZ_JBHWEL010000015.1:122797-136454 GCF_042734135.1 Streptomyces sp. NPDC059668 | reverse complement strand
TCACCCTCCTAGTCCACTTCTTGCCCCCCCCTCTGTTGGGCGGCGGGGGGGGGTGTGCCCCCCCCGGGGGGGGGGGGGGGGGGGGCTCACCACCCCCCCCCCCCCCCCCGCCCGTTGGCCAGTACCTGGCCGGATGGAGCTCCCTGAGGCTACGAAACCACCGCCGCATCCGGCGACTTGGAGACGCGCTGCGCGTCCCCTTCGTCGTCCTGGTCGCCCACGGCGATCCCGCGTCGCTTGGAGATGTACACCGCGACCACGATGACGAGCAACGAGAGGACCGCGATCAGGATGCGCAGAGCGAGGTTCTTGTCGTCGCCGTACGAGAACTTGACGACCGCCGGCGCGATCAGCAGCGCCACCAGGTTCATCACCTTCAGGAGCGGGTTGATCGCGGGTCCCGCGGTGTCCTTGAAGGGGTCACCGACGGTGTCGCCGATCACCGTGGCGGCGTGCGCCTCGCTGCCCTTGCCGCCGTGGTGACCGTCCTCCACGAGTTTCTTCGCGTTGTCCCACGCGCCGCCGGAGTTGGCGAGGAAGACGGCCATCAGCGTGCCGGTGCCGATCGCGCCCGCGAGATACGAGCCGAGCGCGCCGACACCGAGTGTGAAGCCGATGGCGATGGGCGCCAGGACGGCGAGCAGACCCGGGGTGGCCAGCTCCCGCAGGGCGTCCTTGGTGCAGATGTCCACGACCCGCCCGTATTCGGGTTTCTCCGTGTAGTCCATGATCCCGGGGTGCTCGCGGAACTGCCGCCGCACCTCGTAGACCACGGCCCCCGCGGAGCGCGAGACGGCGTTGATCGCGAGGCCCGAGAAGAGGAACACGACGGCCGCGCCGGCGATCAGGCCCACCAGGTTGTTGGGCTGGGAGATGTCCATCATCAGGTTCAGCGGCGCGCCGGGCCCGGAGACCTTCTCGCCCACGTCGTTCGCGGCCGACAGGATCGCGTCCCGGTACGACCCGAAGAGCGCCGAGGCCGCGAGGACGGCCGTGGCGATGGCGATGCCCTTGGTGATGGCCTTGGTGGTGTTGCCCACCGCGTCCAGGTCGGTGAGCACCTGGGCGCCCGCGCCCGTGACGTCGCCGGACATCTCCGCGATGCCCTGGGCGTTGTCGGAGACCGGACCGAAGGTGTCCATGGCGACGATGACGCCGACCGTGGTGAGCAGGCCGGTGCCGGCGAGCGCCACGGCGAAGAGCGCCAGGGTGATGGACGCGCCACCGAGCAGGAAGGCCCCGTACACGCCGAGACCGATCAGCAGCGCGGTGTAGACGGCCGATTCGAGACCGATGGAGATACCGGCGAGGACGACGGTGGCCGCACCGGTGAGCGAGCTCTTGCCGATGTCCCGGACGGGACGGCGGGTGGTCTCCGTGAAGTAGCCGGTCAGTTGCTGGATCAGGGCGGCCAGCACGATGCCGATCGCGACGGCCACCAGCGCGAGGATCCGCGGATCGCCGCTCTTCGCCTTGATCGCCGCGTCCGTGACGCCGTCCAGGCCGGAGTACTTCCCCGGCAGGTAGACGAAGACGGCCACCGCTACCAGCACCAGCGAGATCACCGCGGAGACGAAGAAGCCACGGTTGATCGCGGACATGCCGCTGCGGTCCGAACGGCGGGGCGCCACCGCGAAGATGCCGACCATGGCCGTGAGGACGCCGATCGCGGGCACGATCAGCGGGAAGGCGAGCCCGGAGTCCCCGAACGCCGCCTTGCCGAGGATCAGCGCGGCGACGAGCGTGACGGCGTACGACTCGAAGAGGTCCGCGGCCATACCGGCGCAGTCTCCGACGTTGTCGCCCACGTTGTCGGCGATGGTCGCGGCATTGCGCGGGTCGTCCTCCGGAATGCCCTGCTCGACCTTGCCGACCAGGTCGGCGCCGACGTCGGCGGCCTTGGTGAAGATGCCGCCGCCGACACGCATGAACATGGCGATCAGCGCGGCGCCGAGGCCGAATCCCTCCAGGACCTTCGGCGCGTCGGCCGCGTACACCAGCACCACACAGGAGGCGCCCAGCAGACCGAGCCCCACCGTGAACATGCCGACGACGCCGCCCGTACGGAATGCGATCTTCATGGCTTTGTGCGAGACGGCGGTGAGATCCTTTTCGGGTTCACCCGCCGCCGGGGTCGCTTCCCGTGCGGCGGCGGCCACGCGGACATTGCTCCGGACGGCGAGCCACATACCGATGTATCCGGTGGTCGCCGAGAACACCGCGCCGATCAGGAAGAAGATCGACCTTCCGGCACGCTGATTCCAGTCGTCCGCGGGCAGCAGCATGAGCAGGAAGAACACCACGGCGGCGAATACCGCCAGGGTGCGCAACTGCCGTCCCAGGTAGGCGTTCGCGCCCTCCTGGACCGCTGCCGCGATCTTCTTCATGCTGTCGGTGCCCTCGCCGGCCGCGAGCACTTGTCGTACCAGAACCCCGGCGACCGCAAGGGCCGCCAGCGCGACGACGCCGATGACCATCACGATCAGACGGTTGTCGTCGGTCAGGACTGCGGCTGCGAAGGTTGTGGGATGGTCAAACTGATGAGGGGTAGAAAGCCCCGCCATTCGTCCTCCTTGACGCTTGGGCTGAGCTCAAGATGTGGACGGATTGTAGGTACCGGAACCTGATCAAAACAGTACGCGGTAAACGGAATTCGCCTTCACATCCCCGTCAGCAAATGATCGACGGGCGTTCACAGGACCCAAAAGAGGTAATGCCCCAAAAGCGTTGACCCTTGATCAAATAATCGCGTGATTGATCGTGAACGAATTCACGAAAGGCGCGTGCAGTCATCTCACCTGCCCGGGCGCAAGAAAAAGGGCCCTGCGAGGCAGGGCCCTTCATGTGATGAGTGTGTCTTGTACGTGTCCTGCTACGAGGGGGACATCAGGGTACGAGCGTGACCGGCGGCGTGGTCGGCCAGCTCATCCTGATCAGTCCACCGTGCTCGTCGGCGCTGACCTCCACGTCGTCGACGAGGCCGCTGATGACCGCGAGGCCCATCTCGTCCTCCTCGGCGTCCATGTCGGCATCGCCGCGAGACGCTCCGGGCGCCGTCTCACCGGGCGCCGAACGCGGCGCCTCGTCGCCGACCTCGATGGAGAACTGCTTCTCCTCCTCGATCAGCGTCACCCGCACCGGCGCCGAGATGCCGCTGCTCTGGTGCAGTCCGACGGCACGGCTGCAGGCCTCGCCCACGGCGAGTCTGACCTCGTCGAGGGCGGCCTCGTCCACTCCGGCCCTGCGCGCCACCGCTGCCGCCACCAGTCGGGCGGTCCTGACGTGCTCGGGCAGCGCGCTGAAGCGGAGTTCAACGGTGGCCATGCATCCCCCTCACCTACGGGCGTGCTGTCAGGGGGCCGGGCCGCCGAGGCCCGGTCCCCCTCCATTGCTTCTACCGTCTCGGACGCCACGCTTCCGTGGCGCCCCGCGACGGGGTCAGTCGGTGGCCGCTACCGCTTCCTCGACCGAGGTGTGGATGGGAAACACCTTGGTGAGACCGGTGATACGGAAGATCTTCAGAATGCGCTCCTGGTTGCAGACCAGTCGCAGCGAGCCCTCATGGGCACGCACACGCTTCAGGCCGCCCACCAAAACGCCGAGCCCGGTGGAGTCGAGGAAGTCCACGCCCTCCATGTCGACGACAAGATGGAAACTGCCGTCGTTCACCAGCTCGACCAGCTGCTCACGCAGCTTGGGCGCGGTATATACATCGATTTCGCCACCGACCTCGACGACCGTACGATCGCCGACGGTACGGGTCGACAGGGACAGGTCCACGGATCCTCCAGCACCTTGCTATCGAGCGGTCGCCCCAAGGGACACCTCGGCAGAGCCCCCGGGACGGTTCGCCAGCCGCGATGGCATTCAATCACTTACCGGCAGGCGTGCACGACGCCTTGAGCCCATTGTCCGTCACGCCAGTGACACACTCGATGCCGATGGCCAAGAATCACCGATCCGATCGAACCTCGGCGGACACCGCTTCGCGCCCCTCTCCGGGCACGGTCCTGGACCGGCTCGCCTCGGGGCCGAGCCGGGCTTCGCGCATCACTCATACGGAGCACTTGCCCCCGCGGGCGGGTCGCCATGCCGTATGGCCCGACCGGATCCGATCGGAGGTCGTCGCCGCCGTGCAGGCCGTGGGGATCGACCACCCCTGGGCCCACCAGGCACTCGCCGCCGAGCACGCCCTGGACGGCGAATCCGTGATCGTGGCCACCGGCACGGCCTCCGGCAAGTCCCTGGCATACCTCGTGCCGGTCCTCACAGCCCTCCTGGAGGGCTCCGAGGCGCCGAACGGCCGGGGGGCCACCGCGCTCTACCTGGCGCCCACAAAGGCCCTTGCAGCCGATCAGCGCCGCGCCGTGAAGGAACTTTCACAACCTCTGGGCAACGCGGTCCGCCCGGCCGTGTACGACGGGGACACCCCGGTCGAGGAACGCGAGTGGGTCCGCCAGTACGCCAACTACGTCCTGACCAACCCCGACATGCTGCACCGCGGGATACTTCCCTCCCATCCCCGCTGGGCCTCCTTCCTGCGTGCCCTGAAGTACGTCGTCATCGACGAGTGCCACACCTACCGCGGCGTCTTCGGCTCCCACGTCGCCCAGGTGCTGCGCCGACTGCGCCGCCTGTGCGCCCGCTACGGATCCTCACCCGTCTTCCTGCTGGCCTCCGCGACCGCCGCCGAACCCTCCGTCGCCGCCCGCCGCCTGACCGGCCTCCCGGTGGTCGAGGTCGCCGACGACGCCTCCCCGCGCGGCGAACTGGTCTTCGCCCTCTGGGAACCCCCGCTCACCGACCTGCACGGCGAGAAGGGCGCGCCCGTCCGGCGTACCGCCACCGCAGAGACCGCCGACCTCCTGACCGACCTGACCGTCCAGGGCGTACGCTCGGTCGCCTTCGTACGGTCCCGGCGCGGCGCCGAACTGATCGCGGTGATCGCCCAGGAGCGGCTGGCCGAGATCGACCGCTCACTCGCCCGGCGCGTGGCGGCGTACCGCGGCGGCTACCTCCCCGAGGAACGCCGCGCCCTCGAACGCGCCCTGCACTCGGGCGAACTCCTCGGCCTCGCCGCCACCACCGCCCTCGAACTCGGCGTCGACGTCTCCGGACTGGACGCCGTCGTCATCGCGGGCTACCCCGGCACCCGGGCGTCCCTGTGGCAGCAGGCGGGCCGCGCCGGGCGCTCGGGGCAGGGCGCGCTGGCGATCCTGGTCGCCCGCGACGACCCGCTGGACACGTTCCTCGTGCACCACCCCGAAGCCCTGTTCGACCAGCCGGTCGAATCCACGGTCCTCGACCCCGACAACCCGTACGTCCTCGCCCCGCACCTGTGCGCCGCGGCCTCCGAGATCCCCCTCACGGACGAGGACCTGGAGCTCTTCGGCCCGGCCGCCGCGGATCTGCTGCCGCAGCTGGAGGCCGCGAAGCTGCTGCGCCGCCGGACGAAGGCCTGGCACTGGACGCGCCGGGAGCGGGCCGCCGACCTGACCGACATCCGCGGCGAGGGCGGCAGCCCGGTGCAGATCGTCGAGGCCGGAACGGGACGGCTGCTCGGCACGGTGGACGCCGGCGCCGCGCACACGACGGTGCACGAGGGCGCGGTCCATCTGCACCAGGGCCGTACGTACCTGGTGAGACACCTGGACCTGGAGGACTCCGTCGCACTGGTCGAGGAGGCCAGCCCGCCCTACTCGACGGTCGCCCGCGACACGACCGCCATCTCCGTCCTGGAGACGGACACCGAAATCCCCTGGGGCGAGGGCCGGTTGTGCTACGGCTCCGTCGAAGTCACCAACCAGGTCGTCTCCTTCCTGCGTCGCCGAGTCATCACCGGTGAGGTCCTGGGCGAGTCGAAGCTCGACCTCCCTCCGCGCACGCTGCGCACGCGTGCCGTGTGGTGGACGGTCACCGAGGACCAGCTGGACGCCGCCCGCATCGGGCCGGAGATCCTCGGCGGCGCCCTGCACGCCGCCGAACACGCGTCGATCGGCATGCTCCCGCTGTTCGCCACCTGTGACCGCTGGGACATCGGTGGCGTGTCCGTACCGCTGCACCCCGACACCCTGCTGCCCACGGTCTTCGTCTACGACGGTCACCCCGGCGGCGCGGGCTTCGCCGAGCGCGCCTTCCACACCGCCCGTGCCTGGCTCACCGCCACCCGTGAGGCCATCTCCTCCTGCGAGTGCGAGGCCGGCTGCCCGTCCTGCATCCAGTCCCCCAAGTGCGGCAACGGAAACGAGCCGTTGCACAAACGGGGTGCCGTCCGGCTGCTCACCGAACTGCTGCGGGGAGCGCCGCGGGAGTAGTCACCGGGTCCACCGGCGTGGCGGGGCCCGCTCTGGACCTGATCTCCACGGCGAACGGGCCCGCACCCGACACGGCCGTGACGTCCGAGATCTCGCCCTCCACCACGCACCGCGCCAGCCGGGCACGCTGGGCCCGGGCCACCCGGTCCGCCGCGGCGCAGGCCGCCGGGCTCCCGTCCGTCCAGTGGTCCGCTGCGGCGAGCGCGGCCAGATCGGCCGCCCCCGCCGCGCGATGGCGCACCACGACCACCTGCCCCATGGCCAGGACAGCCCCGAAGACGGCACACAGCAGGGCGATCACCCCGACCGCCCACACGGTGGCCGACCCCCGGTCCGACGCACCCGTGGAAGCCGTCCGCCTCCTCACCCGGGCGACGACCCTTGTGACAGCCCTCGTGTCAGTGCTTGTGACAGCCCTTGTGGCCGTCAGAGGGGCGTGCGGGGGCCGGAGAAGGGCGCGGGGCCGGGTAACTCCGTGGAGGAGGCCCGGAAGGGTGTTCGGGGATCTTGAAGGGGTGCGCACGGGCCCGGACCAGGGGCGCGGGAGCCGGGAGGTGTCGGGCAACGGCCGGAGTCGGACGCGCGGCGCGCTACGACCTCGTGCCATCCCCGGTCACCCCCACGGTCTCCTCCGAGAGGGCCACGGCCACGTCGCTCAGCTCCAGGGACAGCGCGTCGGGACCCGGCGCGCTCGCCGTGACCTCCACCCGGACCAGATCACCCGTCCGGCTCACCGTGACCCGGGCCCCGTCCGGCGCCGCGCGGCGGGCCGTCGCCAGGACCGTCTCGGGCGGGTCCTGGCGGGCCGCCGAGCGGGCGCCGGCCCTCGCCGCGTCCACGCACCGGATCTGCGCGGACGCGGCGAGCAGGGCCCACACCAGCGCCATTCCGACGAGCACCAGCGAGGGCAGCACCACCGCGGCCTCGGCGGTCACGAATCCACGGTCGCCGCCGCGAGCCGGACCGCTCCCCACCGGCTCACGTCGGGACATTGAGCGCCCGCCCCACGATGTCCTGCAACTCCGAGCTGACCTGACCGCTCGTCACCACCTTGTAGAGCACGGCCGCGAAGGCCACCGCCGCGATGACACCCACCGCGTACTCGGAGGTGACCATCCCGGCGTCCCTCCGCGCCGCCAGACCGCGCATCCATGCCCGCACCCGCACGCGTACCGTCCTGTACATCTCAACCCCCGTGGGTTCGATCCTGCTGATCACTTGTCTCGTGGCGTCACCCGACGCCTGCCGCCGGCCGTCCGGCCGGTCATCCGCCACCACCTCCCAGCACCCCGTCCGCCAGCCCGATCACCACGGGCAGGACACCGATCGCCAGGAACGCGGGCAGGAAGCACAGCCCCACGGGCACGGTGACCATGACGGCCGCCCTGCGTGCCCGTGCCGTCGCGCTCCGCCCCCGTTCGGCGCGGGCCTCGGTGGCGAGTCGCCCGACCGGCACGGCCGCCGGTACCCCCGACTCACCCGCCCGCTCCAGCAGCCGGGCCAGACCCCCGGCTCCCGGTACCGACGCCAACCTCCGCCACGCCTCGGCCGGTTCGCCTCCGAGCCGCACCTCCGCCGCTCCCCGGGCGAGCCGCTCCCCGACCGGCCCGCCGAGGGCCTCGCCCACGGCCCGGGCCGCCGCCACGGGATCCGCCCCCGCCGCGATACAGGCCGCCACCAGGTCGGCGGCGAGCGGAAGCTGCCGGGCCGCCCGCGCCACGTCGTACTCCTGCACCGGCCCTCGCCCACGCCGCCGGCGCCACCGAACGATCCCGAGCCCGGCGACCAGACCGGCCACGACCCCGGCCGGCCCTCCGACCAGCACCCAGCCGGCACACACGGCACCCGCGGGCGCCAGCCACCGCCGCGCCGCGCCCCCGACGTCGAAGCGCCGTCGCTCCGGCTCCCTCCGCAGGTCCAGCAACTCGGCCAGCCGCCCGCGCACCCGCCGCTCGTGGCGCACTCTGCCGAACGCCCGCACCAGCCACCCGAGCGCCAGTGCCCCGCACCCGAGCGTCCCCAGCCTGTGGAGGATCTCCTCGCTCATACCGCCTCCGCTCCCTTCACGATGCGCAGCGCCCACCAGAGGCCCACGCCTTCCAGCACCCCACCGACCAGCAGACAGCCCAGGCCCGGCCCGCTGTGCAACAGCACGTGCAGCGGATCCGCGCCCAGCGCCGTGCCGAGCAACAGCCCCAGGACCGGCAGCCCCGCGAGCATCACCGCCGTGGACCGCGACCCCGCCAACTGGGCTCTCAGGTCGGCCCGCTGGTCGCGCTCCGCGCGCAGTGCCCCTTCCAGGCGGTCGAGCCCCGCCGCGAGACCCGCACCCCGGTCCACGGCCACCCGCCAGCAGGCGGCGAGCCCCACCAGCCCCTCGGCCCCCGGCTGCCGTGCCGCGTCGGTCAGCGCGTCCGGCACGTCCCCGCCGAACCGCGCCGCCGCCAGTACCGCCGCCCGCGCCTCGCCGAGGCCGCCCGAGTCG
Source organism: Streptomyces sp. NPDC059668 (assembly GCF_042734135.1). Taxonomy (NCBI): domain Bacteria; kingdom Bacillati; phylum Actinomycetota; class Actinomycetes; order Kitasatosporales; family Streptomycetaceae; genus Streptomyces; species Streptomyces sp. NPDC059668. The sequence goes on along the minus strand of NZ_JBHWEL010000015.1, from coordinate 127,655 downwards.
TGCGCGGCGTTCAACAGCGCCTCGCCCGGCTGCCGTCCGGCCCGCACCTCACCGGCGAGCGCCCCGCACAGGGCGATCACCGCATCGCCCCGGCGCTCCCGCTCCCGGTCCGCCTCCCCGGCCCGCCGTACCCGCCGCAGCAACGGCACCCCGGCCGCGCCGAGCAGCAGCGGCACGACGGAGGCACCCAGCAACGCGACCGCCGTCCCGGCCACCAGCGCCCACCCCTCGGGCCGCAGCCGCCCGCGCAGCCGCCGGCATCCGGCCCGCGCCCTCTCCCCCGCCGGCGGCCCGGCCACCCCCGTGCCGCCCGCGCACACCAGCCGCGCTCTACGTGCTCCCGAGTCCCAGCCGCCCACCAGCCAGGCCGCCGCCCCGGCACACGCCATGGCCGCCCCCACCGACATCCCGCCCGTCCCCGTCACCACGGTCCGCTCCCCTCGCTCCCCTCTCGGAGCAGCCCCCGCAGCCGCTCCCAACCGGGCTCGTACGCGAACGCCCGTGCACCCCATCGCAGCGCCGGCACCGTCACCACCAGCCCCGACGGATCGCGCTCCAGGACGTGCACTTCGGCGATGCGCCGCTGCCCGGTCCGGTCGCGTACGAGATGCAGGACGACCGACAGCGCCGCCGCCAACTGGCTGTGCAGGGCCGCCCTGTCGAGCCCGGCGGCGGTGCCCAGGGCCTCCAGGCGGGCCGGCACCTGCGCCGCCGCGTTCGCGTGCACCGTTCCGCAGCCGCCCTCGTGACCCGTGTTGAGCGCCGCCAGCAGCGACACGACCTCCGGGCCGCGCACCTCGCCGACGACCAGCCGGTCCGGTCTCATGCGCAGGGCCTGGCGGACCAGGTCCTGCAGTGCCACGAGCCCGGCGCCCTCCTGGTTGGCGGGCCGCCCCTCCAGCCGGACCACATGGGGATGGTCGGGTCGCAGCTCCGCCGAGTCCTCGGCCAGCACGATCCGCTCCCCCGGGCCCACCAGTCCCAGCAGCGCGCTCAGCAGCGTCGTCTTGCCCGAGCCGGTGCCCCCGCTGATCAGGAAGGACAGCCGGGCCTCCAGCAGGGCCCGCAGCACTCGGTCCCCGCCGGGCGGCACCGTCCCGGCGGCCACCAACTCGCCGAGCGTGAACGCACGCGGTCGTACGACACGCAGCGACAGGCAGGTGGAACCGACGGCGACCGGTGGCAGCACCGCATGCAGCCGGGTGCCGTCCGGAAGCCGGGCGTCGACCCAGGGGCGGGCGTCGTCGAGCCTCCGTCCGGCCACGGCCGCGAGACGCTGCGCGAGGCGTCGTACGGCCGCCGCGTCCGGGAAGGAGACGGCCGTCAGCTCCAGACCGCCGCCCCGGTCGACCCAGACCCGATCGGGCGCCGACACCAGGACGTCGGTGACCGACGGGTCGGCGAGCAGCGGCTCCAGAGGTCCGCTGCCGACCAGCTCGGAGCGCAACTGCCGGGCCGCTCCGAGCACTTCCGCGTCACCGAGGACGCGGCCCTGAGCGCGCAGGGCCTGTGCCACGCGTGCCGGTGTGGGCTCCGAACCACTCTCGGCGAGCCACTGCCGCACACCGTCCAACAGCTCCGTACGCCCCACGCGCCCCATGCGTCCCACGGCTCCTGACGGCCCGTCCCTCCCGCCCGGCCCCAGGGACCCCGCATGTCCACGCGGTCCCGGCGAGCCCGTCGGTCCGGGCGGTCCGGGCGGTCCGGGCGATCCCGACCGTGTTGGCGAACCCGACCGTGTCGGCGGTCCCGACGGTGCCGCGCGCCCCGTCGGCCCAGTCGGTGCCGTGCGCCGGGCCGGCTCGACCGGTGCTGTCCGTCGGGCCGGCCCCGTCGGAGCCTCGGCTCGGCCGGGCGTCGTGGAGCCGATCCCGGCCGCGGCTCGGTGTGTCCCCGCGTCGCTGTTCCGGTTCACGCGCCCCCGCCCTCCCTCGTCACTCGCTCCCAGAAGGCGGTGCAGAACCGGGCGAGCGGCCCCCGTGCCGCTCCCCCGGGTGGCACGCCGGCGTCCGGCGGCGGGGATTCGGCGGGTACTTCACCGACCAGGGGCAGCCCGAGCAGCCGGGCCACCTCTCGGTCGTCGAGACCCGGAGCGTAGGGACCCCGGACCGCCACCCGCAGATCGCGCAGGACCATGCCGACCGCGGACGCCACCCGTCCCGCCGCCGCGATCGCGCGCAGGTCGGCGGGGACCACCAGCACTCCGAGGTCGAGCTGGGCGAGGGCCTCCGCGACACCGTCGTCGATGCGGCGGGGCAGGTCCACGACCACCGCACCGCCCCGCCGTCTGGCCGCGGCCAGCACAGCGCGGACCGCCTGCGACGGAATGACGACGGAGTCACCGCGGTCCCAGCTGAGGACGCGCAACGCGTGCAGTTCGGGCAGGGACTCCTCCAGCGCGCCGCCGCCGACCCGGCCGCGGGATGCCGCGAACGCGGGCCAGCGCAGGCCCTCGACCGCCTCTCCGCCGAGCAGCACGTCGAGTCCGCCACCCAGCGGATCGGCGTCCACGAGCAGGGTGCGGCGTCCCTCGCGCGCCGAGGTGAGGGCGAGCGCGCAGGCGAGCGTGGACGCACCCGCTCCGCCCCGGCCGCCGATGACGCCCACCGTGAGCGCGGGCCGGCCCACGCCCTCGGCCACGTCGGCGATGCGGTCGACCAGCCACTGCTCGCCGTCGGGCAGCATCAGGACATGGTCGGCGCCGATCTCGACGGCCCGCCGCCAGACGCCCGAGTCGTCCTGGTCCCGCCCGACCAGTACCACCCCGCGCCTGCGCACGGCCCCGCGCACCCGCCGCGCGGCGTCGTCGCCGACCAGCACCAGCGGTGCCGCCTCCCAGCTGCCTCCGCGCTCCGGCACACCGTGGTGCACCTCCGGCCTCGCACCCGCCGCCGCGCACAGACGCAGCAGGTCATCGAGGAGTTCGACGTCCTCCGTGACGATCAATGGTCCGCCCTGCCGCCCGTCGGCGGCGGGTGGCACGTCGTGTGTGATGGCTCCCGCCACGATCTCCAGCCCCCTTCGCTGCTTCTTGCGCGGAGCCCGCAGGATTCCCTGCGGACCCGCGATTCCCGCCCGTGTGGAGAACCGGCGAGCGGCCTCCCTGTGAACGGCCGTGACGAACCGGCCGAACGCGTCCCACAAACGGAACCGGCCATGAACTCGCCGTGAGGAACTCGCCGCGAGCGGGACGCGCTGGAATCACGGTGCAGCGATCCGGGAAATCGTGTGGATCTTGGTCGATAACTGTGGACAACTCAGTGGTTGTGAATATCGCCTTCACCCATAGCGGAAGCTCGTGCGCGACTTTCGCAGAGCAGCACAACGACTACGCACAGTGACGGATCACGAGCATGCCAAAGGGGCCGCCGAAGCGGTGGCAACAGGGTTCCGGGGTCGCGCAAGAGGGGGTGAAAACCCATCCGGACATGCGACGACCCCCGCCGGGGGGGAGAGCGGGGGTCGTCCCCACGGCCGACTCGGGGGGGGAGGAGTCGGACCGGGTTAGCACGGTCGCGAACGATCCGTGACTTCCATGGTGTACCCGAGAGGCCTCTCAGGCAAACCCACGCGCACCACACTAGCCCGAATGGCGGGCGCCTATGCTCGAGCTCGTGGAAAACCACTCCTTGCCTCGCACGGCAGCCTTCTTTGACCTGGACAAGACGGTCATTGCGAAGTCGAGCACGCTCACCTTCAGCAAGTCGTTCTACCAAGGCGGACTGATCAACCGGCGGGCCGTCCTGCGCACCGCGTACACCCAGTTCGTGTTCATGGCGGGCGGCGCGGACCACGACCAGATGGAGCGGATGCGCGCCTACCTGTCCGCGCTGTGCCGCGGCTGGAACGTCCAGCAGGTCAAGGAGATCGTCGCGGAGACGCTGCACGACCTGATCGACCCCATCATCTACGACGAGGCCGCCTCGCTGATCGAGGAGCACCACACCGCCGGACGTGACGTCGTGATCGTGTCCACGTCGGGGGCGGAGGTGGTCGAGCCCATCGGGGAGCTGCTCGGCGCCGACCGCGTGGTGGCCACCCGGATGGTCGTGGGCGAGGACGGCTGCTTCACCGGGGAGGTGGAGTACTACGCCTACGGGCCGACGAAGGCCGAGGCGGTGAAGGAGCTGGCCGCGTCCGAGGGGTACGACCTGGCACGGTGCTACGCGTACAGCGACTCGGCGACCGACGTCCCGATGCTGGAGTCCGTCGGACACCCCCACGCGGTGAATCCGGACCGCACGCTGCGGCGCGAGGCGGCCGCGCGCGGGTGGCCCGTCCTGGACTTCCACCGCCCGGTGCGGCTCAAGCAGCGGCTGCCCGCACTGTCGGTTCCGCAGCGTCCGGCGCTCGTCGCGGCCGCGGCGATAGGAGCGGCGGCGGCCACGGCGGGGCTCGTCTGGTACGCGAGCAGGCGGCGCGCCACCGCGGTGTGAGGGTGCGACGCGGGCGGGGCGCCACGCACGCGTGCGGCGCAATTCCCGCCCGATTCGCAGGCCTTTGAACCTAAAAGTAAAGAAGTGCAGCCAGGGGTTCCGCTTCCTCCGGACCTGGAGTACAAAGGGTTTAACGGCCCGCGAGACCAAGGACATCCGAAAGGATCACCTTAAAACTCAACCAAGGCCCCACGGACCGAGCATGTGCACCAGGCACCCACGCGACGTCGACCCGTCGATTACGGGCCAGCCGCACCAGGTGACGGGCAGCAGTTCCCGACCTGATGGGCAACACATCGAGGACGCTTGGTAACCCGGTGAGCGTGCCAGCGGGGGGTCGAGAACAACGCCCCGCCCCCCCCCCGGACAGAAACCGCCCCGCCCCCCCCCGACACGCCCCCCCACCGGCCGGCCCCACGCCC
>NZ_JBHWEL010000015.1:106303-122787 GCF_042734135.1 Streptomyces sp. NPDC059668 | reverse complement strand
GTTTTCCGCGGATTGTGGGGAAACATTTGTGGTCGCTTTGTTACCCGGGTTGGTTGTCCTGCGGCTGATTTTAAAATGTAACCGCCGCAACCCTGTTCCAGAACCTACGCCGCCCCGCGCTGAAGCGCCTCGCAGACGGCCGTCGACTCCCTCGCCCCCAGCCCGGCCGCCTTGCCGCAGTGGGAGATCCAGGCCGCCATACCCCCCGGGGTACCGGACACATAGCCTTCCAGAGCCGCCACATAGGCCGCCCGGCCCAGTTCGGCGTGCCCGACCTCCGCCGGACAGACGGACTTCGGGTCGAGGCCGCTGCCGATCAGCACGATGCGCTCCGCCGCGCGCGCGACCAGGCCGTTGTGGGTCCCGAAGGGGCGCAGCGCGAGCAGTTCGCCGTGGACGACGGCCGCCGTCACCAGGGCCGGGGCGGCACCGCCGGCGATGATCAACTGGGAGAGCCCTTCGAGCCGGGCCGCCACCTCGGCGGCGCCCGGGAGCGGCAGTTCGACGAGCGGCTCGTCGACCGGTTCGCCGTCCTGGCGCGGCCGTCCGACCGCGTCCTCCCCGTCCGCGGCCGCGACGAGATGCAGCCGCGCCAGCACCCGCAGCGGCGACTGCCGCCAGATCGAGAGAAGTTGGCCCGCCTCGGCGGTCAGCCGGAGGGCCGCGCCGACCTTGCGGGCCTCGTCGTCGCCGCTGAAGTCCGTGCGCCGGCGCACCTCTTCGAGGGCCCAGTCGGCGCCGGACAACGCCGCGGAACCCCGGGCGCCGCGCAGCGCGGCCTCGGAGGTGATCTCGTTGCTGCGACGTCGCATGATCCGGTGCCCGTAGACCCGGTCCACCGCCTTGCGGACGGACTCCACGGATTCGGCCACCCCGGGCAGCGAGGCCAGGGTCGCGAGCGGATCGGCGGTCGCGCCTGTCGTACTCATGAGTACGACACTACGCACCCCGGTCGCCCACCCCACGAAGGAGTGGTCTTCTTCACCCCGCACGGACACCCTGCGCTATCGGTCCACTACTCTTGGTGAACATGAAAATTGCTTTCGTGGGGAAGGGCGGCAGCGGCAAGACCACGCTGTCCGCCCTGTTCATCCGCCATCTCGCCGCCTCGGGCGCGCCCGTCGTGGCGGTGGACGCGGACATCAACCAGCACCTCGGCGCGGCGCTCGGCCTCGACGAGGAGATGGCCGTCGGACTGCCCGCCATGGGCGCGCGGCTGCCCCTGATCAAGGACTACCTGCGCGGTTCCAACCAGCGGATCGCGTCCGCGGCGACGATGATCAAGACGACCCCGCCCGGCGAGGGTTCACGGCTGATGCGGGTGCGCGAGAACAATCCCGTGTACGACGCCTGCGCGCGGCCGGTGGAACTCGACGGCGGCGACGCCCGTTTGATGGTCACCGGCCCGTTCACCGAGGCCGATCTCGGGGTGTCCTGCTACCACTCCAAGACCGGCGCGGTGGAGCTCTGCCTGAACCACCTCGTCGACGGACGGGGCGAGTACGTCGTCGTGGACATGACCGCGGGCTCCGACTCCTTCGCGTCCGGCATGTTCACCCGCTTCGACATGACGTTCCTCGTCGCCGAGCCGACCCGGAAGGGAGTCTCCGTCTATCGCCAGTACAAGGACTACGCCCGCGACTTCGACGTCGCCCTGAAGGTCGTCGGCAACAAGGTGCAGGGCCGGGACGACATCGACTTCCTCCGCGCCGAGGTCGGCGACGACCTGCTCGTCACGGTCGGGCACTCGGACTGGGTGCGCGCCATGGAGAAGGGCCGCCCGCCCCGGTTCGAGCACCTGGAGGACGCCAACCGCCAGTCCCTGCGCGCCCTGCAGGCCGCCGCGGACGCCACGTACGAACGGCGGGACTGGGAGCGCTACACGCGCCAGATGGTGCACTTCCACCTGAAGAACGCGAGCAGTTGGGGCAACGAGAGGACCGGGGCGGACCTGGCGGCGCAGGTCGACCCCGGTTTCGTCCTCGGCGAGGGGCTGGTGGCTACGGCCTGACCGCCGGCGCCCCGGGGACGCCCTTCGGGGCGGGGGCCGGGCGGCCGGAGAGGAAGGACGCCCAGCCCTGCTTGGGGGCCTGGCCGACGTTGAGGCCGCGCAGTTTGTCCAGCGTGGCCGGGTCCTGGGCGTCGAGCCAGTCGGCGAGGCGGCGGAACGAGACGCAGCGGACCTCGGCCCTGTTGCACACCTTCTCGATGACCTGGTCAAGGGCGCGCATGTACGTGCCGCCGTTCCAGGACTCGAAGTGGCTGCCGATGACCAGCGGGGCGCGGTTGCCGTCGTAGGCGCGCCGGAAGCCCTTGAGCAGGCTGTCACGCACCTGGTTGCCCCACATCGCCCGCTTGGCGGGGTCCCCCTGCGTCTGGGTCCCCGACTGGTTGACCCTGAAGTTGTAGTCCGTGGTGAGCTGCTCGCCGGAGTGTCCGGCGAAGGGCACGAGCTGCATGGACAGGTCCCACAGGTTGCCCTTCTTGGTGGGCCAGACCTGGTTGTCGACACCGCTGGTGTCGTAGCGGAAGCCCAGTTGCCGGGCCGCCTTCACGAAGTTCTTCCGGCCCTCCAGGCAGGGCGTGCGGCCGCCGATGAGTTCCTTGTCGTAGTCGAAGGGCAGCGACGGGGCGCTCTTCATGCCCGTGTTGGTCCTCCAGGACTTCACGAACGACTTCGCCTGGGCGATCTCGCTCTTCCACTCCTCGACCGTCCACTCACCGACCCCGCCCCCGGGCCCGCAGAAGTGGCCGTTGAAGTGCGTACCGATCTCGTTGCCCTCCAGCCACGCGCCGCGCAGCTGCCGCAGCGTGTTCCTGATGCCCTCGTCGTCGTTGAAGCCGATCTCCGAGGTCCCCGGAGCGTGCTGCGGCGGCCTGTACAGGTCGCGCCTGGCCTCCGGCAGCAGGTACACGCCGCTCAGGAAGTACGTCATCGTCGCGCGGTTGGCCCTGGCGACCTTCCGGAAGTGCGAGAAGAGCTTCTGGCCGTCCTCGCCCGCGCCGTCCCAGGAGAAGACCACGAACTGCGGGGGCTTCTGCCCGGGCTTCAACTTCTCGGGTCGGGGCAGGTGCGGCTGCGCGCCGGTGTACGCGGTGGAGCCGTCACCGATCAGCCGGACCCCCTGGGGCACCGGGGGCCCCGCCGCGACCCCCTTCGCGCCGTGCGCACCCTCCTTGGAACCGGTGGCGCCAGTGGCGCAACCGGCGAGCGCCGCGGCGCAGGCCGCGAGTGCTACCCCCGCGGCGATCCTCTGGGTGGCGGCCATCCCGCCCACCTTCTTCCTTCGGTCGGGGCAACGCCGTCGAAGGCGTCCTGGGAGATCTGCAGCGAATTCCGACAGCGCCGCCAAGGTCGCACGAGGCCGAGACCTAATAAATACGACAAGCCGCCAGAAAGATCCCTTCACCCTTGAGAGTGATTTATTGCCCCATTTGCGGCTAAAGTCCGCATGAGGCCTTTACTCTGCATTACGATCTGTTTACCGATCATTGAGAATCCCGCCGCTGCACGCCGTGACCCACGGCCGCGATCCGCCCCCCGCCTCCCTGGCCTGGGGGACCACCTGTTCCGCGACCGCGCCGCCCCGGAGGAGACGGGAATGTCTGCCTGCGTCCCCACCCGCGCCGCCGACTCGACTCGGCCGAAGCGCGTCCACCCGCCCCACAAGCGTCCGCCGGTTCCGCCCCGCCGATTCCGTATCGCGGGCGCCGACCTGTCGGCCTCGATCGCGGTCTTCCTGATCGCACTGCCCCTGTCCCTGGGTATCGCCCTCGCCACCGGCGCCCCGCTCCAGTCGGGGCTCGTCGCCGCCGCCGTGGGCGGACTCGTCGTCGGCCGGCTCGGCGGCTCACCGCTCCAGGTGAGCGGACCCGCCGCCGGACTCACCGTCGTCACCGCCGACCTCATCCACCGCTACGGATGGCGCACGACCTGCGCCATCACCGTCCTCGCCGGAATCGCCCAGCTGGGCCTCGGCTGCCTGCGCGTGGCCCGCACGGCGCTCGCCGTCAGCCCCGCGATCGTGCACGGCATGCTCGCCGGGATCGGCGTGACCATCGCCGTCGCCCAGCTGCACGTCGTACTGGGCGGCACCCCGCAGAGTTCCGTCCTCCAGAACTTCCGCGCCCTGCCCGCCCAGTTGGCGCGCGTGCATCCCGGGGCGGTGTCGATGAGTCTGCTGACACTGGCGCTCCTGTTCGCCTGGCCGCGGATTCCCGGCCGGGTCGGCCACGTCCTGCGCACCGTTCCGGCCGCGCTCGTCGCCGTCGCCGGGGCCACCGCGGTCGCCTCGCTCACCGGGCTGGTCCTGCCCAAGGTCGACCTGCCGTCCTGGAGCAGCCACGCCCTGGCGGGGCTGCCCGAGGGTCCGGTGCTCGGGATCGCCGCCGCGGTCCTCACCACCACGCTGGTGTGCAGTGTGCAGTCCCTGCTCGGTGCCGTGGCCGTGGACAAGCTGGTGGCCGGGCGGCCCGAGCTGCAGGCCCGGGTCGGGCGCTCCCGCCTGGACCGGGAACTGCTCGGGCAGGGCGCCGCGAACGCCGTCTCCGGCGCGCTCGGCGGGCTGCCGGTCGCCGGGGTCGCCGTCCGCAGTTCGGCGAACGTGCAAGCCGGTGCCGTGAGCCGGAACTCCACGATGCTGCACGGCGTTTTCGTAGTGATCGCCGCGCTGCTGATGGTCCCGATCCTGGAGCTGATCCCCCTCGCGGCGCTCGCCGCCCTGGTGATGGCCGTCGGCATCCAGATGGTCTCCCTGCACCACATCCGCACGGTCACCCGCCACCGCGAGGTCGTGGTGTACGCGGTCACCACGCTCGGCGTCGTGCTCCTCGGCGTCCTGGAGGGCGTGGCCCTGGGGGTCGCCGTGGCCGTCGTCGTCGCCATGCAGCGCCTCGCGCGCACCCGTATCACCCACGAGGAGAGGGGAGGGGTCCATCACATCCACGTATGCGGCCAGTTGACCTTCCTCGCGGTGCCCAGGCTCAGCCGCGCCCTGCACCTGGTGCCCCGAGGCACCTCCGCCGTGGTCGAGCTGGACGGTTCGTTCATGGACCACGCGGCGTACGAGTCGCTCCAGGACTGGCAGCAGGCACACATCGCGCAGGGCGGCACGGTCGAGCTGACCGGACGGGCCGGCGCCCGGATCGCCGAACCCTCGGACTCGTCGCACTGCCGCTGTCGGCCCTGGACACCGTGGCGCAACCACCACTGCGAGCCCTCCACCAACCCGCAGTCCGTGTCCCCCGCCGACCGGCCGGACGCGTCGGGCGAACCAGGCGGACCGGGCGAGTCCGGTGACCCGGGCGCGCCGGGCGGAGCGGCGGCGGGTTCCTCCGGGCAGAGCCGGCCGGGCGGTCCCGGTGGCCACAGTGACCATCAACTCGCGCGTGGCATCAGCGCGTTCCAGCGCAACACCGCGCCACTGGTGCGGGACGAGCTGGCTCGGCTGGCACGGGAAGGACAGCAACCGTCACAGCTGTTCCTGACCTGCGCCGACTCACGGCTCGTCACTTCGATGATCACGTCCAGTGGCCCCGGCGACCTCTTCGTCGTACGCAACGTGGGCAACCTCGTACCGAAGCCCGGACAGGAGAGCGGGGACGACTCGGTGGCCGCGGCGATCGAGTACGCGGTGGACGTGCTGCATGTGCGGTCCATCACGGTGTGCGGGCACTCGGGGTGCGGGGCGATGCAGGCCCTGCTGAACTCGGAGCCCGGCGGAGCGCAGACGCCCCTCAAGCGGTGGCTGCGGCACGGGCAGCCCAGCCTCGAAATGATGGCCGCCAAGCACCGGCCGTGGGCCAGACTCGCCGGACGGGCGCCGGCCGACGCGGTGGAACAGCTGTGCCTGACCAACGTGGTGCAGCAGTTGGAGCATCTCCGGGCCCACGACTCCGTGACACGGGCCCTGCGGGAGGGCGCGCTCGAACTGCACGGGATGTACTTCCACGTCGGCGAAGCACAGGCGTATCTGCTGGTCGACCGTGACGGCGACGAGCTGTTCGATCACGTCGGAGCGGCGGAGGATCTGCGCCGTCCCGTGTGACCCCGTCGAGGTGCGCGGCCCCGGTCGGCGGGGCCGCGCACCTTTTACAGCTCCCGCCGGGCGCGGGCCGAACGGGTGGCCTGAGCGCGGCCCGCGATCCCGTGTCTGTGCCCGTGTCTGTGCCCGTGTCTGTGCCCGTGCCTTCGCCTTCGCCTTCGCCTTCGCCTTCGCCCGCACCCATGCCACACCCACGCCCACGCCCACCTGAGCGTGTCCCGCTCCTCGCCCTTTCCGCGGCTTGCGTCGTCGGGTGAACCCGGACGAGGGACCGTCCGTGCCTCGGAGTACGGAGCCGTTGCCGCACGGGAGCGGAGCCGGAGCGCAACGGGAGCGGGAGCGGCCAGCCGGGCCGGCTCTCTCCGTCCATCACGCGGTTCCGGTCCGATGCGCACCCCTGGCGATCGTGGCGGGACCGCTGAAGGAACACTGAGGGACCACCGGACAAGCCCAGGCCCCGAACAGGTCTAAACCAATTTGGGGGCGGGCCTTGTCATCGAGGCCCCTGGTCTGATGAGCTGTGGCCTGGGACACAACGGACACCCTGGGAAAGGGAGATGTCGTGAGCAACGAAAGCCTGGCCAACCTGCTGAAGGAAGAGCGCAGGTTCGCGCCGCCCGCCGACCTGGCAGCGAACGCCAATGTCACCGCGGAGGCGTATGAGCAGGCCAAGGCTGACAGGCTCGGCTTCTGGGCCGAGCAGGCCCGCCGCCTGACCTGGGCCACCGAGCCGACCGAGACGCTGGACTGGTCGAACCCGCCGTTCGCCAAGTGGTTCGCCGACGGGAAGCTGAACGTCGCGTACAACTGCGTGGACCGGCACGTGGAGGCCGGCAACGGCGACCGGGTCGCCCTCCACTTCGAGGGCGAGCCGGGTGACAGCCGTGCGATCACCTACGCCGAGCTGAAGGACGAGGTGTCGAAGGCCGCCAACGCGCTGACCGAGCTCGGCGTGGGCAAGGGCGACCGGGTCGCCGTCTATCTGCCGATGATCCCCGAGGCCGTCGTCTCGATGCTGGCCTGCGCCCGGATCGGGGCCGCGCACTCGGTCGTCTTCGGCGGCTTCTCCGCGGACGCGATCGCCACCCGCATCCAGGACGCCGACGCCAAGCTGGTCATCACCTCCGACGGCGGCTACCGCCGCGGCAAGCCGTCCGCGCTCAAGCCGGCCGTGGACGACGCGGTGAGCCGGGTCGACGGGGTCGACAAGGTGCTGGTGGTACGCCGTACCGGGCAGGAGGTCGACTGGACCGAGGGCCGCGACGTCTGGTGGCACGAGGTCGTCGACCGCCAGTCCACCGAGCACACGCCGGAGGCGTTCGACGCCGAGCAGCCGCTGTTCATCCTGTACACGTCCGGGACGACGGGGAAGCCGAAGGGCATCCTGCACACCTCGGGCGGCTACCTCACCCAGGCGAGCTACACCCACCACGCCGTCTTCGACCTCAAGCCGGAGACCGACGTCTACTGGTGCACGGCGGACATCGGCTGGGTCACCGGGCACTCGTACATCACGTACGGTCCGCTCTCGAACGGTGCGACGCAGGTGATGTACGAGGGGACTCCGGACACCCCGCACCAGGGGCGGTTCTGGGAGATCGTGCAGAAGTACGGGGTGACGATCCTCTACACGGCGCCCACCGCGATCCGTACGTTCATGAAGTGGGGCGACGACATCCCCGCGAAGTTCGACCTGTCCTCGCTGCGGGTCCTCGGGTCCGTGGGCGAGCCGATCAACCCCGAGGCGTGGATCTGGTACCGCAAGCACATCGGGGCCGATCGGACGCCGATCGTGGACACCTGGTGGCAGACCGAGACCGGCGCGATGATGATCTCGCCGCTGCCGGGCGTCACCGAGACCAAGCCGGGGTCGGCGCAGCGGCCGCTGCCGGGCATCTCGGCGACGGTCGTGGACGACGAGGCCCGGGAGGTCCCCAACGGGGGTGGCGGGTACCTCGTGCTGACCGAGCCGTGGCCGTCGATGCTGCGCACGATCTGGCGTGACGACCAGCGGTTCCTGGACACGTACTGGTCGCGTTTCGAGGGCAAGTACTTCGCCGGGGACGGGGCCAAGAAGGACGAGGACGGGGACATCTGGCTCCTCGGACGGGTCGACGACGTGATGCTCGTGTCCGGGCACAACATCTCGACGACGGAGGTCGAGTCGGCGCTCGTCTCGCATCCGGCGGTCGCCGAGGCCGCGGTCGTCGGCGCGGCGGACGAGACGACCGGGCAGGCGATCGTGGCGTTCGTGATCCTGCGGGGGACGGCCTCAGCGGACGACCCGGGGCTCGTCGCCGACCTGCGCAACCACGTGGGAGCGACGCTGGGGCCGATCGCCAAGCCCAAGCGGGTGCTGCCGGTCGCGGAGCTGCCGAAGACCCGGTCCGGGAAGATCATGCGGCGGCTGCTGCGTGACGTGGCGGAGAACCGGGAGCTCGGCGATGTCACCACGCTCACGGACTCCACGGTGATGGAGCTGATCCAGGAGAAGCTGCCGGCGGCGCCCAGCGAGGACTGAGGACTCCGCGCGAGGACCGGGGAAGCACTCCGCTCTCCCGTCCCGCCTTCGGTGTGGGGGCACCCGCGTGCCCCCACACCCGTGCGCCCACACCCTCCCCCGAGAACCCCTTCGCACCGAATGTCCGTATGGCGCATTATCTGGCTGTAATGCCAAGGTAAACTGAGGCCTCAGGGTGTGCCGGGAAGTCTGGTCGGCAACGTCGTCGGCGATCCCGCCTGACGGTCGTCAGCGAGTCGTACCGACCCGGAGGTCCCCGCCGTGGCCGCGCCCCGTCCCACCACCACCGACAACCGCAGGTTCTTCGGACGGCTGTCACTGCCTGAGCGGAACTTCGTGGCGGAGGCGCTGCGGACCGAGACCGTCGGCGGCGTGCTCCTGCTCCTCGCCGCGATCGCCGCGCTCATCTGGGCCAACACCCCCCTGCGGGACAGCTACACCGGCGTGGGCGACTTCCACTTCGGGCCCACGGCCCTCGGACTGGACCTGTCGGTGCGGCACTGGGCGGCCGACGGACTGCTGGCCGTGTTCTTCTTCGTCGCCGGCATCGAACTCAAGCGCGAACTGGTGGCGGGGGACCTGCGCGACCCGAAGGCCGCGCTCCTGCCGGTCGCCGCGGCAGTCTGCGGAATGGCCGTACCCGCGCTCGTCTACGCCCTCACCAACGCCGCGGGCGCGGGGTCCCTGGCCGGCTGGGCCGTGCCCACCGCCACCGACATCGCCTTCGCGCTCGCCGTCCTCGCGGTCATCGGCACGTCCCTGCCGTCCGCCCTGCGCGCCTTCCTGCTCACCCTCGCCGTCGTCGACGACCTGCTCGCGATCCTGATCATCGCGGTCTTCTTCACGGACACCCTCGACTTCGCTGCGCTCGGCGGGGCCGTCGCCGGGCTCGGCGTGTTCTGGGTGCTGCTCCGCAAGGGTGTCCGAGGGTGGTACGTGTACGTGCCGCTCGCCCTCACCATCTGGGGGCTGATGTACAACAGCGGGGTCCACGCCACCATCGCCGGTGTCGCCATGGGCCTGATGCTGCGCTGCCACCGGCACGAGGGCGAGGAGCACTCGCCGGGCGAGCACGTCGAGCATCTCGTGCGCCCTCTTTCCGCCGGACTCGCCGTACCGCTGTTCGCACTCTTCAGCGCCGGTGTCGTGGTCTCCGGCGGGGCGCTGGGGGACGTGTTCACGCGGCCCGAGACCCTGGGTGTCGTCCTCGGGCTCGTGATCGGCAAGTCGGTCGGCGTGTTCGGCGGCACCTGGCTCACCGCCCGGTTCACCAGGGCCTCGCTCAGCGACGACCTGGCCTGGCCCGACGTCTTCGCCGTCGCGAGCCTCGCCGGGATCGGCTTCACCGTCTCCCTGCTCATCGGCGAACTGGCCTTCGCCGACGACCCGGTGCTCACCGACGAGGTCAAGGCCGCCGTCCTGGTCGGCTCCCTCGTCGCCGCCGTGCTGGCCACGACGCTGCTGAAGATCCGCAACGCCAAGTACCGTGCCCTGTGCGAGGCGGAGGAACGCGACGAGGACAGCGACGGCATCCCCGACATCTACGAGCAGGACAACCCGGCGTACCACCTGCGGATGGCCGAGATCCACGAACGGAAGGCCGCCGAACACCGAAGGCTTGCCGAAGTGGCGGGCGGGGCAGGCGCGGAGAACGACCGTCCGGCATGATCTGACCAGACGACACAAACACCCGCAGAAGCCAGACGGTACACACATGCAGAAGAGGGAGTCCGCGATGAGCGCACCCGACGGCAGCCCGGTCGGCGCCGAACGCAGCATCGGCCAGCTGGTCGCCTCGGCGACGACCGAGATGTCCGCACTGGTGCACGACGAGATCGCACTGGCGAAGGCGCAGCTGAAGCGGGACGTCAAGCGCGGTGCGGTCAGCGGTGGCGCGTTCGCGGCGGCCGGAGCGGTGCTGATCTTCTCCCTCCCCATGCTGAGCTTCGCCCTGGCGTACGGCATCCGGACCTGGACCGACTGGAACCTCGCGATCTGCTTCGTCCTGTCGTTCGCCGCGAACGTGCTGGTCGCCGGTCTCCTCGGGCTGATCGGCTGGATCTTCGCCAAGAAGGCCAAGAAGGGCAAGGGACCCCAGAAGGTCGCCGCCTCGGTGAAGGAGACGGCGGGCGTCCTGCACAACGCCAAGCCGCACCCCCGGCCCGCGCCGGTCGAGGACGCCCTGGAAGCTGTGGCACGCTCATCCTCATGACGGACCCCGCCACACCTTCGGCGCAACCCACCTCGGTCGTACGCCTCGACATCCCCGGCGCCCACGAGGTGACCCACCGGGACGTCGCCGCCAACGGCGCGCGCTTCCACATCGCCGAGATGGGCGACGGGCCCCTGGTCCTGCTGCTGCACGGGTTCCCCCAGTTCTGGTGGACCTGGCGCCGGCAGCTGGTGGCGCTCGCCGACGCCGGTTTCCGGGCGGTGGCCATGGATCTGCGGGGTGTCGGCGGGAGCGACCGCACCCCGCGCGGTTACGACCCCGCCAACCTCGCGCTCGACATCACCGGGGTCGTACGGTCCCTCGGTGAGCCGGACGCCGCGCTGGTCGGGCACGATCTGGGCGGGTATCTGGCGTGGACGGCGGCCGTGATGCGCCCCAAGCTGGTGCGCCGGCTCGTCGTCTCCTCGATGCCGCACCCCCGGCGCTGGCGCTCGGCGATGCTCTCCGACGTCCGGCAGACCTCCGCGAGCTCGTACATCTGGGGGTTCCAGCGGCCCTGGATTCCCGAGCGCCAACTCGTCGCGGACGACGGTGCCCTGGTGGGCCGTCTGTTGCGGGAGTGGTCCGGGCCGCGGCTGCCGGACGACGAGGCCGTGGAGACGTACCGCCGTGCCATGTGCATCCCCTCGACGGCGCACTGCTCCATCGAGCCGTACCGGTGGATGGTGCGGTCCATGGCCCGCCCGGACGGGATCCAGTTCAACCGGCGCATGAAACGACCCGTTCGGGTGCCGACGCTGCATCTGCACGGCTCGCTCGACCCCGTCATGCGGACGCGGAGTGCCGCGGGCTCCGGCGAGTACGTCGAAGCGCCGTACCGCTGGCGGCTGTTCGACGGTCTCGGGCACTTCCCCCACGAAGAGGACCCGGTGGCGTTCTCGACCGAACTCGTCAACTGGCTGAAGGATCCCGAGCCCGACCGGTAGGTCGTTTTCGGCCAGGAGGCAACCCCCTTCGGTGACCGCCCGATCGCACCCGGTACGCGAAGGGGAACGTCTGTCCTACGAACAGCCAAATGCCTCGCGCATAGGCCAATTGGGGCCCCGAGGCGCGGTTATCGACCTTGGGGCAGGGGCACACGTCGGGGTATGGGCTGGACGCACGACTACAGTGACGCACCACGCAACCGCCGCTCGGCCACGGGCCTGAGCTCCCATCAGAGGGGCACCCCGCAGCTGCCGGGCACGGGCCTCCAGGTGGGGATCCCGCGCATTCTGCGCCGTCGGGCCCGCTGGGTCTCGGTGCGATTGCGCCATCCACGCGGCTGAGCCGCCGCCGCGCCCGCCGGCCCGCTCACCCCGGTCATCCCGTCGGCGGACCGGATCCGGTGCCCGCCGTCAGAGCGCGCAGCTGTCGCTGTCGACCTGCTGGTTGGCCGTACGACCCTGGGTGACGTCCGGCCGGACCTCGTCGGCGGTGAGGGCGTATCCGGTGTTGGAATCGTCGAGGGACTTCGCGAAGACCACTCCGTACACCTTGCCGTCGGGCGTGAGCAGCGGCCCGCCGGAGTTTCCCTGACGGACGGTCGCGTAGAGCGAGTAGACGTCGCGGCGCACGGTCTTGCGGTGGTAGATGTCGGGGCCGTTGGCCGTGATCCGGCCGCGCACGCGCGCGGGTTGGACGTTGTACGCGCCGTTCTGCGGGAAGCCGGCGACGATCGCGTTGTCGCCGCTGCCCGCGTCCTGGGTGGTGAACCGCAGGGCCGGCGCGTTCAGGTTCGGTACGTCGAGGACGGCGATGTCGCGCTGCCAGTCGTACAGGACGACCTTGGCGTCGTACTTCCTGCCCTCGCCGCCGATCTGGACGGTGGGCTCGTCGACGCCGCCGACCACGTGCGCGTTGGTCATCACGCGGCGGCTGCCGAAGACGAAGCCGGTGCCCTCCAGGACCTTGCCGCAGCTCTGCGCGGTGCCCATCACCTTGACGATGGAATTCCGGGCGCGGACGGCGACGGGGCTGTTCGCGAGCGCCGGGTCGGGGGGCTGGACATCGGTGATCGGTTCGTTCGCGAACGGGCTGAAGACCTGAGGGAAACCGTTCTGCGCGAGGACGGACGAGAAGTCGGCGAACCAGGTGTCGGCCCGGGAGGGCAGCGCGCGCGAGACGCCGAGCAGCACCTTGGAGCCGCGCACCTCCTTGCCGAGTGTCGGCAGCGTCGTGCCCGCGAGGGCCGAGCCGATCAGCCAGGCGACCAGGAGCATCGCGACGACGTTGACGAGGGCGCCGCCCGTCGCGTCCAGGGCGCGGGCCGGGGACCAGGTGATGTACCGGCGCAGTTTGTTGCCCAAATGGGTGGTGAGGGCCTGGCCGACCGAGGCACAGACGATCACGACGACCACCGCGACGACGGCGGCGGTCGTACTCACCGTGGCGCCGTCGGTGAGGGCGTCCCAGATGACGGGGAGGAGGTAGACGGCGACGAGACCGCCGCCCAGGAAGCCGATCACCGACAGGATGCCGACGACGAAGCCCTGGCGGTAGCCCACGATCGCGAACCACACGGCGGCGACCAGCAGCAGGATGTCCAGCACGTTCACGAACGACACCCTGTCACGCGCGCCAGTCGAGCGGGACCTGCTTCTCGCGGTCCCAGGGCAGCTCCCAGCCCGCGAAGTGCAGCAGCCGGTCGATGATGCCCGCGGTGAAGCCCCACACCAGGGCCGATTCGACCAGGAATGCCGGACCTCGGTGGCCGCTGGGGTGCACGGTCGTGGCGCGGTGCGCGGGGTCCGTGAGATCCGCCACGGGGACCGTGAACACCCGGGCCGTCTCGGCCGGATCGACCACGCCGACCGGGGTCGGCTCGCGCCACCAGCCCAGGACGGGCGTGACCACGAAGCCGCTCACCGGGATGTAGAGCTTGGGCAGGACGCCGAAGAGCTGGACGCCCTCGGGGTCGAGCCCGGTCTCCTCCTCGGCCTCGCGCAGCGCGGCCCGCAGGGGCCCGTCGGCCTTCGGATCGCCGTCCTCGGGGTCCAGGGCGCCGCCGGGGAAGGAGGGCTGTCCCGCGTGCGAGCGCAGCGAACTGGCGCGTTCCATCAGGAGCAGTTCGGGGCCGCGGGTGCCCTCGCCGAAGAGGACGAGGACGGCGGACTGCCGTCCCGCGCCGTCGGCCGGCGGCAGGAAGCGGCTCAGCTGGAGCGGCTCGATGGTCTCGACGGCGTGCACCACCGGGTCGAGCCAGGCGGGCAGGCCGTCCTTGGTCACCGGCACGGGCGCGCCGCCCGGTGCCGCGCCACGCGTCGTGCGGGCGCCGGGTGTTGCGTGTGGGCCGGGAATCGCCTGTGCGCCGGGCTGGTCGCGCGTGCCGTCGCCGCCGGGCTCGTCGTACCTGTCGATGTCGTGCGTCTCCATGTGCCTGCTGTGCGTGTCGCTCGCGTGCGTCATAGCCACCCCCGTTCCGTTCTCCCCCTGCCGGCCGGTGTCGCGCTCGCCGTCATCCGGCGCCCAGCGGGGGTGCCGGAATGCCGCCCGCGTCGAGGTAGGCCTGCGGGGGGTTGAGGCGCTGACCGGGGTAGCCGCCCTTCTCGTACTTCAGGAGCTTGCGCGCCTTCTCCGGGTCCGTCTCGCCCTCCCCGTAGGCCGGGCAGAGCGGGGCGATGGGGCAGGCGCCGCACGCGGGCTTACGGGCGTGGCAGATACGGCGGCCGTGGAAGATCACGTGGTGGGAGAGCATCGTCCACTCGCTCTTCGGGAAGAGCGCTCCGACGGCGGCCTCGATCCTGTCGGGCTCCGTCTCCTCGGTCCACTGCCAGCGGCGGACCAGCCGCTGGAAATGGGTGTCCACGGTGATGCCGGGGCGTCCGAAGGCGTTACCGAGCACCACGAAGGCCGTCTTGCGCCCCACGCCGGGCAGTTTGACGAGGTCTTCGAGACGGCCAGGGACCTCGCCCGCGAACTGCTCGGCCAACGCCTTGGAGAGCCCGATCACCGACTTGGTCTTGGCCCGGAAGAAGCCCGTCGGCCGCAGGATCTCCTCGACCTCCTCGGGGTTCGCGGCGGCGAGATCCTCGGGGGTGGGGTACTTGGCGAAGAGCGCCGGCGTCGTCTGGTTCACCCGCAGGTCGGTCGTCTGCGCCGACAGGACCGTGGCGACGAGCAGCTGGAAGGGATTCTCGAAATCCAGTTCCGGGTGGGCGTACGGGTACACCTCGGCGAGTTCGCGGTTGATACGGCGCGCTTTGCGCACGAGGGCGGAGGACGGCTCGGCGACGAGCGGCTTGGCGACGGACTTGCCGGCAGCCGTCTTCTTCACGGCGGGCGTCTTCGTCGCGGCCTTCTTCACGGCAGCCGTCTTCTTCACCGCGGCCTTCTTCACCGCGGTTTTCTTCACGGCAGGCGTCTTCACGGCAGGCGTCCTCGTCACCGCGGCCTTCTTCACGGCAGCCGTCTTCGTCGCCGCCGTCTTCGAGGAGGTGGCCTTCTTGGTCGTCGCCGTCACCTTCTTGGCCGTTGCCGTCGCCTTCTTCGCCGCGGCTGTCGTCTTCTTCGTCATGGCTGTCGCCTTTTTGGCGGCCTTCTTCGCCGTCGGTTTCACCGGCGTCGAATCTGTCACCTTTGCCGTTTTCGTGCTTCCATCAGGGCGCTGTTCGCCCACAGCGGAATCGCGACGTACAACCACCCGCCCAGCCCCCTTGGCCTGTGCTCTCACCGGCGATTTGGACACCGGGCCAGCGTAGAGCCAAGCACCGACATCCGCCCCGGACCCAGAAGATCAGCCTCCAATTGGCCCCCTGCCGCACTGCCCGCGACGCCCGTGCGGCAGACTTGTGACTGATCACACTGTTTGGACTGTCCAGCAAAATGGGGAACACGCTCCCCTGGTACCACGGGGGAGCAAGATCCCCCGAGCAGGTCGACAAGGAGAGAACTCGTGGACGACGTTCTGCGGCGCGCCCCGCTCTTCGCGGCGCTCGATGACGAGCAGGCCGCGGAGCTCCGCGCCTCCATGAGTGAGGTGACGCTCGCACGCGGCGACGCTCTCTTCCACGAGGGCGACCCCGGGGACCGCCTCTACGTGGTCACCGAGGGCAAGGTGAAGCTCCACCGCACCTCCCCCGACGGCCGGGAGAACATGCTGGCCGTCCTCGGCCCCGGTGAGCTGATCGGCGAGCTCTCGCTGTTCGACCCGGGCCCGCGCACGGCGACCGCCAGCGCGCTCACCGAGGTCAAGCTGCTGGGCCTCGGCCACGGCGACCTCCAGCCCTGGCTGAACGCGCGGCCCGAGGTGGCCGCCGCCCTGCTGCGCGCCGTCGCCCGGCGCCTGCGCAAGACCAACGACCAGATGTCCGACCTGGTCTTCTCGGACGTGCCCGGCCGGGTGGCCCGCGCGCTCCTGGACCTCTCCCGCCGCTTCGGCGTGCAGTCGGAGGAGGGCATCCACGTCGTGCACGACCTGACGCAGGAGGAGCTGGCCCAACTGGTCGGCGCGTCCCGCGAGACGGTCAACAAGGCGCTCGCCGACTTCGCGGGCCGCGGCTGGCTGCGCCTGGAGGCCCGCGCGGTGATCCTGCTGGACGTGGAGCGCCTCGCGAAGCGGTCCCGCTGACCGCCTCGCCGTTCGATCGTGAGTGAGCACCAGGGGCCCGGCCCTTTGGGAGGGGCCCCGGGTGGGGGGCGCCCGGGGCGGGGGGGGGGGCCATAATCACCAGGGCAGGGGGGGGGCGGGGGGGCGGTAGAGGGCGGC
>NZ_JBHWEL010000015.1:76320-106293 GCF_042734135.1 Streptomyces sp. NPDC059668 | reverse complement strand
CGGTTCTCTCGGGGGGGCGCGCGCGCCCGGGCTCGCTGGCGCCCGCGCGCGAGACGCTGTGTGGTCTGGGTGCCCCCGCCGGGGGCGCGGGCGCCCGCGCCCGCCCCGTGGGCCCCTCGCCTCCCGGACGGTCGCGGTCGCACATAAGCACCTGGACGGCGGAGGGCCGGGCGGCCGAGCGCGGCCGAGGACCGGGCCGGGCGGCCGACCGGAGCGGGCCGCGGCCCGGCCGGTCTAGATCAGGCCGTGCTCCCGCAGGTAGTCCATCTGCGCCCGCACGGAGAGTTCGGCGGCGGGCCACAGCGAACGGTCCACGTCCGCGTAGACGTGCGCGACGACCTGGTGCGGTGACCGGTAGCCGTTCTCGACCGCCGTCTCGACCTGGGCGAGCCGATGGGCCCGGTGCGCGAGGTAGAACTCGACGGCGCCCTGGGCGTCCTCGAGCACGGGCCCGTGACCGGGCAGGACCGTACGCACACCGTCGTCGACGGCGAGCGAGCGCAGCCGCCGCAGCGAGTCGAGATAGTCGCCCAGGCGGCCGTCAGGATGGGCCACGACGGTCGTACCGCGGCCCAGGATGGTGTCACCCGTCAGGACGGCCCGATCGGCCGGGAGATGGAAGCACAGCGAGTCGGCGGTGTGCCCGGGGGTCGGCACCACGCGCAGTTCGAGGCCGCCCACATCGACGACGTCGCCCTGCGCCAGTCCCTCGTCCCCGAGCCGCAGCGCCGGGTCCAGCGCCCGCACCTTCGTCCCCGTCAGCTCGGCGAACGAAGCGGCGCCCTCGGCGTGATCGGGGTGCCCGTGCGTGAGCAGGGTCAGCGCGATCCGCTTCCCGGACTTCTCGGCCGTGTCGACGACGGCGCGCAGGTGTGCGTCTTCCAGCGGTCCGGGGTCGATCACCACCGCGAGCTCGGAGTCCGGCTCCGAGACGATCCAGGTGTTGGTGCCGTCCAAGGTCATCGCGGACGCGTTGGGGGCCAGTACGTTCACGGCGCGCGGGGTGGCGGGGCCGGAGAGGGTCCCGCCGCGCGGCTGGCCGGGGAGGGCGGCGGCGTCGGTCATGCCGTGGCTCCGCCGGTGGGGACGTGCTTGGTGAACTCGTCGTGCCCGGGCCAGGCGAGGACCACCTCGCCGTTCTCCAGGCGCGCCCTGGCCAGGACCGGCGTCAGGTCGCGGGCGGGCGCGGCGGCGAGGGCGTCGGCCGCGCTGGCGTACGGGACGAGCTGGCGCAGGGTCGCGACGGTGGGCGGCATCATCAGGAGCTCGCCCTTGTCGTATCCCTCCGCCGCGTCCGCGGGGCGGATCCACACGGTGCGGTCGGCCTCCGTGGAGGCGTTGCGGGTGCGCTGCCCGTCCGGGAGCGCGGCCACGAAGAACCAGGTGTCGTAGCGGCGGCTCTCGAACTCCGGGGTGATCCAGCGGGTCCAGACGCCCAGGAGGTCGGATCTGAGGACCAGGCCCCTGCGGTCGAGGAACTCGGCGAAGGAGAGGTCCCTCGCGACCAGGGCGGCGCGGTCCGTCTCCCACGCGTCTCCGGTGGTGTCGCCGACCACCGTGTCCGGGGTGGGGCCGGCCAGCAGGACGCCGGCCTCCTCGTACGTCTCGCGGACCGCGGCGCAGACGACGGCCTGCGCGGACGTCTCGTCGACTCCGAGTCTGTCGGCCCACCACGCGCGCGTGGGTCCCGCCCAGCGGATCTGGTGGTCGTCGTCGCGGGGGTCCACGCCGCCGCCCGGATACGCGTACGCGCCTCCGGCGAAGGCCATGGTGGTACGTCTGCGCAGCATGTGCACGGCAGGGGTGGTGTCGGTGTCCTTGAGCAGCATGACGGTGGCCGCCCGCCTGGGGGTCACCGGTGTCAGTGTGCCCTCCGCGAGCGCGCGGATCCGCTCGGGCCATTCCGGTGGATACCACTGCCCATTCGCCATGGCCGGAGGCTATCCCGAGCCGGGCGAATGTTCGAGGGGCTCTGGTGGATCAACGGTACGTTCCGGGGGCTGACCGGGGGCTTCTCCGCCCCCTCCGCCCCTACCCGTCCCATCCCCGGGGCTCCGCCCCAGACCCCGCCAAGGGGCTGCGCCCCCTGGACCCCCGCTTCGCCCGAAGGGCTCGTCCTCAAACGCCGGACGGGCTGAAAGGCATGGCCCGGGCGTCAGCCTTTCAGCACCCTGACAACGCAGGCCCGCATCTCCAGCCCGTCCGGCGCTTGAGGACAAGGCCCTTAAGGCCGGACGGGGGTCTGGGGGCGGAGCCCCCAGGGACGGGGCGGCGGGGGCGAGGACCTTGCGGCCAGGGCGCGGCCCACCCCCGACCACCCGGAACGCCTACTCCTGGGTCAGCTCCACCTGGATCTCGACCTCCACCGGCGCGTCCAGCGGCAGCACCGCCACCCCGACGGCACTCCGGGCGTGCACACCCTTGTCACCGAGAACCGCACCGAGCAGCTCACTCGCACCGTTCACCACACCCGGCTGACCGACGAAGTCCGACGCCGAGGCCACGAAGCCGACGACCTTCACGACCCGCGCGACACGGTCCAGGTCACCCGCGACCGACTTGACCGCCGCCAACGCGTTCAGCGCACAGATGCGCGCGAGGTCCTTGGCCTCCTCGGCCGTGACCTCCGCGCCCACCTTGCCGGTCACCGGAAGCTTGCCGTCCACCATCGGAAGCTGGCCGGACGTGTAGACGTACACGCCGGACCGCACGGCCGGCTGGTACGCGGCCAGCGGCGGGACGACGTCCGGCAGGGTCAGCCCGAGCTCCGCGAGCTTCGACTCGACGGCGCCGCTCATGCCGACCTCTCACGCTTCAGGTAGGCCACCAGCTGCTCGGGGTTGTTCGGCCCGGGGACGACCTGGACAAGCTCCCAGCCGTCCTCGCCCCAGGTGTCCAGAATCTGCTTCGTGGCATGGACGAGCAGCGGCACGGTTGCGTATTCCCACTTGGTCATGTGGCCGACTGTAGCCGTTGCCGCGGAGGGCCTCGCGCGCACGTTGTCCACAGCCTCCTGCGTACTCCGGCGGCGGACTGGTTAGGCTCGAAGACGTGAGCAGGCTCCAGGTCGTCAGCGGCAAGGGCGGTACCGGCAAGACCACGGTAGCCGCGGCCCTCGCGCTCGCCCTCGCTACAGAGGGCAAGCGCACCCTCCTCGTCGAGGTCGAGGGCAGACAGGGCATCGCGCAGCTCTTCGAGACAGAAGCGCTGCCCTACGAGGAGCGGAAGATCGCCGTCGCTCCGGGGGGCGGGGAGGTGTACGCCCTCGCCATAGACCCCGAACTGGCCCTTCTGGACTACCTCCAGATGTTCTACAAACTGGGGAGCGCCGGACGGGCCCTGAAGAAGCTCGGCGCCATCGACTTCGCGACCACCATCGCGCCCGGCGTCAGGGACGTACTCCTGACCGGGAAGGCGTGCGAAGCCGTGCGCAGGAAGGACAAGGGCGGCCGGTTCGCCTACGACTACGTCGTCATGGACGCGCCGCCCACGGGGCGGATCACGCGGTTCCTGAACGTGAACAACGAGGTCGCGGGACTCGCCAAGATCGGCCCGATACACAATCAGGCACAGGCCGTGATGCGCGTCCTCAAGTCTCCGGAGACGGCGGTGCACTTGGTGACGCTGCTGGAGGAGATGCCCGTCCAGGAGACCGCGGACGGCATCGCCGAGCTGCGGGCGGCGAAGCTCCCGGTGGGGCGGATCATCGTGAACATGGTGCGGCCCGCGCTCCTCGACGACGCCGACCTGGAGTTCACGGGCGCCGTGGCGCGCAGTGCCATCGCGAAATCGCTCTCCGCCGCGGGACTGGGCGGTGCCCGCCGCGGCGGGAACGCCGAGCGGCTCGTCGGCCCCCTCCTGGAGCAGGCGGAGGAGTACGCCGAGCGGCACACCCTGGAGCGCGAGCAGCGGGCCGTCCTCACGGAGCAGGGCCTGCCGCTGCACGAGCTGCCGTTGCTCGCCGAGGGAATGGACCTGGCGGGCCTGTACCAACTGGCCAAGGAACTGCGTCAGCAAGGGATCTCATGAGTCCGGACCCGGCCCGCGCCCACGACCCCGCCCGCACCGGCGACTCCGCCCGGACCCACGATCCGGCACGGAACCAGGACCCGGTCCGCGGCATCGGCTCCACCCGCGTCCTGGACGTCGATCCGCTGCTCGACGACCCCGAGACCCGCATCGTGGTGTGCTGCGGGTCTGGTGGCGTCGGCAAGACGACCACGGCGGCCGCCCTGGGGCTGCGTGCGGCCGAGCGCGGCCGCAAGGTGGTCGTCCTCACGATCGACCCGGCCCGCCGGCTCGCCCAGTCGATGGGCATCGACTCGCTCGACAACATCCCCCGCCGGGTGAAGGGCATCGACGACTCGGCGGGCGGCGAACTGCACGCCATGATGCTCGACATGAAGCGCACCTTCGACGAGATCGTCGAGGCGCACGCGGACGGCGAGCGGGCCGCCGCGATCCTGAGCAACCCCTTCTACCAGTCGCTCTCCGCGGGCTTCGCGGGCACGCAGGAGTACATGGCGATGGAGAAGCTCGGCCAGCTGCGGGCTCGGGAGGAGTGGGACCTGATCGTCGTCGACACACCGCCGTCCCGCTCCGCGCTGGACTTCCTGGACGCCCCGAAGCGGCTCGGTTCCTTCCTGGACGGCAGGCTGATCCGACTCCTCACCGCCCCGGCGAAGCTGGGCGGCCGCGCGGGGATGAAGTTCCTGAACGTCGGGATGTCGATGATGACCGGCACCCTGGGCAAGCTGCTGGGGGGACAACTCCTCAAGGACATGCAGACGTTCGTCGCGGCGATGGACACCACGTTCGGCGGCTTCCGTACGCGCGCGGACGCCACGTACAAGCTGCTCCAGGCTCCCGGCACGGCGTTCCTGGTGGTGGCCGCCCCGGAGCGGGACGCGCTGCGGGAGGCCGCCTACTTCGTCGAGCGGCTGGCCGCCGAGGACATGCCGTTCGCCGGCCTGGTGCTCAACCGGGTGCACGGGAGCGGCGCCGCCCAGTTGTCCGCCGAACGGGCACTCGCGGCAGCGGAGAACCTCGACGCCGCGGCCGCCGAGGACCTCGATCCCGACAGCGCGGAAGATCTTGACTCCGGGGCTGCGGAAAATCTTGACGAGCCCCGCATTGTGGATCAGGAGGGCGGGAAAGCTGGACTTCGTAACTCTCCCGACACGTACGGCAGTTCAGAATCTTCCGCTTCCGCGTCATCAGCTCCCGAGGCACCCGAGGCTCCCGAAGCACCTGAGACTCCAGAAGCACCCGACGGTTCCGCCGAAGGCTCCCCCGCCGCCACGGACACCGACCGGACCGTCGAACGGTTCACCGCAGATCTGCTGAGGCTGCATGCCGAGCGCATGCAGCTGCTCTCCCGTGAGCAACGCACCCGTGACCGTTTCGCCGCGCGGCACCCCGAGGTGGCCGTGGCCGAGGTGGCCGCACTGCCCGGTGACGTGCACGACCTCGCGGGCTTGCGGAACATCGGGGAACGGCTCGCGGCCAACCGGCCGGAGCTGCCCGGGCCCGGCGCCTGAGCCGACGCCGCGACCGCCCGCTACGGGTCCGTACCCGTCAGCGGGTCCGCTGTGAAGGGTCCGTGGGGCCGCCTCCCGGCGGCCCGTGTGACCTTCTGACGCTGCCTGTCACCCATGCCGGCCCATGTCGGCACATGAGGTGCCGTGCGACGCACGGGTCAGTCGCACCCCGTGGACGCCGTACGGGCCCTGGGCGCCGAGCAGTGGCGCCCCGAGTGGCCGGGAGCCGTGGTCCGAGGAAGACCCTCAGCCCACCGCCGCGAAACGCTCGTACACCTCTTCCTCGTCGAGGGGCAGCAGGCCCGCACCGCGCTCGTACTCCGTACGCGCGGTCTCCAGCAGGCGACGCCACGAGGTGACGGTGGGACGCCTGCGCAGCAGTGCGCGACGCTCCCGCTCCGTCATGCCACCCCACACGCCGAATTCGACGCGGTTGTCGAGCGCATCGGCGAGGCACTCCGTGCGTACCGGACATCCGGTGCACACTGCCTTGGCCCTGTTCTGCGCTGCTCCTTGAACGAACAGTTCATCCGGATCGGTAGTGCGGCAGGCCGCCTGCGCACTCCAGTCGGTTACCCAGCCCATACCGGCGCCGTCCTCTCCCGAATCGAGGCTCCCCCACGGCGGCAGCGGCATATTCACCGCCGCCAGTTGAGGACGTTACGGAAGGTGGGCACAGCGCAACACCCCCTTCGGGCCCAATCTTGAATGGCCCGAACGGACTATGCGTAAGCGGCAGATCACCCGGGGGAGTGACCTGAGGACATACGTGAGTATCCCGACGAAGCGGGACAGTTCAGTTGAGTCACAACGGACGCCTGGTGACGCATGAGGCTGATTCGGACACGACCTCCCCAAAAAATTGGGGAACCTCCGGAACGATTCGGGGTCGCCGGACGTATTGATACGTGGCCGCACTGCTGTGACAGTTGAGAGCAGCTTAGGCCAAGGCATATACGCGTGTCCGGCGAATGAGAACGTAGGCTGCCCTCATGCCAAAGAAGCTCTCGGGCGGTGGTCTGTCGCCCACGCAGCAGGCCGCCAAGTTCCTCGGTGTCAGCGTGCTCGCCGGAGCAGTCATGGCCGGAATCGCGTTGCCCGCCGCGGGCGCGCTGGGCCTCGCGGCCAAGGGTTCCGTCCAGGGGTTCGACGAGATTCCCGACAACCTGAAGAGTCCCGCGCTGAGTCAGCGCACCACCATCCTGGACAACCAGGGCGGTCAGATCGCGACCGTCTACTCCCGTGACCGCACGGTGGTCGACCTCAAGAGCATCTCGCCGTACATGCAGAAGGCGATCGTCGCGATCGAGGACTCCCGCTTCTACCAGCACGGAGCGGTGGACCTGAAGGGCATCCTGCGCGCCGTGAACCAGAACGCGCAGAACGGCGGAGTGGCCCAGGGCGCCTCCACGCTCACCCAGCAGCTGGTGAAGAACTACTTCGTCGAGGAGGCCGGCGACGACCCGACGAAGGTCGCCCAGGCCACCCAGCAGACCCTCGGCCGCAAGATCCGCGAGCTCAAGTACGCGATCCAGCTGGAAGAGAAGCTCGGCAAGAAGAAGATCCTCGAGAACTACCTGAACATCACGTTCTTCGGCGAGCAGGCCTACGGTGTCGAGGCCGCCGCCCAGCGCTACTTCTCCAAGCCCGCCAAGGACCTGAACCTCCAGCAGTCGGCGCTGCTCGCGGGCATCGTCCAGTCGCCCAGCCGGTACGACCCGGTCAACGACGAGGCCGAGGCCATCAAGCGCCGCAACACCGTCCTGCAGCGCATGGCCGAGGTGCACGACATCTCCCCGCAGGAGGCCGAAGCGGCCCAGAACGCCAAACTGGACCTGAAGGTCAGCCAGCCGAAGAACGGCTGCATCACGGCGGTCAAGGGCGCGAGCTTCTTCTGCCGGTACGTGGAGAACGTGTTCCTGACCGACCCGGTCTTCGGCAAGACCAAGGAGGACCGGGCCAAGCTCTGGAACCAGGGCGGCCTGACCATCCGTACGACGCTCGACCCGCAGTCCCAGAAGTCGGTGCAGGACTCGATCAAGTCCCACGTCAACAAGTCGGACTCGGTCGCCACCGCGGCCACCCTGGTCGAGCCGGGGACCGGCAAGATCGTCGGCATGGGCCAGTCGAGGCCGTACGGCTACGGGAAGAACGAGACGGAGTACAACTACTCGGTCGACCGTGACATGGGCGGTTCGAACTTCGGCTTCCCGACCGGTTCGACCTTCAAGCCGTTCGTGGCCGCGGCCGCGCTGGAGCAGGGCCTGCCGCCGACGCAGGAGTACTCCGCGCCGTACAAGATGTCCTACCCCAGCCCCGTGCAGACGTGCGGCAAGCCGTGGACCAACCAGCAGGACGAGACCCTCTCGAACGAGAGCGAGTCGGAGGACGGCCCGTACCCGCTGAAGACGGCGATGGCCAAGTCGGTCAACACCTACTTCGTGCAGATGATCTCGGACATCGGCATCTGCCCGGTGGTGAAGCTGACCGACAAGCTGCACGTCGTGCAGGGCAACGGCGACAAGCTGCCCGAGGTCCCCGCCATCACCCTCGGCTCCAAGGGCATCGCCCCGCTGACCATGGCGAGCGCGTACGCCACCTTCGCCTCCCGCGGCATGTACTGCTCGCCGATCGCCATCGGGTCGATCACCCAGCAGGTGGACGGCAAGCAGAAGTCGCTGGAGGTACCGAAGTCGACCTGCACGCGGGCCATGTCCGAGCAGACCGCGGACACGGTCAACACCCTGCTCAGTGGCGTGATCGACTCCGGTACCGGTCAGCAGGCCGGTCTGTCGGACCGGGCCAACGCCGGTAAGACGGGTACGACGGACGAGCGCCGCAACGCCTGGTTCGTCGGTTACACCCCGAACCTGTCGGGCGCCGTGTGGGTCGGCAGCCCCAAGCAGAACGTCAAGATGACGAACATCAACATCGGCGGTGTGTACCACTCCCTCGTCTACGGCGGCGAGGTGCCGGGCCCGATCTGGAAGGACGCCATGACGGGCGCCCTCGTGGGCAAGGACTCCCCCTCCTTCAACCTGATCGACATCCCCGATCCGGAGCGGGACCACGACGACCACGGCGACCATGGCGACGACGGGGGTGACGGCGGCGACGGCCGTGACGGCGGCGACCAGGGCAACACCGTCGACGGGAACAACGGCAGCAACGGGAACGGCCCCGGGGGACCGAAGCCTTCCTTCTCGATCCCCCAGGGCTTCATCCAGGGACAGAACGGCACCGGGGGCCGCCGCCACGGGTAGTCCCTCCGGGGGCCGGGCGAAGGACACCGGAAGAGGACAGACCGGAAGCAATGCCAAGAGGGACGCCACCGTGGTGGCGTCCCTCTTGGCATTGCTTCCGGCATTCCTACCGGCATTCCCTCCGACGCCCCTCTCGACGCCCCTCTCGGCGTCCCTCCCGGCGTGGAGGACTCAGCCGGCGAGCAGCTTCTTGACCACCGCGGCGACCCGCCCGCCCTCGGCCAGACCCGCGACCTTGGGGTTGACGATCTTCATGACCTGGCCCATGGCACGCGGCCCCTCGGCACCCGCCGCCCTGGCCTCCTCGACGGCCTGTCCGACGATCTGCTGGAGCTCCTCGTCGGAGAGCTGCTTGGGCAGGTACGTGGCGAGGATCTCGCCCTCCGCCTTCTCCCGCTCGGCCGACTCGGGCCGACCACCCTGCGCGAAGGCGTCCGCGGCCTCTCGGCGCTTCTTCGCCTCGCGGGTGATCACCTTCTGCACTTCGTCGTCGGAGAGCTCGCGCTTCGTCTTGCCGGCGACCTCTTCCTTGGTGATCGCGGAGAGGGTCAGCCGGAGCGTGGCGGAGCGGAGCTCGTCGCGCTCCTTGATGGCGGCGTTGAGGTCTTCCTGCAGCTTCGACTTGAGCGTGGTCATGCCGACGATTGTCGCAGGTCTGGTGAGACGGTCGCCTGCTGATTTCGGCGCCGGTGTCGGACGCGTTCTCGCACGGGGTGTCTGTGGCGCCGGTGGTTGCCGGTGCCGGGGTCGTCCACAGGCGGGAACGCGAAGCCGCCGGGGTCTGACACGATGGACGTATGCGCGCACGATACGGAGTACCCCTGGGAATCACGGCGGTAGGCGCCGCCGGACTGTTGTACGCGGCAGGATTCGAGGCCCGCTCGTTCCGGCTCCGCCGGGTGACGGTCCCGGTCCTGCCACCGGGCATGCGGCCACTGCGCGTCCTCCAGGTCTCCGACATCCACATGGTGGGCGGGCAGCGCAAGAAGCAGCGCTGGCTGCGCTCCCTGGCCGGCCTGCGCCCCGACTTCGTCATCAACACCGGGGACAACCTCTCCGACACCGAGGGCATCCCCGAAGTCCTGGACGCCCTGGGCCCGTTGATGGAGTTCCCCGGCGCGTACGTCTTCGGCTCGAACGACTACTACGGACCCCAACCCCGCAACCCCGCGCGGTACTTGCTCGAGAAGACCCAGGGCCGCCACGGCCTGAACGGCAACAAGCCGGTCGTCCACGCCATCCACAACCCGTGGGAGGACCTGCGCGACGGCTTCGACGCGGCGGGCTGGCTGAACCTGACGAACACCCGGGGAACGCTGAAGATAGAAGGCTCCGAGATCGAGCTGACCGGCCTCGACGACCCGCACATCAAGCGGGACCGCTACGCACGCGTGGCCGGCGGCCCGTCGGAGTCGGCCGACTTCTCCCTGGGCGTGGTCCACGCGCCCTACCTGCGCGCGCTCGACGCGTTCACGGCGGACGGCTATCCCCTGGTCCTGGCCGGCCACACCCACGGCGGCCAGATCTGCCTCCCCTTCTACGGCGCCTTCGTCACCAACTGCGACCTGGACACGGACCGTGTGAAGGGCCTGTCCACGCATACGGCGGAAGGGCGGACGTCGTACCTGCACGTCTCGGCGGGCTGCGGCACGAGCCGCTACACGCCGGTACGTTTCGCGTGCCCGCCGGAGGCTTCACTCCTGACGCTGGTGAGCCGTTAGCGGGCCCGACCGGGGCGGAAGCTCCGATCACGGACCACGAGGCAGGGACCGGACCACGCATCCGGGAGCACGCATCGCGGACGGCGTGACGGCTGACGGCTGACGGGACACTGCTGGTCACTCACCGCTGACCACACGCCGCCGGCCCTGGGACACCCGGGCCGGGGGCGGCGGGGAATCGGTGGCCCCGTAACCCGACCAGATGCCCCAAATGGCCCGATTCATCCACCCGACTTAACGTGGGCGCATGATCGCCCCGATCCCCAAGGACATACCCGACCTCCCTCCGATCCCGGGTATCGCCGCGCTGGCCCCCTACAACGTCCCGTCGGCGGCGGTGGTGGCCCCCACGCACCGCCCGCTCGCGGCGGCCTTCCGCCTCCTGGTCGCCATGACGGCAGCGGCGGGCATCGCCATCGACCTGTACCTGGGCAGCCCGGCACATGTGCTGAGCTACTTCGCCACCCAGAGCAACCTGCTGGTGGCGGTGGTCCTCGCCGCCTCGGCGCGGCGCGCATGGATGGCCCGCCGCCCGCTGCCGGCGGCCCTCACGGGCGGCACGCTCCTGTACATCGTGATCACGGGCCTGGTCTTCCACCTGCACCTGGCGAACCGCCCCGGCGGCTTCTCGATGACCGGGGAGACCGCCTCGCTCCACGGCTGGCAGGCCCTCGCGAACCTGATCCTGTACACCGTGACACCGGTGGCCGTGGTGATCGACTGGCTCCTGCTGACCCGGCCGGCCTTCCTGGCGATGCGATACGCGGCCACCTGGCTCATCTATCCCCTCGTCTACCTGGCCTTTTCCCTCACCCGCGGCGCGATGCTGCCGCCGGGCACCACGGAGCGCTACCTCTACCCCTTCGTGGACGTCGACCGGCACGGATACGTCGGCATCCTCGGAAACACCGCGATCCTCGGCGTCGCCTTCTACGCCCTCGCCCTCCTCGTCATCGCCCTGGACCACCTCCGCCCCGACCCACTGCGCCACGGCGGCCGACGCCCCGAAAACCGGATTTCGTCTCCGGCCACCGGTGGGCTAAAGTAAACGACGTCGCCGCGAGAAGCAGCGACAATCGGGGTGTAGCGCAGCTTGGCAGCGCGCTTCGTTCGGGACGAAGAGGTCGTGGGTTCAAATCCCGCCACCCCGACAGCCGTAACACCAGGTCAGGGGCCTGATCCGCATCGCGGGTCGGGCCCCTGAGTGGTTCCGAGGGTCGGTTTGGGAGCCATTTGGGAGCCGAGTTCGAAATCCTGCTCCCAAAACGGCCGCGCAGCAAGATCAGGTGCACGGTCAGCGCTCACCGCTCGGTGGACGGTCAACCCCCGCCCTTGCACTCCCTATTGGGCCGGTGGCACAGCGTAGTCGTGTCCACTGGCAGCCCAGCGCCCCGTGACCCGCCACAGTTCGTAGTGCAGGAGCCACTCCGAGGCCCACGGCAGGATCGTGTGCGATAGGAGCATGTGTTCCTTCCACTCCCCTGGCAGGTGCAGGCACAGGTCACCGTCGGGGTAGACGTGGGGCAGGGCCGTGGCGCGTGGATGCAGGGTCAGGGGCGGGTCGGTAACCGTTACGCGGGGGCGGCGTCGGTGCCGGTAGGCGACTCGCACCTGTAGCACCTGCTGGCAGGAGTGGGTTGCAGGGGGACCGTGCAGACGAGTTCGCCACCACGCACGGTGCCCTGCGCCTCGGGGAGGACCGTCTTGATCGAGGCCAGCTGGACGCCGAGGTTAATCGCGCGGGGAGGGATGCTGACCATGGAAGGTGTGCTCCCGCTTGCGGGGCCCGGTCACGGACGCGGAGAGCAGTCCGGTGGCACCCATCCGATGGTTGGTGGCACCGCCCAAACGGGCGGCGTAGCGCTCGTAGGACCGGAGCATGGGGTCGTGGTCGGAGGATTTGACGAGGCGGTCGAAGACAGCCGGCAGGCCCTTACCCTCCATGCCGGCGAGTTCGGCCACGGTCGTGGCGATCTCGTCGAACCAGGCGTGGAAAGCCCTCCGTCGCTCGGGGTACTCGTTCCACTTGTCGGTGAAGTTCTCTTCCTCGTGTGCCGGGTTGGGCACCCACCACTGGCCGTCGCGCTTCTCGATGAAGCCCGCCATGTTGTCCAGCACGCTGCGTATGGCGGTGAACAGATCCTCCTCACCGGTGTAAGCGTGTCCGGCGAGCGTGGTGATGAGGATGGACGGGGGCCGGTTGTCGGGGTCCTCCGCGAACTTGATCATGCAGTGCCATTTGAGGATCTGCACGACGCGCTGCAACGGACTGCGAACCGGCCAGGTGGGCACGTCCGCGACGCTGGTGTGCCGCTTGTCCAGGATTTGGCGGGACAGTTCTGAGCGCTGGCGGAACCAGTCCGCGTAGCCGATGGGGTTACTGCGCTGCCATTCCCAGAGGTCCTTGTCCGTCAGGCGGATGCCGGTGGGCTGGTGGTCCTGGTCTGGGATGGCGGGCAGGACGTCGAGGTGGAAGCCCGGATACCCCAGCGTCCAGCAGCGACGACGGGGTTCGAGGGTCTTCGGGCCGTCGGTGTCGCCCTGGTCCTGTTTCCACTGGATGTAGGCGGTCAACTGATCGCCGACTCGCTGCTTGAGCTTCTCTTGCGTCGTGCTCTCGTGGTGCAGCGGCAGCCAACAAACCAGGTCGATGTCGTACTCGCCGCTGGGCGTGCCAGGGCGGACGACGGTACCCAGGCGGAAGGAGCCCTGGGGGTAGATCTGCCACCCAGGGCTGCCGTGCTCGGCGAGCCAGGTTCCGACCTCCTCGTAGCGTCCGACGGCGTCGTCATACAGGTCGGGGGAGATGTCGAGCACCTCCACAGCGCCCGCAAGCAGCATCTAGAGCATTTGGTCGAGCGAGTCCACGTCATTCCTCACTTGCGGGGTAGTACGGAACGAACACCGGGGCGCGGTGATCGCAGAACATGCGGTGGACAGTTGGCGAGGCGTCGCGACTGACGTGGCCGGCGAGTCCAGCTGCGATCTCGGAAGATCCGCGGGCCGTACTCGGTGTAGTCGGCGAGAGCGCCAAGCGACTCGTGATCACCTCGTACAACATCGCCGCCCGAGCCCGGATACGGTCGGCGCCTTGGCCGAGATCCTCGCGGTGCCCCCCGCGTTCTTCCACGAGGCGATGGCCGAAAGCCACGAAGGCTTCTTCCGGTCACTGCGCCGGACGTCGGTGGTCGACCGCCGACGCGCCCGAGCAGTCGCTCACGTCGCCCACGACCTCGCCATCCACGCGTCGGCCGCACAGCGGTTCTGCGCAAGTGACGTGCCGGTGATCCCTGTGACCGGACTGGAGGCCCCTGCGTCCGAGACCGAGCAGACTGCGGCCCGAGTCCGGTCCCTATGGAAGGTTCCCCCGGGCCCGGCCCCAAACGTCGTCGAACTTCTGGAGGCGCACGGGGTCGCCGTGATTCGTCTCCCGCTCGACAGCGCGGACGTTGACGCCTTCTCCCTGCCCTTCCCCGACAACCCTGTCGTCGTCCTAGGTACCGACAAGAACGACCGCGCACGGTCACGGTTCGACGCCGCGCATGAACTCGCCCATCTTGTGCTGCACGGTGAGCAGATCTGGGGTGTCAAAGAGGTCGAGACGCAGGCCCATCAGTTCGCGGCGGCGTTCCTTATGCCTGCCGAGGACATTTACGACCAGTTGCCGACCACGATCGACTGGTCAACCTTGTTCGAACTCAAGCGGTTCTGGCAGGTGTCTCTCGCCGCCCTGCTCATGCGCGCTCGGACCCTGGGCCGCATTAGTGACAGCACGTACTTGACGGCCATCAAGACTGCATCCGCCAGGGGGTGGCGCCGCGTCGAACCGGTTCCCCTAGGCCGACCGGAGCAACCGGCAAGGCTGTTGAGCTACCTCGCCTCGCCCGAGAGTGGCCCTGCCCGAGCTGTTCTGCCTCCGCGAATCGTGGAGAACATCGGAACAGCGTCGGCGGCGTGACTGCAAGCGCCCCCTCGACTTGCCTCCCCTTGGGAGTCTGGGAGCCGAACTTAGAAACCCGCTCCCACGAAAGCCAGATCATCCCCCGTCGAGGTTCTCCCCCAGCGCGGAGCGTGTCTTGACGATCTCGGACTCGGCGAGTTCGCGAGCGCCGTGGGCCCGGTCTGCAGCCTTCTTCCCGATGGCCAGAAATCCGAAGAGCCCTGTGATGAACCCAACCAGGACTGCGCTGACGCTCGCGACACGGGCAGCTGAGACCGCGTACCGAAGATTCAAACGGGCTGCGGCTCGCTGCCCCTGCGCCCATCGTTTCCTCGCGGAGTCGGCAGCATTAGCCGTGCCTGCGGCGCAGACCTCCGTGAGAGCCGTGAACACGAAGGCCAACGGGACCAATCCACCAAGGGCGAACAGCACGGCGCCAAAGACGGCTCCAACGTAACCCCCAGCCGTTTGTGGGGCCGTGAAAGCTGCAACGACGCAGTAGACGGACGACGCGAGTAGCCAGACGGTGAGCAAGGTCCAGCCGAGCAACGTCCCGCCAGGCCCCGCCTCGTCCGCTTCTTCCGGTTGATGCCCGGCCGGAGATTCCTTCTCGTTGCGCTGGGGCTCCTGGGACGCCTGGGGCTCGTCATCTCGCCCGTGGTTCGGACGTGACGTCTGGTGGTTATTGACGTCTCCGTACACATTGCCCGCGATGAACACGCCAGGCCCGCGGTTGTGCTGCCCGCTCTGGCTCTGAGGGTCAGTTGTGTCTGCCATGCCCCGTGCCGTGGTTGATAGTGAGGCCGCCTTCAACGTTCCCGTTAATGAAGGTGCCCGTTCCGTGGTTGTGCTGGTTGACCACGGAGGTCGGATGGTCCTGTCGGGCCAGAGCCAACAGCTCGGCATACGCGACCGGTTCCGACTCCGCGAGTCGTACGAGCACGGGAGCCCACGCGGCCGCGGCGGCCCGTACGACAGCCTCACGGTCACCCGCCTGGGCTTGGGCGACAGCACTCCGATCTCGGTCCAGACGCTCAAGCTGAGCCGCTGCCTCGTCCTCTCGACCGCTGCGTCGAATCAGACGGCCAATGGCCTCACGGACCCTCTGGTAACCCTCCTGGGTCGCCTGGGTGAGGAAGCCCGCCGCCATGGTGGTCGCTGCGAACGTCACTTCGTCCACTTCGTATTCCCCCCAACTGGTCGCAGCACTGTATCCACGCGCGCCGCAGGCGGCGGCCGGAACGGCTCATCCCGCATCCCAGGCCGGCTCAAGGGGCAAGGCGACTCAACTCAGCAGCCCGCCAATGGCGTTGGCGAGGGCTTCGCCTCCTTGCTGGACTGCGGTGCCCACAACAAGCGCGGGCAACGCCTGCGCGATCCCGCGCAGTGCGCCGACCTGCGGCGGCGCATCGGGGGTCGCGAGCGAGGTGTCGACGGTGTCCGCCATAGCGCGCAGGACCGTCGCGTTCTGCAAGTCCGCCGCGTTGCGGTCGACATCCGAGCGGAACGCGGCGAGCAGGCCGCGCACAGCGTCGATGTCGACCGCGCCCTGAACCGAGGCAGACTGATGGATGCTGGAGATGTTCTGTCCCACCACGTTCTGCAACGGTGCGTTGTTGTTACCCCCGATGCTGATGCCCGAGCCATGGCCCGGGTCCGGCTCGGGGCGACGCCGTCCCACAACCATTACTTGCCTCCCTGATTCTTGTTGTCCTGGCCGACGCCACTGATGCCACTGCCGGCGACGTTCTGGATGGGAGCGTTGTTGTCCCCATAGACGAGGATGTTGTTGGTCACGGTGGCGACCTGCCGTTCGTACGCAGCCAAGTCGATCCCCTGCTCGTCGAGATACTCGGCGACAGTCCGGAAGACACAGGACTGCATCAGAACGACGTGACGCTTGGCATCGTCACTCTGGTGCATGTCGGTGACTTCCTCGGTGGAGTAACGGTCGCGCAGGCTCACCGGGTCTTCTTCCTCCGCATGGCCCTCGACCTTCTCACCGAGGCGCGCGACCAGTCGCCACACGGCCAGGGGGCCCATGGCCGTGTCCAGGAGCGACTGCGCAGCAAGCCACCTGAGCAGACGTGCTCCGCGTGTCCGGGCCGGTGCGGCGGTCACCCGCAACTCGTTGTAGAGCGGTGTCATCACGTGTGGACGAATGGTCAGCCGCAGCTCTCCGGCCTCCAGCGCGGCATGCACGAACACGCTCACCACGATCTGTCCGTCCCAGCTGATGCACTGGGCCCGCAGATACAGCCGGTCCGGCACACCGGAAGGGGACCTGCGTCCCAGACCGCTCAGGTC
This sequence comes from Streptomyces sp. NPDC059668, assembly GCF_042734135.1. Lineage (NCBI taxonomy): Bacteria > Bacillati > Actinomycetota > Actinomycetes > Kitasatosporales > Streptomycetaceae > Streptomyces > Streptomyces sp. NPDC059668. Next base: position 89,522 of record NZ_JBHWEL010000015.1, on the reverse strand, counting down.
GGGCAGCTCCACCTTCGTCTTGCGGGTGCGCTGCAGCCATCGGGCCGCCGGCAGGCCGAGTATGCGCTCCATCGAGAACCCAGGGAGTGGATCTGTGATCTCCCGAGCGCCGCGACCCAGTTCATTCAGGGCGGTGCCCACGCGTCGGAGAAGTTCCGCCTCCCCGAACGGCCTGACCGACTCCTCGGCATCCTTGGCCTTCAGGGGGATGCTGATGCGAGCAGGTCCCCAGACATCACGCCCGGCACCGACGAACTGCTCCGAAGCGTCGTAGGGCAACGCCAGCTGCGATTGATCCTTTCTGATGTCCGACATCCTGCGTTTGCCCTTCGCGGCGGCCCACGGCAGGTCATCGGACGACACGCCCTCCCGCGCCAGGGCACCCAGCGCAGACCGTGCCACAAGCCGATCGGCCGCATACACCAGTGCGACGACAGCCACCAGCCCGAAGGGGAGTAGGGCCAGTTCCAGTCGCAACCCGAACACGTCGCCGCCAACGGGCCTGTACGGCAGGAGTGCGAGCAGCCACGGCATGAGCAGCACGGCATACGCCAGGCGCCGCGAAGGCGCCCACCGCGTCGAGCCGACCCTGCGGATGGCACGGAAGGCAGCCCACCGTAGGGACAAAGCGACGATTACGGCCGCAGCCCAGATCGCGAAAGCCCACGGCACCGCGTAGGCGACCAGCCCACACAGGACCAGGATCCATGCGCGCCGTGCCCAACGGCGGCGCCGCGCACGAAGGCTGTGCGCCGTCACCGGAACAAGGTCGAAGCCGTACGACGGCACAGGCAGCGGCGGACCGTGCAGCACATGGTCGACGACCCACTTCGCAGCCGGTTCGCCCAGGGGTGGACAGTCGTCGCTGCCCTCCAGATAGATCGGCCGCCTGGTACTGCGCCGAGGCTTCTTGGCCTTCCCCGCTTTGCCCCGGACCCTGCGCCACCACGCTTTCACGGCCTTCACCCGATCAGGACGCGCATAGACCGCCTGACACAGCAGCCGCGTCACTTCGGACGATGTGGGGTCCACCTCCGCGGGACGGTTGGCCCCAGAGGCAACAGGATTCGTCTGAACCGGGACAGCAGGCCACCCCGCCTCCTCCGCCCGTGCCCTCCCCCGAGCACGCACGCCCCACCCAACTGCCATCCCGCTCCCCCGTTCATCGACAGGCGGGCATCTTCACGGTGGACAGCAGGAACCGCCAGACCGCAAACGCGACAATGCGCGCAACCTCACTGGATAGCTAAGGATTGGCCGAAACTGCCTCCAGTTTGCCTGGCATGTAGGCCGGGCCCCTGGTGCCGCGTGAGTCTTCAGGGCTGAGTCTCTCGGCACGCTCCAGTGCCTCATGAAGACGTGGCACCTTCCGTCCTTCGGGAGCCGATCGCGCGAATCGGCTCCCGAACATCGGCTACTGACGTGAACCCAGACGCGCTCGCAGCAGCGCATCCAGCGAGCTCACCGGTGAGCCGAGGCTCAGCACCAAGCGGGCGTCGAGAGACGCTTCCCACTGCTCGGTCAACCCGCCGATGAGGCGCCTGCGCATGCCGGGGGTGACGTGCGCGTAGCGCGCCGAGACCGAGCCGTCGATGTGGCCCATGCGTTCGTCCATGAGGACCTTCTCCGTGCCGAGGTCCTCCATCACCGTCCGGTGAGTGTGGCGCAAGCCATGGGGAGTGAGCCCCTTGGCGATCGGTGTCCAGCAGGAGTCGGCCCGCTCGCCCGCGTTACGTCCTCGTACCGGGACACCCGGACTCGGCTCGCCGAGCAGCGGGACGGGGCGTGCCTCCTGCGGCGCCTTCTTCGGGTACCAGCCGGAGACCGCCGGCGTGAACAGCCACGTCGCAAAGCCGTTTCGACGCCAGTGGGCTGCGTGCTCCGGCACCACACCGCCCCGCACGAACCCCAGGTCCGCGATGGCCTGCTCCACCCTCATCCGCTTGGCCTCGGTGACGCGGTCGGGGTGGTTGAGGACGCTGGACACCGTTCCCGTGGAGACTTCGGCTCGGCGTGCGACATCGAGGAGTTTCGCGCCCTGGTGGCCGCCGGTGCGGGCCGCGCCCTGGCCACGGAAGACGTAGGTCTTGCCGTGACACGGGCAGGGCTTCGGCTTCGTACGGGCGACGTGGTTGGCGACCAGGGCCGAGAGCCAGTCCATCGCGTAGATGGTGCGGTAGCTGTCGTCCTTGGGCGGGCAGCGCACGAGCTCGCCGGTGTCGAGTTCGTACAGCTGCCACTCGACGCGGATGGAGCCGGGGCGGGCGAACTCCGTCTCCAAGCCGACGATTTCGCCCCAACGCATGCCGGTGTACCCCTTGAGGACGACGGCGCCGAACTCATCGTCGCGGCCGGAGAGCAGGGCGGCCCGTTCGGCGGTCAGCAGGATGCCAAGCGGGTCGGTGACGACCTTCTCCGGACCTCGGTCTCGGGAGCGGCCGGCGCGCTTGCCGCGCCCGCGTCGTCGGGCGGCCGGGTTGGACGTGATCAACTCCTCGTCGATCGCGTCCTCGAAGATCAGGTGGAGCGTCGAGCGCCAGGTCTTGACGCTGGAGGCCGCGTAGACGGCCTTCTCCTTCTTCTCCCACAGCTCGACGTCCGTGCGCAGGATGCCGGCGAGCGCCGGGACTGCCAAACGGGCGGTGTAACTGGGGTAGTTGAGGCTACTGACGGGCTGCCGACAGGCGGCCGTCGAAGGTGATGTCGAAGGCGTTCAGCGCGGTCTTCCAGCGCATGGTCCAGCGGGCCTGTCCCTTGCCGGTGGGGTCGAGGGACATGATCGCCATGTAGGCGCACTTCAGGGCGGTCTGCTCGTTGGGGAAGTGGCCGCGGGCCTTGACCGCGCGCCGGATTCGCGCGTTGACCGATTCGATCGCGTTGGTGGTGCAGACGATGCGGCGGATCTCGGTGTCGAACCGCAGGAAGGGGGTGAACTCCTCCCAGGCGTTCTCCCACAGTTTCACGATCGCCGGATACTTCCGGCCCCAGGCGTCGGCGAACTCGGCGAAGCGGTCCAGGGCGGCCTCCTCGGTGGGGGCGGTGTAGACCGGCTTGAGGAGACGGGCGATCTTGTCCCAGTCCTGGCGGGCGGCATAGCGGAAGGAGTTCCGCAGCAGGTGCACCACGCAGGTCTGCACGATCGTCCGCGGCCAGACGGTCTCCACCGCCTCAGGCAGGCCCTTGGATGTGCATCCAGTGCTTGGCGCCCTCGCCGCCGTCGCCGGCCCACAGCCCCAGGATCTCCCGCCGGCCCTCGGTGGTGACGGCCAGGGCGACGTAGATGGGTCGGTTGGCCACCGCACCGTCGCGGATTTTCACGTGGATGGTGTCGATGAAGACGACCGGATAGACCGGGTCGAGCGGGCGGCTCTGCCATTCCACCATGCCTTCCAGGACCTTGTCGGTGATGGTGGAAATGGTCTGGCGGGAGACCTCGGCGCCATAGACCTCCGCCAGGTGGGCCTGCACCTCGCCGGTGGTCAGACCCTTCGCGGCCAGCGAGATCACCATCTCATCGACGCCGCTCAAGCGCTTCTGCCGCTTCTTGACGATCTTCGGTTCGAAAGAGCCGTCGCGGTCACGGGGCACAGTTATCTCCACCGGGCCCACGTCGGTCAGCACGGTCTTGGAACGTTTGCCGTTGCGGGAGTTGCCGCCGTTCTTGCCCGCCGCATCGTGCTTGTCATAACCGAGATGGTCGGTGATCTCGCCCTCCAGGGCGGACTCCAGCAGCCGCTTGGTCAGCTGCTGCAGCAGGCCGCCCTCACCGGTCAGCTGCAGGCCCTCGGCCGGGGCACGGCCCACCAGCTCGTCGATCAACTGGTCGTCCACGGCCTTCACCGACGCAGCCCTCCCGGGCTCGGCGGTCTCGGACTCGGACACGTTCTCACTGGTCATCGATGCATCTTCCATGATCGGGAGTTACACCGAACGTCTTACAGTCCCCGCCTATGTGATTCGATCCCTCTGCAGAGGCAATGCTCGGCGGGCCCCGCATGTTGAAGTCGCCTCGACTGTCATACGCGGGTGCCATGCTTCCTGCATGGCCAGCAAGAACAAGCGACGACGTGGGCAGGTCGGGCCCGCCGTACCCGCGAAGCAGAGCGACTCAAGTAGTGAACTCGACGGATCCCTGTGGATGCGGACGCGCTCAGGGGCGCGGGCGGGCCGCGGGTTTCACTACCAGGATGCCGTCGGAGCGTGGCTGTGCGGCCGCGTACTGTCCCGCGCTCTCGTCATCGATCGCATTGTCCCGGAGGGATTTGAAGACCTCTCCTGTGAAGGCCCGACGCCGTGGCACGTCCAGGTGAAGTCACGCCAGGAACGGGTCGGAGACTTCACCACCTCCCACGTGGCCGGGGATCTTGTCACCATGGCCAAAGCCCACGCCAAGCGTAAGCAAGCGGGGGTAGCCGGTCGAGCAGTCCTCGTACTCGAACGGCCAGTCGACAGTGAGTGGTTCACCGAATGGGGCCGCCCACTGGATGCCCTTCCGCCAGGCCACCCAGTGCTGCGGGAACTCAACGCAAAGGCTGAGCAAGCCGGTCTGAGCAGAGACGAGATCGACGCCTGGTGCGCAATAGTCAGCCTCTACGTGCTGCCGTGGCGGACAGCGGCGGAGCAGACCTGCACGGCGGTAGTACAGCGCTTCGGGCTGCTGCCCGCAGGAGCAGAGCCGGTCGTGCTGGCGTTGCGCGACGCTGTCGCAGGCCATGCCGACGCCAACGCGGAAACGAGCCTCGCGGAGGCGGCCGGGCTCAGCCGAACGAGCATCGACCGTATCGCGCAGGAGGTCGTGGAAACCATCGATCGCGAGTCGCTCGAAGAAGCACTGGCGGCAGGCGTCTGTGAGCCGGTCGACTTCGATCGCCCGCTTCGGCCGACAGGTTTCTACGAGGGAATCGACGTACAGCCCGGCCACATCGCCGCCGGCCTTCCAGCCCCCAGGCCAGGTCTGACTGGTCAGGTTGTGGCAGCGATCGACCGCGAAGAAAGCATCCTTGTCACCGGCCCATCCGGAGTCGGCAAGTCAACCGTCATGTGGACGGCCGCCTATGTGACCAGGCATGTGCTCTGGTACCGGATCAGGCACTTGCGGAACGAGGACACCGCCTCGCTGGTACGACTCGCCAAGGCGTTGAAGCCATCGACGCGCTCGCCGGTCGGATTCGTGGTGGACGGCATCGGGATCGGAGCCGCCGAGGCTTGGGACGTTCTCCATCGTGAACTTGCACCGATTCCCGGCGTTCTGCTGTTGGGCTCTGTGCGTAGCGAGGACCTGCTGCCGCTCCGAAGCCAGGCGGGTTGCACCCAGATCGCGGTAGCGCTCGACGAGGAGGTCGCGAAACAGATCTACAGAGGTCTTTCCGCATCCGGTCTCACGAAAGCGCCGCACTGGCGGGAGGCATACGAAGCGGCGGACGGACTGACTTTGGAGTTCACGCACCTTCTCACCCGCGGACGGCGATTGTCGGATGTCCTGTCTGAGCAGGTCAACCGGCGGGTGATCGAAGGGCGACAGACGGAGATCGAGATCCTGGCGAGAATCTCGGTGGCCCATAAATGGGGCGCCGACGTGCCGCTGCGGGCAGTACAGCAGCAACTCGGCATCGGCGATGCCGAACTCCGCGTCGCACTCTCCCGCCTCGTGGACGAACACCTCGTCCACGAGCGGCTGGGACGTCTGTCCGGGCTTCATCAGCTGCGCTCCGGCAGATTGGCCGATGCCGTACATGCGGTGCCGCCACCGGTGCTGGATGAGACCGTCATCTCGGTGATGCGAATGCTGGCCGATGCACAGCTCCAGCCGTTCGTGGCCGGCGCCCTCGCGGAATACCCGGATCTGGATTCCGTCGTACTGCAGCAGGTCGTGGTCGAACTCGGGCAAAGGCCCGGTACAGCTGGGATGACAGGCATCCTCCAGGCCCTGCGTCTCGTCGATTTCACTCGTCAGGCCGCCAAGTGGGCAGAGATCCTCGATCGGCACCGGGTGTCGCCCGCAAACCGTCGCACGCTCCTGTACTTCGCGGTGCTGGGCGGCGATCCGCTGCCGAACCTGAAACCCGAGATCGCCGCTGCCACGGCCGAGATCCGCGCCACCGGTTCTTTCGGCTCCCCGCTACGCGACGCACTGGCGGAACGGCTCGGCACGGCCGAGTTGGCACACGTACTCGCACAGTGCGAGGAGCAGACCGAAGCCCAGAGGTTCCTGGCCGTGCTCGCCCAAACGGAGCTGGATGTCACGGACTGGCCGCAGGTACTCGCGGACTCACCGTTCGCGCGGATACTCCTCGACTCATCGGTTGAGTCGCTGGGAGACCTCCTCACAGCGGCACGCGCCCTGTCGTCGACTCTGGCCAGGGACCTGCTTGAACTCGCGGGTGGAGAGGAGGTAATCCTGGCGAGACTCAGGGCCGAATCCCCGTGGGTTATTGAGGCATCCGTCGTAGAGCGGGACGGCAGTCCGGTCGCGTACGCCCGTCTCATGCATGTGTCCGATCGGGCTCAGCCAGATGCGGAACAATCGATCCGGACGTTCGGGCGGATCCTGCTCCGCTGCCTTCCGCACTGCGAGAGCGTGGACGTCCAAAGCCTGCTGCCTGGTGGAATTCCGCAGACCTTCGGTGACTTCACGGGTGGAGTCAGCCGCCTGCAGCGCAGGTATGACCGTTCGATGACCCAGGTGGCGTGGATCCGTGCACAGGCACTGATCGCCACGGCTGCGGCCGGCACCACCGACTGGACAACTCGAACAGCAGCAGCGAGCACTGTGCTCCCCGCGCTGAACAAGTACTTGACGGACCTGACCCGGGCCTGGTCCATCGACCGCGCGGGGCCCAGGGACATGGCCAAGCTTCGTACGATGCAAGCGGCGCTACTGGAGCAGGCCGCCGCACTAACGTTGCCCGCCGACAGCGCATCTCTGTCCGCGCTGCCTGCCGACGATGCCGCTCCAGGCGGTGGGGTGGATCAGCTGCATCTGCTCGTGGACGGGATCGCAGACAATCTCACCCGAAGGATTTTCGACCCCGCGGAGCACCGGGCACTCGCCAGCTATGCCTGGGAGACATTGCGGACGGGCGTACTGCGCGTGCGGGACGAGGAACGCTGGCACCTCATCGACCAGAAACCGCCGGCCGCCCTCGATCAAGTAGTTAAGACTCTCACCGACCTGCACCCCGTTCTCGCTGAGCTCACCTGGGGCACCCTCGAGCCGAAGGCGCTCAGGACCGCGGCACGGTCTGGGCCGTCTGCACAGGGGCTCGCCCGAGCGGCGGACCTCGCCCGAGCGGCTGCCAACGAACGAGCGATAGCAGTCCAGCGGAAGCTCCAGGCCGAGGCCGAAGCAGTGGGGCTCTCCGTTCAGCTCTACTCTCGGCCGATCACCGACGCAAAGGCGGTGGAGTGGCCGCCTGTGCAGTTGGCAGTAGGCGTGGCGCTCGACGATGTTGCCCAATGGCAGGCCGTGGTGACCCAGCTGAGCGGGCTGATGCGGCATGATCAAGTATCTCAGGGATACCGCAGGCCCGTCCTTATCGTGCCACTTGCAGACGGCAAGCCGGTTCGACATCTCGCACAGCAGCTTCAAGATGAACTCTGGCCCGGAATCGACCTCTTCGACACCTGGAGCGCGGCCCTTCCTGAAGCTCACCCGACGCCGCTCACCAACGCAGTCATCGACGCCCACCAAGCTCTCCAGTGTCTCTCCGGCCTGGCCCACCTGACGGCTCTGCGGGAACCCGACCCGCGACACCAAAGTATCGCTGACCAGGAAGTGGCACAGTTCCAGCAGGCACAGGGCATCATCACTGCACTCCGGCCAGGGGACCCAGTCATCGGTGAGGTCGAGCATTGCCTCAGCTCCCTGGCTCGTCGAGTAGAGAGCGAGTGCGCCGAGGGCACGGCTCTCCGAGACTCAGGAATGCCGAACCTCGCCACCGCCATCGCTCAAGGCATGACTAACCACCCGACGGAGGACTCTCAACAGCTGGACGGCCTGATCACGATCTGCCTGCAATGGGACCTCAGCCCCGACCGTGCCGCGCGACTCCTCGCCGAGCTACCAGATGACACCCCACCCACGCAGTCTTGCTGACTCAACGGATCTCACGGCGTTCCAACACCGTTTGGTGTTGGGCTCGTTGGTGTGCCCCAGCAGGCCGGAGCAGGCTCCTAAGCCCGCCCTACGAGCAGCAGGCGCGCCGGACATCAAAGCAGTTGTGCAAAATCTTAGACATCAACTAAAGTCAGGGCTGCAATGGAATGCTTCGATGCGTAGTTCGACCCTAGGAGTCGTCCGCATGAGTATGCCTTCGTCGTCGTGGACGACCGACGTGTTCGGCGAGCACGCAGCAGATGCACGCCGCCGCGTCGGGCAGGGCCTTCGCAACATGCAGGCCAACGCACAAGCTGCACAGGAGCAAGCCGCATCCCGCACCACCCGCGTCTACGGCACCAGCCGATACGAGAACCAGTACGAGCGGCTTCAGGACGAACTCAAGAAGGTGCCTGGCGCCCGCGCGGTCAAGCCGTTCGGCTTCTCGTACGAGCTGATGCTCATCGGAAACGGGCTGCTCTACCCGTTCCGGTACTCCAAGACCAAGTCAGACGTGCGTAGCGCGCGCATCCCCAGCCAGTCCCGTCTGGTACAGGAGCTCTTCACGTTCGCGCCGACGCCGAAGCACACCCAGGATCCGTTCGACCTCGACTTTGGGTCGACCGTCCCGATCGCCGAACCGCGCGGCGCTCTGGCAACGGTCCCGCAGGGCACCCAGCTGGTCCTGGTGCCCTTCGCCTGCAACGCCTCCGAGCTCCTTGAGGCGTACTGGGGCATCGCGGCGCTCGGGATGAACCGGCAGCTGGAGTGGGCCACCGATCCCGAGCCGCTCCACCTGCCTCAGGAGGTCACCTCGTACACGCTGCGACCGATCAGCATTCCGAACCAGATCACGGCACACACCAGCTTCGCCGACGGAATCGAACCCACCCTTACGCTGTCCTCTCGTACCGCCTCGGACCAGGCCCTGCGAGTACCTGCGCAGACCGAGGCAGAACCTGTCGAGGACCAGACCAGCGAAGACGATGCGACCCATTAAGCAAGACCTCATTCCCGGTACGGAAGAACGCGGCGCCACGCCACGTGCTATCTCTGACGGCTTCGATCCCACCCGGCTGACACAAGCTCGTCGGCTGGCGGAGATGACGAAGAAGGACGTGGCCGCCCAGCTTGGAGTGACGCCTGCCGCCGTGGGGCAGTACGAGACGGGGGTGTCGAAGCCACGACCTGACTTGATCCCCCGGCTCGCAGAGATCCTCGGGGTTCCGGTGACGTTCTTCCTGCTTGGAAGGCCGGCCAATCGGCTCGACGCTTCCATGGCGCATTTCCGAAGCCTGCGCAGCACACCGAAGTCCCAGCGAGAACGTGCGCTCGCCTTCGCCGAACAGGTATGGGAGCTTACGTACTCGCTGGACCAGCGGGTCCAGTTGCCTCTCGTCGATCTGCCCGGTTTCGCTGGCGGAGAGGTCCATCCCGGCGAAGAGCTGCCCACCGACCCCGTATCCGCTGCCCGCGAGCTTCGCAGGCGCTGGGGCCTCGGCGACGGCCCTGTCACGCATCTGGTGAGGCGGATGGAATCCCACGGGATTGTCGTAGTCATGCCACCCGCCAGTGATCCCTCCGCTGCAAGCGTGGACGCCTTTTCCACCCGGGCCGCGCGGCCGCTCGTCGTTCTGACCGCCAACCGGGCCGACGACATCTACCGGCACCGGTTCACGGCCGCCCATGAGCTGGGCCACCTTGTGCTTCACGGCGATGCCACCGGTGACAGCCGTCAGGAGAAGGAGGCTGATGCCTTTGCCGCCGAGTTCCTGACCCCCCAGGACAGCATCTTGCCGTTCCTGCCACGGCGAATGGATTTTGCACGCCTGGCCGAGCTCAGGGGAGTCTGGGGAGTCTCCCTCCACTCTCTCGTCTACCGCCGCCGCGAGCTGGGGCTGATCTCCGACGCCACCGCCAGCAGGACATATCAGCGCCTACGCGCTCTCGACGGCCAGCCCGGCTTCACTGCGGAATCGGTCTCGAACTTCCCCGGCGAGCAGCCTTCGCTGCTCGGACAAGCCTTCGACCTGGCTGCCAAGGAAGGGGGCCTCTCGGTTTCCCAACTGGCACATGAACTGGCCTGGACAGACAAGAGGGTGCGGGACCTTCTGGGCGTTCAGGAACAGAGGCCGATGCTCCGACTGGTCCAGTAGCAGCGCCGCTCGACCTCAGGAGACGCAGGCGCGGTTCACTGCTTGGCACTCTGCCAAGTCCTTCTGACATCAACGGCGCCAGGCCACCGAACTTGATCGGGCGATGTCGGCTGATTGCCTGACAGGTGAGGAATGAGGCGGTAGATGTGTGCGCGTGACTGACTCCACGCCCGAGGACGGCGAGCCCACCCCCTTCGCCGAGAAGACGAAGAATCTGTTCAGGAAGCACAGGGGGAAGATCCTCGCCGTCGGCGGCGCTGTCGGCAGCGTGGCTCTGATCGCCGTTGCCGTGATCGCCAGGAACGCCATGGAACCGAGCGCCCCCGAGGACACCGCGGATCAGAAGCAGACCTCCGCCACTGAAACCACGGGCGAGCCTCGGCAGTCGCCCACCCCCCACCTACGGAAGCTCGCCGAGGGCCAGAACGCCAGCGAGGAAAAGAAGGCGCAGTACAAGGCGGAGACAGGGGCCGACCTCGCACCCGGTACTACTTGGGTCCACCCCCCAGAGGACGAGGCCCCCGGCGAAGCCGCAGCCTGAGCACTGGGGCGAAGGGAGCCGCAGACTCTCATTCCTGAGCAGTGCCGGCGGATTCCACCAGAACGTCTTCACCGGGCTGAGTTGCTGCTTCTATCGCCACCGGAGGGACAGCGCGGGTCCCATCGATCTTGAAACCCTGGCGGGACGGCTTACCGCAGCAGAGAGCGCACGATCTGACGATCTTGAATCGTCAGCCGGTTCACCAACCCGTTTCGGCAAGGTTGGTACACCATCCGTTGCGTGCTCTCCGGTGGCCACGAGTCACCTGTCGAGCGGTCCCGACGAGAACTCCCTGAAGTCTGCCAGATCCCGTGGCTCGTGGCAGCAGCATCCGTGTCGCTCGGTCCGGATCGTCGTCCCTCGCCTATCCGTCCAACTGGGTTGTCAGACCCTCCGCTTACTCTGCGCTGACCGAGCCGATGCAGCCGGATGGAGGACCAGAGGATGGCATCAACCTGCGCATGGTGTGGCGGCAGCATCCCACCAGAACGGGCTCCCCGGGCTAAGTACTGCGGGGTGGAGTGCCGCGAACGGCAAGGCGTTGCGAGCAAGAGGGGCACTCACCGCCCACCACAGAAGCACCTCGTCTGCGTGGTGTGTGCAGGCCCAATCCCCTCCACTCGGCATCGTGCCTGCGTGACCTGCTCCGACGTGTGCGCCACGAAACGACGCCGCGAAGTAGGCAATGAGACCCGCCGGGCCCAGACTCAGCGAAAGCTCGCCGGCCTCGCCAAGGCATGCGCACACTGCCAACGGGTGTTCACCCCGCAGGCCATGCCGTGGCAAAGGTTCTGCTCCAAGCAGTGCGCCCAGCGGGCCGGTGGAGAGCGCGCCGAGCTCAAGCGGCAGGAGCGGCTCTCGACCGGCGATTTCAAGCAGTGCACACTCGAAGGCTGCGGCGGTCTAGTCGTGGCGCGTGGGTACTGCCGCAGCCATTACGCGCGCTGGCAGAGGCACGGAGACCCACTGCACCAAGCAGTTCCCCGGCAGACGCGCTTCTGCGCTGTTGAGGACTGCCCGAAGGCGGCAGCCGCTTTGGGGCTTTGCCCTCGGCACCGACGCCTGCAGAAACTGTACGGAGACGCGTTGGGGGCCAAGTGCACCCAGTGCAGCATCAGATACACGGCATCTGGGCGGCCCGGCTGGTGTACTCATTGCGCTTCGGAAATGTTTGCGAACAACGGCTACCGACCGCTGGAAGCCTTCCAGGGCAGCGCTCAGCCTGTGAAGGTCGCCTGCCTGAACTGCGGCGAGGTGTCAGCAGTGCTGCTCAGCAATGCGATCCGAGGTGGTTCATGCATCCACTGCTTTCGACGTCTCCGGGCAGGGCGGGACCGCGCCCTGCCCAAGTCCGAAGCACTCAAAGCCTTGGCAAGTCTCCGCCTGGTTCTGACTGAACCGTACGCCCGAGCCACGCTCGCAGTAGCTGTCGAATGCATGGATTGCGGCACCGGCACGATTGTCAAGATCTCCGACATTACGTGCGGACGGCGCCGCATCGGGTGCCGAAGTTGTGCACGGAACGCTGCAGCCAATGAGATCACCTACTGCGCGGCAGGCTGCGGCCGGTCGTTCGGACAGCCATTGGGCGGTCCTCGCCGCAAGTGGTGCAGCCAAGCGTGCATGGAGTACTTCGAGCGCCACTCAAAGCCCTATCCGAAGCATGTAGGGACACACCTCTGCCGCGACTGCGAAGCGGACATCACGGCCAAAAAGCTCTCAGCGGTTCGCTGTGATGGCTGTCTCCCGGCATGGAAAAACGAAGCGCGTCGCAGACGCTGGGCTGAAGATCCGGACCTCCGTCGTCGCCAGCAAGCAGACGCAGCGAACCGTCGTCGGGCCAGGATTCGAGGCAATGGCCGCGAGCGATACGAGCGTCTCGACGTGTTCGAACGGGATCGTTGGCAGTGCCAGCTCTGCTCCTTCCCAGTGGACCAGACCGCACAGTGGCCGGACCCGCTGTCCGCCGCCATCGACCATGTAGTGCCCATCGCCGCTGGCGGACCCGACACCCTAAGCAACGTGCAACTGGCTCACCAGGGCTGCAACTGGCGAAAGTCAAGCAAGGACTCGATTGGAATCGGCCCAGACGAATTCATCCACCCTGCCGTGGTCGCCCGGTTCCTAGGCAAGACGGAGCCGGGTCCAGAAGCATCTTCTGCGAGACACCTCGACAGCTGATAACGGTCGTCTCCGCCATGCTCCACAAAGCCTGCCCGTATCACGGGGGACGCCTCAGAACCCTCATTCGGGACGTAGAGGTCGTGGGTTCAAATCCCGCCACCCCGACAGCTGAAATACCAGGACAGGGGGGGGGCACCCAAACCCACGAACGCCCCACCCCCGAAGGATCACACCCCCCCCCCCCACGGAAGCACCACACCACAAGACAGCCACACGCCCCCACACC